>NZ_JAAGOV010000025.1:0-171214 GCF_010500785.1 Salipiger sp. PrR003
TTGACGCTCACCCCGGTCACCGACAGGGCACCGCCCGGGCCGGTCACCGTGATGTCGCTCACGTCGATGCTCGAGGCGTCGATGGCAACGTTGTCCGCATAGGTCACCGTTACCGTGGTGGAGTTGCCACCCCCGACACCGATGCCCGCCGCGCTGACGGCGCTGACCGTGGGCGCCTGCAGGTCTTCGACCGGCTCCCCACCTCCTTCCACCGGCGTGAAGTCGAGGTAGTCCACCCGTAGCGGCTCGCCGCCGTTGGGCACACCCGTGATGGCCACCACGTCCCCCTCCGCCAGCGTCACAGCGGCAAAGCTGTGCTCGGCGAAGGACGAGGTGTTGGCGATCGCGTCCCCGGCATTCAGGTTCCAGGTGAAGGTCTCGCGCACCTCGTTGTTCACCATGAGGCTGAGCACCGAGTTGCCGTCGGATTCGTCGTAATGGCCGACGGTGATCTGGTAGGTGCCCGGGGCCTCGGCGAAGACCAGGCTGGCGACATTCGGCCCGCTGCCCGGCGCCTGGATGAAGGCATCGTTCGAGGCGTGGCCGTTGGCGGTGGCGACAAACCCCTGCAGCGTCAGCGTCTCGGCCTCGACCCGGAAGGTCTCGCCGATGCTCGTGGGCGGCGGGGTGACTGGCACCACGACGTTGAAGCTGGTTAGAGCTCCGTTCGCCGCCACGGCGTTGCCGCTGGTGTCAACCACCTGCCCCGCCTGCAGCGCCACCGTGTAGGCGCCGTTGTCGGCGGTGTCCCAGGTCCCGCCCGGCGCCGCCACCGTGTAGGTGGCGCTGCGCGGGCTGCCGTCGGTGCCGACGTTGACGCTCACCCCGGTCACCGACAGGGCACCGCCCGGGCCGGTCACCGTGATGTCGCTCACGTCGATGCTCGAGGCGTCGATGGCGACGTTGTCGGCATAGGTCACCGTCACCGTGGTGGAGCTGCCACCCCCGACACCGATGCCCGCCGCGCTGACGGCGCTGACCGTGGGCGCCTGCAGGTCTTCGACCGGCTCCCCACCACCTTCCACCGGCGTGAAGTCGAGGTAGTCCACCCGCAGCGGCTCGCCGCCGTTGGGCACACCCGTGATGGCCACCACGTCCCCCTCCGCCAGCGTCACAGCGGCAAAGCTGTGCTCGGCGAAGGACGAGGTGTTGGCGATCGCGTCCCCGGCATTCAGGTTCCAGGTGAAGGTCTCGCGCACCTCGTTGTTCACCATGAGGCTGAGCACCGAGTTGCCGTCGGATTCGTCGTAATGGCCGACGGTGATCTGGTAGGTGCCCGGGGCCTCGGCGAAGACCAGGCTGGCGACATTCGGCCCGCTGCCCGGCGCCTGGATGAAGGCATCGTTCGAGGCATGGCCGTTGGCGGTGGCGACAAACCCCTGCAGCGTCAGCGTCTCGGCCTCGACCCGGAAGGTCTCGCCGATGCTCGTGGGCGGCGGGGTGACCGGCACCGCGACGTTGAAGCTGGTCAGAGCTCCGTTCGCCGCCACAGCGTTGCCGCTGGTGTCAACCACCTGCCCCGCCTGCAGCGCCACTGTGTAGGCACCGTTGTCGGCGGTGTCCCAGCTCCCGCCCGGCGCCGCCACCGTGTAGGTCACGCTGCGCGGGCTGCCGTCGCCGGCGGCGTTGAGGCTGACACCCGTGACGGTGAGCGGCCCGTTCGGCCCGGTCACGAGGATGTCGCTCACGTCGATGCTCGAGGCATCGAGCGCCACGTCGTCGCTGAAGGTCACCACGACGCTGGCCGTTGCCGCCCCGGCGACGGTGATGTCCGCGGCGATCACCGCATCGACCACCGGCGCCACGGTGTCCTCGGGCTCGACCGAGACCTGCTCCAGACTGAAAGAACGGAAGTCGAGGATGTAGCCGTTCGACGCCGGCGCCCCCTCGAAGGTGAAGCGCAGCGTCTGCAGCCCGGCCCCGAGCGCGACGTTGGTCGCTGCCGTCGCGGCGAAGACCGTGCCGTTGAACGAGGTCGAGGTGCCGTTGCTGTCGGGCAGCGCGAAGGTGGCGAGCGGCGTGCCGTCCTCGAGGGTCACGACCACCGAGTTGCCGCCGATCGGGGTCTTGGCGTTGACGCTCAGCGCGTAGCTGCCCGCCTGGGCCACGTCGATGGTGTATTCGACCCATTCGCCGGACTGGATGTAGCCGATGTCATTTGTCGAGCCCACCAGTTCCACGTCCGTGTCCGCCCGCAGCGGATGCGTTCCATCGCGGCCCGGATCGTCGTTCCACGAGATGCCCTGACCGCCGCTGTCGAAGTTCGCGGCGAGCACGGTGAGAGTGTCGTCCAGCACCGGGGCCGGACCCGGGTAGGCCTCCTGCACCGGGGTCGGGCTGTTGTCGGCATCGAAGAAGTCCGGTGTACCGTCGAGGTCGCTGTCGGTCACCAGCGCATCGTTGATCCCGTCGCCATTCGCGTCCTCCTCCGCAGAGAGCTCGTAGCCCTGCACGTTGGTGATGAGGAACATGTGGTCGTTGTAGTCGAAGTTCGACCCGCCGGGATAATCCTGGATGCCGATAAAGGTGCCCTCGATGACGTTGCCGAGCGCGTCCTTGGCCTGGAAGAAGCGGATGTAGTGGCCCTCGTTCGGCGGCGAGATGTTGTAGGTGTCATCCGCCACGTTGGCATCGGGATCGGTCCAGGCCGAGAAGGTCGGACGACCGTCCACCGTCACCCGCAGCCCGAAGGGGTCGTCGCGGTCGATGCTGGCCCGCGCCACGCTCGATTGCGCACCCGCCCCCGAGATGAGCCCGTCCGGCAACAGGGTCTGGTACTGGTTGTCATCCTGCGCATAGAGCTCTGTCAGCGCGCCGTTGGACACATCATGCAGGCTGAGCCGGCTCACGCCCGCGCTCAGGTAGGCGGCAAGCTGGATCACCTCGATCGGCTTGCTGTCATCGAGCCGCTGCAGGTAGGGCAGCAGCACCTCATCGCCCACCGTCTCGACCACGCCACCGTTGGACAGGAGCCCCTGCGCCACGTCGGTCGAGTAGCCGAAGGCCTGCACGATCTGCGCGACGGTTGGCTCCTCGCCGCCCTCGGACTGGATCTGCGCGAGGCCGGCGAGCGCGATCTGCCGCACCTCGCCATTGCTGCCGATGGTCAGCGTGCCCTCGTGGGACGTCGCCTGGCCGTCGTCGTTCGGGTCGATGCCGATGAAGGTGACCGTGAGCTGCGCCGAGGCTCCAGGCGCGAGCACCTGGCCCTCGGACAGGCCGCTGATGGTGAAGTTCCCGCTCACCGCGAGGTCGTCGATGGTCAGGTTGCTGATGCCGTCATTGGTGATGGTCAGCACCGCGCTGTCGCGGAAGGCCTGATCGCCATTGGCGGGATTGTCGATCCGCGAGAAGACCAGCCGGTCGTCCGCCGCCGCATCGTCGAGCCCTTCGATGGTGGTCACCGCGCCATAGTAGACCGGCGCAACCCCTTCGATGACGAACATGTTGTCGTTGTAGTCGTAGTTGATGCCCGTGTAGTCCATCACGCCCAGGAAGACGTTCTCGATGGCGACGCCATCCTCGTCGACCGCCTGGAACATCCTCACGGTGTAACCGTCCGAGATCTCGTTGCCCTCGGCATCGAAGACCTGCCCGTTCACAACCGTGTAGCCCGCGCCGGGATAGCGTGCGTCGAGCTGTGCCTGCGTCGGGGCCCCGGCGCCGGTCGGGTTGAGGCGGGGATCGGTCGACTGGTTGTTGATCTCGATCCCGAAGAGGTCATTGCCCGCCCAGCCATCGGGAATATCCGCCGCGGAGAACACCCGCGTCGCAAAGGCCCCGTTGCTGTTGCCCAGAGGCAGCAGGCTCTGGTTGTTGGAGCTGATGTGGCTGGTCATCCCCACATCGGTGCCTGTGTCGCCCGGCGCATGGAAGCGAACGCCCGCGCCGGAGGGGCTGTGGAAGGCCGCGATCTGGGTGATCCGCGCCTCGGTCACCCCTTCGGCGATCCGCCAGTAAGGAGACAGCACCTCGGTCTCGTCGGAGGAGAGGTAGAGGTCGAAGAAGTCCAGCACCCCGCCGCCGCCGCCGGAGGCGTAGCTCAGACCGGAGATTTCGTTGCCGAAGCCGAAGACGTCCCAGACCTCGTTGAGGTTGGGCTCCTGCCCGCCCTCGTCCTGGGACTGCCAGAAGCCGGCCAAGTCGACCCGTGCCACCGGCGTGTCGGCATCGTTGGTGCGGATGTCGAGCGCCCCTTTGAAGACGCCGCTGACGTTGCCGCTGCCCGCAGTATAGGCAGAGCGGTCAAAGAGCACCTGCACGTTGATCGACTGGCCGGCTGCCAGCGTGAGGCCCTCGAAGATATCGGGATCGGCCAGCTCGAACGGGCCGGTGATCGTGGCCTCGAGGACCTCCAGCGTCTCGGTGCCGGAGTTCGAGATGGTGACCGTCGCGCTCTCCTTGTAGTCGCGATCGGTGCCGGCCACTGCGTCAGGATTGTCGATCCAGGAGAAGTGCAGACGGTTGTCGAAATAGGTCGGATCGTTGCTCTGGATCTCGATGTCGGCATTGTCGTTGCCGGGCGCCGGGCGCACGTCGAGATAGTCGAGCGCGCTGGCCCCCGCCTGGTCCGACAGGACCGTTACCTTGTACTGCACCCCGGCGAGCAGCTCGACATAAGCCGAGGTCTCGCCCGCGTCCCCTTGCCCGGGGAAGGCGATGTCGCCGATCTCGACCGGCTGTGCGCCATCGGCGCTGAGGAAGACCGTCAGCCCGGCGCCATTCGGCGCGCCCGCGTTGGCCGCGAGATCGAGCGCGTAGGTGTCGTCCGCCGAGACGGTGAAGTAGAACTCCACCTGTGTCGCCCCGAGCGTGCGGGTGGTGTCATCGGTCGCTTCGAGTTCGATCCGCCCCTCGCCATCAATCACCGCATAGGCGGGCACGAAGGTGTCGACAGGCGCCTCGGAGACGCGCAGGTAGTCGATATTGGCGCCGTTGGCGTCCGGCACGCTGATCGAGATCGTGTTGAGCCCCGGGTTCAGCGAGATCTGCGCGCTCTGCGGCCCCCAGACATCCTCGCTGGCCGAGCTGTTGGGTTCGAAGCCGAGAATGCCCTGATCGACACCATTGACGAAAAGCGAGGCAGGACGCGCTTCCTTGCTGGTGGCGAGCGCATAGAGGATGTCGATGCCGTAAATGCCTGCCTCGGTGACCGAGACCGTCCAGGTGATGCTCTGCGTGCCCGTGCCGTCGAAGTCGACGAAATCGCCGCTCTGGTTGCGGTCGTCACCCGCGATCACCGCCCCGTCGAGCACCGCATTCTCGGCCTCGTACTTGAGGTAGGTGACGCCGCCCACCGTTTCGCTGCCATCGTTCGGCGCGGTGGGCACGTTGGCGATCACCGCCACGCTGTCGATATTCGGCCCGCCGTTTGCAGCAAGCTGCTCGATCACCACTGTGTTCGGCCCCTCGGAGAGGTCGAGCGTGACCGAGAACTCCTGCCATGCGGCGAAGCTGCCGGTGTCGGTGGTGGGGATCTGCACCGTCTGGATGCCCGCGATGATCGCGACCGGGCGCGGTGTGCCCGAGCCGTTAGCCATGCGGAAGGTCAGCGTGTAGGAGCCGGCACTCGGCGCGTCGTAGACGAAGGAAGCCTTGTCCTCGGCTCCGCCGTTCATGTCGAGATAGCCGGCGCCGGTGTAGCCGTCGTTCATCCCGTCGCCGTTGGTGTCGTATTGACCGCCGGCCGCTTCATGGGTGGTGGGATCGGTCAGCAAGCGGATCAGCGTGCCGTCGTCGGTGTCGAGCACGGTGAAGGCGCTGGCGTCGATGAGGTTCCCACTGGCGCTGTCGCCCGGGGTGAAGCTGGTGCTGGTGGAAGCGCTGTTGCCGTCGTCGTCATTGACCGTCAGCGTCGCCGAGACCTGCTCGGTCTGCCCGCTGAGATCGAGGCTGAAACGGTTCTGCGCGTCGAGCGTCACCGCCTGCGCGGGCCCGCCGTCGAAGCTGATGGTGAGGCTCTGGATGTCGGGGTCGAGCCCGACCACCTGGAACAGCACCGCCGAGGCATCCGCGGCGCTGATCACCAGCAACCCGAGGTTGCCGCCCTCGTCGGCGGTGATGTCCTCGACCTCGCCGCCCGGGGCGGCCTCGAGCCGGATGATCTGGCTGACGCCGTTCGCGCGGTTGAGGGTCAGCATGTAGAGCCGCCCGTCGGCACCCTCGATCACGTCGAGCGGATCGACGTAGTTGATCTCGTTGCCGTCGACATCGGTGAGGATGAAGTCCTCAGCGATGGTGCCGTCCTCGTTGAGCAGCACCGCCCGCAGGTTGTCGCCCGAGGAATACTGGGTGAAGATCACCGCGTTCTTCAGCGAGCTGCCGAAGACACCGCTCATGTACTCGATGGCGCCGTTGGGCGAACGGTTGTTGCCGAGATTGTAGGCGCCTTCGAGATCATAATCGGGGTCGGGATTCGTGCCGACCGGGTAGTTGGTCACCTGGTTGGGGTCGGTGCCGGAGGTCGGGTTGGCGCCGTTCAGGATGTACCTGTCGCGCAGCGGGTTCGGGTGTCCGTAGTAGCCGTCCTCGACCATCCGGAACAGGTAGTCGGACTGCAGCCCGACGCCGTCGATGCTCTCGTCGACGTCGGTGGTCGAGGGATCGTCGGGCACGTTGCCGCCCGCCGCCGACCCGTTGGTCGGCACGTAGAGGTAGCCGTTGCTGTGCCATACGAGGTCATAGGCGTTGCGGTTGCCCTCGGCGAAGATGCTGAGCACGGCGCCATCGGCGAAGGGATCGTAGTAGCGCACGATCAGGTCGGAGGACGCATCCTCACCGGTGCGCACCTCGGCCACGCCATCGGCGTCGAAGTGCAGGAAATTGCCGATGTACTCCCCGCTGGTGATCGCGATGCCGCCGTTCTTGAGATCGTTGTCGGTATCGGCGAAGCGGCGGTTCTGCCCGTCTGCCGGCAGGGGCTCGGTGGAGACGTCGAAGCCCCCCTCCGGTGCCTCTCGGGAGCGGTCGATCTCGAGGATCGCGGCGTTGAGCAGGCGCTCGGGCCGGTTGCCCCAGGCGCTGTCCGGCTCGCCCATCGCCGAGTTCGACCCCTGGGTGAGATAAAGCAGGTACTGCGGCGCATCACCGCCCGGCACGTAGTCGGGGTTGAGACGGAACTCGAGGCTGTTGGTCACGTGGTCGCCGTTCGAGCGCGGCAGACCGGTGATATAGGTCTCGATCGTCGCATCCTCGAGCGATCCGCCCTCACCAAGGGTGACCTTGGATATCCGGCCCGAGAAGTCCGGCACCGAGTTCGACCGGCCGTTGAGCGGGATCGGGTAGTTGTCGGTGATCCAGATGGTGTTCTCGTCCTCGGGATCGAAGGCGATGCCGATGATGCCGCGGCGCTCGTCGCCGACCACGAAGTCGCCCAGTGGGGTGTAGACCTCCTTGCTCGCGTCATCGAGTGAGCCGTCCGCATTCAACTCCCAGCGCGTGATCGATCCGGTGATCGAGGTGACATAGAGGAACTGCTTGTCCGGCGACATCTCGATAGAAGTGTAGCTCTCGCCAAGCATCGGGTTCGAGCTCAGTTCGACAGTGTCGACGAAGGCCACCTCGCGCGCCTCGACCAGCGGCGCGGCGCCGGTGGTGAAGGTCGTGGAGAACTTCTGGAACTCGCGGGTCAGCGCCGCGCTGTCGTCGTTGTCGCCGCGGTCGCGGAAGCCGTCGATGACCACGGTGTAGCTGGTGTAGGGCTTGAGGTCCGACACCGGCGCGATGGTGACCGAGTCGAAGCCGCCGGTGGTGTTGGCGTTATAGGCGACCTCGGCGCCGGTCAGCGTCTCGTAGATGCGGATCGAGCCGTCTTCGAGGCTTTCGAGAAGCACGCCGCCGCGCCCGTCCACCACGCTGACGCCAAGCACGATGTCCGAGGTGGGATCGATGTCGGTGGGCAGCACGCCGTCCTGGATGCCGAGCTCAACCTCGCCATCGGTCGAGACCGCGCGCGGGTTGATGAAGGCGGCATAGTCGTCGGGCGCCTCGTTGCCATCGCCCGGGGTCAGGTCGGGTAGCGCACGGATCTCGAGGTACTGCATCTCGGTGATGGTGCCGCCCTGCGCCGAAAGCGTCAGGTGTCCGTCCTGCACATGCGCCAGGGTGGTCAGCAGTTCGGTCTTGAAAGCCGAGGTGCTGCTCCATTCGGTGACCAACGCGCCTTCGACGAAGAGCCGGTTTTCGCTGTCATTGGGGCCACCCGTGTCGCCGACCGAGACCGTGACCTCGTACCAGCCATTCTCAAGCTCGATCTCCCAGGCAGTCCGCTCGGGGAAAGAGCCGAGGTCGAAATGGGCGTAGCCGGTCAGGCGCGCATCCATCGCGTCGAAATTGACGGTCAGCTTCTCGGTGGGCAGCGTTCCGTCATCCGGCAGAGTGGCCGACCCCGTGCGTTCGTTGATCGCGATCGCCGGGAAGGACGAGCCGGTGGGATCGTTGGCAGTGCCGTCGGCATCAAGCGCCGACTCCTCGGTGATGAACCCGTAGGTCAGCCCGTTCGATTGCTGCCCATAGTCGGTGAAGTTGCCGACAAGGTAGTCGGGATCGACCGGCGTGCTGCCGTCCTGGAAGTTGATGCGGATGGTCTCGCGCACCCCCGGCTCCGAGGGCGGCGGCGGCGGTGTCACGTCGTTGAAGATCGTCACGCTGTCGATGTTCGGGCCGTTGGTCACGGTGTTGGCCAGCGTCACCGTATTGGCGCCCGCAGCCAGAGTCACCTCGACCTCGAGGTCTTCCCAGACGTCCCAGTCGGGTGTCATGCCGAAGGGCACGGTCACCGTCTGGCCGTTGACCTGCAACTCCATCGGACGGCTCGGACTGGTGGTCGAGCCATTGGCGTAGCGGAAGCTCATCGTGTAGGTGCCCGCCTCGGGCACATCGACGTCGAATTGCACCGCATCCCCGATGTCGCCGCCCATGTCGAGATAACCGGTGCCGGTATAGCCCGACCAGATACCCTCGGGTCGATCGACGGTCACCCCCTCGAGATTGTCCGCATCGCGGAACTGGGTAGAGGCGGGATCGCCCTCGCCGGCGCCGGTGTCGTCAAGAATGAGGATCGAGCCGTCGCGGTTCTCGAGCTGGATCGTGGTCGAGAAGGCCTCGGGCGCGTCGCCGATGGCAATCGCGGTGGTGGCCTCGGCCGTGTTGGCCGCCTCGTCGGTCACGCGGAAGATCACGGTCAGAGCGGTTTCGGCGGCAAAGGCCGAGAGGTCGAGCGTGACGATGTCGCCCACCGGCACCACCGTCTGGAAGCTGGCGCCGCCGTCAGTGGACACTTCGATGAGCGTGATGTCGTCATCGACCCCGGCGAGCGCGAACTCGACCGAGCCGAGCCCGGCGGGCGCGATGGTCGCGGCCTCCGGCGCGGCGGCAAGATCGCCGCCCTCGTCGGCGGTGGTGTCCGGCTCGGGGATCGGGCCGGTGCCCGCCTCGGTGATCTCGATCCGGTCGACATTGGGGCCGGTGTTTGCGCCCGCAGGGATCGCCAGCGAGATCGTGTTGCTGCCCGCAACGAGCGTCACCGTGGTGGTCTCGAAGAGCCAGTGATCGAAGCCTTCCTCGGGACCGGTGCCATCGGGATCGGTGCTCGCGAAGGGCAGCGAGACCGCGCCGCCGCTGTTGACCGAGAGATCGAGCGGCCGCCCGGTGTTGGAGGCGTAGCGCACGTTGAGATCATAGTTGCCGGCGGTCGCGACGGTCACGGTGAAGGTGATCGCATCGCCCGGTGTGTCGCCGAAATCGAGATAGCCGTCGCCGCTGAAGCCCGGGCGCAGCCCGTTGACCAGGTTGGCGTTCGACTCCGGGTTGTCGGGGTCGCGGATCTGCGTGTCGTTGGTGTTCGTGTCATTGTCGAGGACGGTCAGCGCTGCGAGGACCTCATCCTCGGCCTCGATCACGATGGGCTCGAAGGTCGCACCGGGATCGTTCACCGTGATCACGAATGTCTGGGTCGATTGCTGGCCGGTCTCGTCGAATGCGGTGACCTCGACGCTGACCGTCGGCTCGGCGTTAAAGTCGAGGGTCTCGCCCGGCAGGAGGGTGAGCTGGTCGTCGCCGTCGATCTGGAAGCGCGCGTCGTCGACCGTAAAGGAGACCGCCGTGCCCTCGGGGTCCACCGAAGAAACCGTGCCGATGATCGCGCCCGCGACGCCGGAGTCCACCGTCAGCCCGGTGATCTGGGGCGCCGAGGGGGCTTCGTCCACGTCGCCGACGGTGATGGTCAGCGTGGTGGTGGTGGACTCGTTCGCCGCATCGGTGGCGGTGATTTCGACATCGACCGAAGGCGTGGCTTCGAAGTCCAGCGCCACGCCGTCCTTCAGCTTCAGCTGGCCGCCGACCACCTCGAAGTCCGAGGCCGGATCGGCGCTGAAGGTGATGGCCGCATCGTCGCCGTCGGGATCAACCGCCGAGAGCGTGCCAATCACCGCGCCCGCCGCATTCTCGGCGACCGTGCTGGTGTCAAGAGCGATCGAATTGGGCTGCGTTGCCTCGATCACGTCGGTGACGGTCACCGAAATGTCCTGCGAGGCGGTCAGCACACCGTCGCTCGTGGTCAGGGTCACGTCGTAGACGTTGTCCGCATCGAAGTCCGCCGGATTCTCGAAATCAGGGGCGGCTATGAAGTCGAGCGCGCCGGTGGTTTCATTGAACTCGAAAAGGGCGGCATCCTCGCCGGTCAGCTCGAAGCTGAGGGCGTCGCCCTCGCCATCGGTGGCGGTGAGACCGGCGGCCACCTCGGTCGAATTCTCGGCGATCGAGACGGCACCCGCCGTGGCGTCGAACTCGGGCGCGGTGTTGACCGGCGGGAAGGCCGGAGTGTCGCCGACGCTGGTGATCGCGACGGCGTCGATGTTGGGCCCGTTGCTCAAGCCCGCGGGGATCGCAAGGGTGAGGGTGTTCTCACCGGACTGCAGCGCGATCTGCACCGGGGCGCGCACCACCCAGGTGTCAAAGCCGTCGCGCTCGGGGAAGCCGATGGTCCCGCCCACCGCGTCCGCGCCATTGACCAGAACAGCGACGGGCCGATCGGTCTGGGTCGATTCCACCGACGCAAAGCGGATGTGCAAGTCGTAAAGGCCCGCATCGTCCACGGTCACGGTCCAGGTGATGAGTTCATCGCCATCCGCCCCGGCGCCATCGAAGTCGGTGTAGCCAAAGCCGCTGTATCCCTCGCGCAGTCCATATTGGTCCTGCGGCAGGTTACCGGCGCCTTCGGCAGTGGTCGGATCGTTCTGAACGCGGTGGAAGGTGCTTGCTCCGTCGGGGATCACCCCGGCTTCGCTTTGCAGCACGATCGGTGCGATGGTCGGAGAAGGGAGTTCGGGATCGACGTCGGTGACGGTGATCGACAGCTCCTGCGTCACGCTGCGTACGCCATCGGACACCTCGAGGCTGACCTGGAACACGCCGTCGAGGTCGGCATCGGTTCTGGTCTCGAAGTCGGCCGGGTCTTTCAGGGTCAGAAGACCCGTGCCGCTGATTTCAACCTTGTCGGCATCATCGCCTGTCAGCGTATAGGTGAGCATGTCGGGGTCGAGGTCCGACAGTTCGGGGTCGTCCACCTGGACCTGACCGATCTCGGTGGAATTTTCGGCAATGTCGAAGGCGGCTGCCGAGAGAATTTCGGGCGCGGCAAAGCTGATTGCGGCGCCGGGAAGCGCAATGGCCACGGCGTCGATATTGGGCGCACCCTCCGTGCCTGTCTGGGCAAGGACGACGGTATGGGTGCCGTCGCCCACGGTCACCGTGAAGCTGTGGCTCGCCCAGGTGCTCCAATCGCCGGTGTTCGTATCGGACAGGGTCTGCGCAGCGCCGCCGTCGACACTCAGCGAGATCGGTCGGCTCTGCCCGTCGGAGCCGTTGGCATAGCGCAGGGTAATCGCATAGGTGCCGGCGGGGGCGTCGAAGCTGAAGCTCAGCCGGTCCCCGACCGCACCTCCGTTGATATCGATGTAGCCGCTGCCGCTGTAGTTGTGGCGCAGGCCGAATTCGTCGAACTGATTGCCGGCTTCCTCGGGGCCTGTGTTGTCGTTCAATCCCCCTTCCACAGCCCCGCTCTCGGGATTTGCGTCGACGGTGCGCTTTAGGGTTCCGGTGCCCACGGGATCGAGGACTTCGATGTCCTCCACTCCGAGATAGATCGGCTCGAAGGGCGGCACGACGGTCACGGTGACCGCCTGCTGGGTGGTTCCGCCCTCGGCATCGGTGGCGGCGATGGTCAGTGTGTAGCTCGGCTTCGCGTCGAAATCGGCTTCATCTCTCAGCGTCAGCGCGCCGGTATCGGAATCGATCAGAAAGGCCCCGCTATCGGCCCCATCGACGATCGAATAGCTCATGCCCACTCGGGCCGGCGCATCGTCGGAGGTGTCGTTGGCAATGTCGGACGCAAGCGCCGCACCGACCGAGGTCGTGCCGTCGGCGACAAGGAAGGTGGTGTCGGACTCGAAGGTCGGGAGCGAGAAATTCGGTGTCACGCCTACATCGTGGATGGCGATCGCGTCGATATTGGGCGCGCCGGTGTCGTTTACCTGGTTGATGATCAAGTCGTGCGTGCCGCTGCCCGAAAGCGTCACCTGGACCGTGCGGGTTTCCCAGAAATAGAACTGGCCGGTTCTCGTGTCAGTAATCGTTTGGGTGACGCCGTCGACGGTGATCGAGATTGGTCGCGTGGCCGTCGACCCATTCGCGATGCGGAGAGTGATTTCGTAGGTGCCCGCCACAGCGTCGAAGGTGGTCGCGGCCTGCGCTCCGGTGTCAGTCCCGTTGATGTCGTAGTAGCCCCAGGTGTCTTCATCGCCGGCGCCGGTATAGTCCGGGCGCAGGCCATATTCGTCGAAGTTGGGCAGACCGGTGTTGGTGGAGGTGGAGGTGCTGCCGATACCGGCTGCTTCCTGGTTGCCGCTCCGGGTGCGGGCGACGTTGGCATTTGTTCCGGTCTGTTCATCGACCGTGTCCGTAATGAGTGCTTCACCCTGAATGAAAATGGTGTCGATCGGCATGTCAAACCTCCCCCGGAGACTACGAGCACTCTTCAAGGCCCGGAAAAATGGACTTTGCGCTAGCGCGCACGAATGAAACCGCCCCCCGCCGCACAGGCCGAAAAGGGCGCAAATATAATCCCGGCCCCATGGCCGAGCAAAATTGCTTGGGTCAATTCATCCGAATTCAGCGAACCGGAAAAAATCGAGACGCACCCGAAAAACCGGATACCGCCAAACTTTGGGATGTTTCAGATCGCGGCGAATGAAATGGTCGGGCCGCAGAAATGATCCAAAATGTCAGAACTAAAATGAAAACTGCACAAATTCATACGCTACAACGCGCGGAGCACTGGACCCCATGCCCAAAAAAAGGGCGATGCGCGTCCACAAAGTGTTACCATAGAGCGCCCTTCTTGCAATAGATTTTTAACTTTCCTGAACCACTTTCGGAGTTCCGCGCGCGTCAGGCGCGCCATCGGACAGTCCCCCCAGCTGGAAGAGTTCTCTAGGCATTTTTCGAAAATACAGAAGTTTCAGTTCGTTATATCGATGTTCTCATCCGACGGAGCTTCGGTCCTGCGCGCCTCACGAAAAGCGGAAGGCCAGGGGAACACCGGCAAGCCTGCCTTGGAGGTGCTCAGAATGCTGCTTGTGCAAAAGGAACTTAGCAACGCATTGCAACTCTCTATTCCACCTGTCGTTCGCCCAAAAGATGCGGGGCTTAGGCAGCGGAGTCGCCTCGAGGTCCAGAAACAGGATCAGACGTTAAAAATCCTGGCGCCCTCGGAGAATCATTGTACGACCTAACGACAATTCGGCGACACTCGATCATTTAGGAAGTGTATCGGGAGGTATAGTACAATCCTAACGCGAAAGGGCGATTGACAGGTTCCCGCCAATCGCCCTCCATCGTCGCGTCGGGAGCAGGCCCTATGCCGGTTCGGCCACCCCTTCCGGCACAGAGGCGCCTGTCATGTAGGCCACCGCGTCGGACATCGTGTGTTCCTTGGGGTCGATCACGCAGAGCCGCTTGCCGAGGCGGTGGATATGCACCCGGTCGGCGACCTCGAACACATGCGGCATGTTGTGCGAGATCAGGATGATCGGGATGCCCCGCGCCCGCACCTCCTGAATGAGGTCGAGCACCCGGCGGCTCTCCTTCACCCCGAGCGCGGCGGTCGGCTCGTCGAGGATCACCACCCGCGAGCCGAAGGCCGCTGCCCGTGCCACCGCCACGCCTTGACGCTGGCCACCCGAGAGCGTCTCGACCGGCTGGTTGATGTTCTGGATCGTCATAAGCCCAAGCTCCGAGAGTTTCTGGCGCGAGAAATCCTCCATCCGCTTGCGGTCGAGCTTGCGGAAGATCTGCCCCATGATCCCGGGCATACGCAGCTCGCGGCCCATGAACATGTTGTCGGCGATCGACAGCGCCGGAGACATGGCGAGGGTCTGATAGACGGTCTCGATCCCCTCGGCCCGGGCGTCATTGGGCGAGGCGAAGGAGACCGGATTGCCTTCGAGCAGGATTTCTCCCGCGTTTGGCTGGATGGCGCCGGAGAGCGCCTTGATCAGCGTCGACTTGCCGGCGCCGTTGTCGCCGATCACCGCGAGGATCTCGCCCGGCCTCAGGTCGAAGTCGCAATGATCAAGCGCGGTTACCTTGCCGTAGCGTTTCACGAGGCCGCGGGCTTCGAGAACGGGGGTGTCCTGGGTGTCCATGCTCATGCCGTCACCTTTCTGATCCATTGGTCCACGGTCACGGCGGCGATGATCAGCACGCCGATGAGGAGATAGGTCCATTGCGGGTCGGCCCCGGCCATGCGCAGGCCCAATTCGAAGACGCCGACGATGAGCGCCCCGAAGAAGGCGCCGAGGATCGAGCCCCGCCCGCCGAAGAGCGAGATGCCCCCGATCACCACGGCGGTGATTGCCTGGATGTTGCCGATGACGCCGGTGGTCGCCGAAGGCGAGACCGAGCCGAAGCGGCCGATCATCACCCAGCCCGCGAGGGCGCAGATGAAGCCCACCAGCATGTAGACCGACATGATGGTCTTGTGGCGGTCGACGCCGGCGAGCTGCGCCGCCTCGGGGTCGTCGCCGACGGCGTAGACATGGCGACCCCAAGCGGTGGAGCGCAGCACGTAAGCCAGCACCAGCACGAGCAGCAGCATCAGCACCACGCCGAGCGTGAAGACCGCGCCGCCGATGGTGAACTTGGTGCCGAGGAACTGCAGGAAGGGCGCTTGCGTCTCGATGTCCTGGGCGCGGATCGTCTCGTTGGCGGAATAGAGGTAGTTCACCGCCAGCACGATCTGCCACATGCCGAGCGTGACGATGAAGGGTGGCAGCTTGACCTTGCTGACAAGCCAGCCGTTGACCGCGCCGATGGCGGTGCCAAAGGCAAGACCGATGGGCACCGCGAGTATGGCGGGCACCCCATAGCGGAAGGTCACCTGCCCCATGATCACCGAGCAGAGCACCGCGACCGCGCCAACAGACAGGTCGATCCCCGCGGTCAGGATGATCAGCGCCTGGGCCGCGGCCAGAACGCCGACGATCTGGACCTGCTGAAGGATCAACGTCAGAGCGAAGGGAGAGAAGAACTTCGAGCCGAGGATCATCCCGAAAACGATACAAGCCGCCAGCAGAACGATCAGCGGCACGATGGCCGGGGTGCTGTGCAGCAGTTCGTGGAACCGGCCCCAGAGACCTTTCCCGCTGTCCTCGAACTCGGCGAACTTCTCGTCGTTCCGTGTTCGGACAACGTCTTCGTACCTGTCCGCTTCGGCCATGTCGTGCCCTCCTCTCACGTGCGCGGGCGCGGCCCCTCACCGGCCATGGTCCGCGCAGGTTGCGATAACTTCAAAAGGGCCCGCCCCGCCGCGCGGCGCGGGCCCGGATTGCGAAGGTTCAGCCCCAGCAGAGGCTCTTGCCCTCTTCGACCGAGATCGAATCCACGCCCTCGACCGGCTGGTCGGTGACCAGCTTCACGCCGGTGTCGAAGAAATTCTTGCCCTCGGTGGCCTCGGGCTTGGTGCCGTCCTTGGCGAAGGCTGCAATCGCCTCGATGCCCTTGGAGGCCATCAGCAGCGGATATTGCTGCGAGGTCGCGCCGATCACCCCGTCGGCGACGTTCTGCACACCGGGGCAGCCGCCATCGACCGAGACGACCAGCACGTCGTTCTCGCGCCCGATGGCCTTCAGCGCCTCGTAGGCACCGGCTGCGGCGGGCTCATTGATCGTGTAGACGACGTTGATCATCGGGTCCGTGGCGAGAAGGTTCTCCATCGCCTTGCGGCCGCCCTCCTCGTTGCCCTGGGTCACGTCATGGCCGACGATGCGGCTGTCACTCTCGTCACCCCATTTGTTCGGGTCACCAAGGTCGATGCCGAAGCCCTGCATGAAGCCCTGGTCGCGCAACACGCCGACGGTGGGCTGGCTCACGTCGAGGTCGAGGAAGGCCACCCGCGCATCGGCGGCGGCATCGCCAAGCTTGGCGGCGGCCCATTGGCCGATCAGCTCGCCGGCAAGGAAGTTGTCGGTGGCAAAGGTCATGTCGGCGGCCTCGATCGGGTCGAGCGGCGTGTCCAGCGCAATCACCAGGATCCCCGCATCGCGCGCCTGCTGCACAGAGGGCACGATCGCCGAGGTACTGGAGGCGGTGATCAGGATGCCATCCGCCCCGTTGGCGATGCAGGTCTCGATCGCGGCTACCTGGCTCTCGTTGTCGCCATCCACCTTGCCCGCGTAGGAGTTGAGCGTCATGCCCAGCTCCTCGGCCTTGGCCGCTGCGCCCTCGCGCATCTTCACGAAGAACGGGTTGGTGTCGGTCTTGGTGATCAGGCAGGCGCTGCCGCCGTCCTGTGCCTGGGCGCCGAGGGTCGATGCGAGCAGCGCAAATGCGCTGACGGAAATCAGCTTCTTCATGGGGTCTCCTCCTCCCTAACGTGTCATGGGACGCCAAGCGCGACGGCCCGTGAAACCTCCGTTCTGCAACGGATTACCCATGTTGATACCGGCGATTCTGACCTCGCGTCAATAAATAAATAAATTTGATTTATTAACGCCAGTCTGTAATCTGAGCCACGTCGGAATGGGGGAGACGGCATGCACACGCAGGAGATTGGACAGGAGATCAGGAAACTGAGCGACGGCGCCAACCAGATCGGCGTAAGGGCGCACAACGAGCGGCTGATCCTGTCGATGATTCAGCGCCACGGCGCCCTGCCTGGCAGCGACATCGCAAAGCACAGCGGGCTCTCGGCTCAGACCGTGTCGAACATCCTGCGCAAGCTCGAGGCCGAAGAGTTCCTGCTGCGCCGCGAGCCGACGCGCGGGCGGGTGGGCAAGCCCTCGGTGCCGATGGCGCTGAACCCCGACGCGGCGCTCTCCTACGGGCTGAAGATCGGGCGGCGCTCGGCGGACCTCGTGGTGATGAACCTGATGGGCGATGTGCTGGGATCGTCGCAGACCACTTACCCCTACCCGATGCCGGCCGAGATCTTCGCCTATCTCGAGAGAGGCATGGCGGACCTGGCGCACAAGCTTTCACCCTACCAGCGCGAGCGGCTCTGTGGCATCGGCATCGCCGCACCCTCGGAGATCTGGAGCTGGACCGACGTGCTCGGCGCCCCCATCGACTTCAGCATCTGGGCCGAGATCAACGTGCAGCAGGAAGTCGCCAAGCTCAGCGACCTTCCGCTCTTCACCGAAAACGACGGCACGGCCGCCTGCCGCGCCGAACATGTCTTCGGACGGGGACGCGAATTCGCTGACTACGCCTATTTCTTCATCGGCTCCTTCATCGGCGGCGGCCTGGTGCTGAATTCCAGCGTCACCGTCGGCGCGCAGAACAACGCCGGGGCCTTCGGCTCGCTGCGGGTGCCCGCGCCCGGCGGCGGCGAGCTGCCGCTGATCGACGCCGCCTCGCTGCACCCGCTCGAGGCCGCCATCGCGGCGGACGGGCTGGACACCACCGCGCTCTGGACACAGCCTCAGGACTGGCGCGCCTTCGAGCGGCAGATCGACCCTTGGGTCGCGCGCACCGGCGACGCCCTCGCGCATGCGATACGCTCGATCGGCTCGGTCCTGGATTTCGAGGTGGCGCTGATCGACGGCGCCATGCCTCCCGACGTGCGCGCACGCGTGGTGGCGCGCAGCCGGCAGGCACTGGATCGGCTCGATACGCGCGGCATGCTGCCGCCCCGCCCAGAAGAGGCCCGCGTCGGCGCCAATGCCCGCGCGCTCGGCGCCGGCTGCGCCCCGATCTACGCGCAGTATTTCTTCCAGTAGGACCGGCGGGCCCACCCCGACCTCTACAGCCGTGCTCCTCCGGCTCGCGCGGCGCGCAAACTGTCGCACAGGTGTCATGAAATCATCACGCGACTGTTATCCCGCTCCTGTCTGAAGCGCCCGACACCCTCAACCGTGCAACGGGCCCCGCCCTTCAGACTTCGGAGCATCCCTGTCGTGAAAACGATCTTCTCCACCACCTCGCTCGCCCTGATCCTCGCCGCAGGGAGCACTGCAGCGCAGGACATCCCGCAGGCCAATGACGCCTGGTTCACCGCCGGCCAGGAGGCCATCCAGGCCATCATCGACCGCGAGATGAACACCGGCCGCGCCAAGAACGTCATCCTGCTCGTCGCTGACGGCAACGGCGTCGGCACCAACTACGCCACCCGCCTCTTTGCCGGCCAGCAGCAAGGCCAACTCGGCGAAGAGCACGTGCTGCCCTACGAGACGCCGGACTTCCACAGCGCCCTGGTGAAGACCTACAACATCAACGCCCAGACCCCGGACTCGGCCCCGACCGCGGGGGCGATGAACACAGGCGTGAAGCAGCGCTTCAACCTGATCAACCTCGGCGGCGACGCGATCCATGACGATTGCTCGACCGTGGCCGGCAACGAGCTGACCACCTTCGCCGAGATCGTCACTGGCATGGACAAGTCGGTGGGCGTCATCTCGACCGCGCGGCTGACCCACGCCACCCCGGCGGGCGTCTACGCCAAGACCGCCAACCGCAACTGGGAAGACGAGGTCCCCGAGGGCTGCACCGCCCAGAAGGACATCGCCAGCCAGCTGATCGACCAGATGGAAGCCGGTGTCGTGGACCTCGCCATGGGCGGCGGCCGCCGCTACTTCGCCGGCACCGACGTGACCCTCGACGAGGGCGGCAAGGGCCACCGCCCGGATGGCGTTAACCTGATCGAAACCGCCACCGGCATGGGCGCGCAATACGCCTGGAACACAGAAACCTTCAACGGCCTGAGCCTCGACGGCTCCGCGACGGTGCTGGCGCTCTTCAACGACAGCCACATGGAGTACGAGGCCGACCGCGCCGAGGATGACGAGCCCTCGCTGGCCGAGATGACCAAGGCCGCGATCGAGTACCTCAGCAGCAACGAGAACGGCTACTACCTCGAGATCGAGGCGGGCCGGGTCGATCACGCCAACCACGCCGGCAACGCCAAGCGCACGATGATCGACGGCATGGCCTTTGCCGACGCCGTGGCCATGGCCGACGAGCTGACCGACGACGCCGACACGCTGATCATCGTCACCGCCGACCACGAGCACTCGATCGCCTTCAACGGCTACTGCGGCCGCGGCACGCCGATCGAGGGCCTGTGCTACGACGTCGCAAAGACCGGCGAGATGCACTCGGACGAGCTGGTGCTGGCCGATGACGGCAAGCCCTACACCGTGGTGGGCTACCTCAACGGCGCCGGCTCGGTGCTGACCAAGGGCGAGGGCGAGAACGACTACTCCGGCTCGCGCCCCGAGCTGACCCAGGAAGAGGCCACCGACATCGACTACGTGCAGCAGGCGCTGATCCCCAAGTCCTCGGAAAGCCACTCGGGCGAGGATGTCGCGGTCTATGCCAAAGGCCCCTGGGCGCATCTCTTCGACGGCACCATCGAGCAGAACGTGATCTTCCACGTGATGCACCACGCCGTCACCGCCGAGTGATCTTCTTCTGACAGATTTGGCGGGGGCGGACTGTCCGCCCCCGTCGCCGTTCCCGCTCGAAAGCCTCTCGCCATGTTCACCCGCCGAACGTTCCTCGCCTCGACGCTCGCCACCCCCTGTCTCACAGCGCCCGCCGCGGCCGATCCTTTGAAGCTGCGCGAGCTCTACCAGACCAAGGGCCGCGGCCTTTCCGAACTCGCCCAGCAGAGCGCCGGCCAGAGGCTGGAAGTCGAGGGGTTCATGGCGCCCCCACTCAAGGCCGAGAGCCGCTTCTTCGTGCTCACCAAGATGCCCATGGCCGTCTGCCCCTTCTGCGAGACCGAGGCCGAATGGCCCAATGACATCATCGCGGTCTACGCAAAACGCGTGGTCGAGCTGAGGCCCTTCAACGTCAAAATCGTCACCAGCGGAGTGCTGGAGCTCGGCGCCTACACCGATCCCGACACCGGCTTCGTCAGCCTGATGCGGCTTGTCGATGCGACCTACGGCTGAGCCGCCCATGTCCCTGCCCCTTGTTGTCAAGGACCTGCGGCTGCACAGCCCGCGCGGCCGCCTGCTGCTCGACCTGCCTGCCCTCGACGCAGCGCCCGCTGCGCTGATCAGCATCCGAGGCGTCTCGGGCGCGGGCAAGACCACGCTGCTCTACGCCCTCGCCGGGCTGCTGGACCGCGCCGAAGGGTCTGTGCGCTGGGGCGAGACCGAGCTTCTGGCGCTCACCCCCGAGGGCCGCGCCCGCTTCCGCGCTGCCAATATCGGCATGATCTTCCAGGATTTCATGCTCTTCGAAGAGCTTGGCGCGCTCGACAACGCCGCGCTGACCGCGCTCTTTCGCCCCCGTGCCGAACGCGAGGCGCTGCGCACCCGCGCGCAGGCCCGGCTCGCGGCGCTGGGGCTGACCGAAATGGGCCGCGGCGTCACCAGCTTCTCCGGCGGCGAGCGCCAGCGCGTCGCCATCGCCCGCGCCATGGCGGCCGAAGCCCCGGTTCTGCTGGCCGACGAGCCCACTGCCAGCCTCGACCGCGGCACTGCGGACCGGCTGATCGACGACCTCGTGCAGCTCGTCCGGACCCAGGGCACAACGCTGATCGCAGTCAGCCACGACGCGGCGCTGCTGGCGCGCATGGACCGGGTGCTGACCATCTCTGGCGGGCAACTGCTGGCCGACGAGGGGGCCGCATGCGCCTGATATGGGACTCCCTCCCGGCGCTGGCTCAGGACGTCGCGCTGCTGGCGCTCCTGCTTCTGCCCGCGCTCATCACCGGGCTCCTCGTCCTGCGCGGCTATGCCCCCTGGCCGCTGCTGCGCGGCTTTCTCGGGCGCTTTCGCTGGAGCACGGGGCTCTTCGTGCTGCTCATCGGAATCTCGACCGGCATGGGCATCGGGCTGCTGGCGCAGGAGCGCGGGCTGCGCCGCGGCACAGCGCAGGCGGCGGACAAGTTCGACGTCATCGTCGCGGCGCCGGGCAGCGAGCTGACTGCCCTCTTCGCCTCGGTCTTCCTGCAGCCCTCGGACATGGGGCTGGTTTCGGGCACCGCCTACGCCGAGATCGCCGGTCACCCGCAGGTCTCCATCGCCGCGCCGCTGGCGTTCGGAGACAGCTACGGCAGCGCGCCGGTGGTCGGCACGACCGCGGACTTCCTGCGCCATCTTTCCGAGGACCGGATTGAGGGGCGGCTCTGGGAGGATCACGCCGAGGCGGTGATCGGCGCGCTGGTGCCGCTGGAGATCGGCGCAGGCTTCACCCCCGCGCATGGCACCGGCGACGCTGCCGATCCCGAGGCGCATGGCGGCAGCCACGAGGCGGTAGGGGCAGAGGACCATGATGGAGACACTCACCACGACGAGGCCCACGACCACGACCATGGCGCAGCCATCACCGTGGTCGGCCGCATGGCGCCCACCGGCACGCCCTGGGATCGGGCGATCCTGATCCCGGTCGAATACGTCTGGGAAATCCACGGGCTCGCCAACGGCCACGCGCCGGACAATGAGGCCCGGATCGGCCCGCCCTTCGATCCCGAGTATTTTCCCGGCACCCCCGCCGTGGTGGTGCGAGCGCAGGAGCTCTGGGCCAATTACGCGCTGCGTTCCGAGTTCACCCGGGACGGCGAAACCATGGCCTTCTTCCCCGGCGCGGTGCTTTCGCGGCTCTACCGAGTGATCGGCGACGTGCGCCAGGCGATGTCGGTGATGGCGCTGGTCACCCAGGGGCTGGTGGCGGCGAGCGTGCTCACCGGGCTCTTCATCCTCACCCGCCTCTTCCGCCGCCAGATCGCGCTGCTGCGCGCGCTCGGCGCGCCCCGGCGCTTCGTCTTCGCCACGGTCTGGGCCTTCTGCGCGGTGCTGCTGCTCGCGGGGGCGCTGCTCGGACTGGCGGTTGGCTGGGGCGCGGCGGGGCTGCTGTCGCGCGTGCTGAGCGCCCGCACCGACATCGCGATCTCGGCCCTGCCGGGCTGGACCGAGCTGCACCTGCTGGCCGGCTTCGTCTCGCTCGCCCTGCTGCTGTCCCTGCTGCCCGCCGCCGTGGTGCTGCGCCAGCCGGTCCTGGACGGGCTGCGGAGCTGAGCCCGCGCGCCTCAAGGTGTCCGACCGTTTCTGATCATTGCGCGACGCGCGGCGAGTCGCTATGCCGTCCCTGCTTCGGTTCCGGGCGGCTTGCTGCCCGGTGAATAGGGAATGCGGTGCGGGCGGCCTGCCCAACTCCGTGACTGCCCCCGCAACTGTAGGCGGAGAGCGACGCCGGACCTAAGTCACTGCCTTTCGGGGCGGGAAGACCCGGCCAAGCGATGACCCGCGAGTCAGGAGACCTGCCGAAGCCGATCACCCAGTCCCGGCGCGGGGAGCGCCGCGGGCGACGGACCTTCCGTAGAGGTGGCATCACGCTAACCGTCTGCGGCAGGGGACTCCCTTCCGGCGACAAGAAAAGAACGGAAAAGGGACCATGAAGCCAACGCAGCGCGCAGCGCTCTTCACAGCCACCGCCCTCACCACGCTCGGCCTCACGGGCACCGCCTTCGCGCAGGAGGCCACCGACCTCGGCACGCTGACCCTCAGCGCCAACCGCGGCGAAAGCACCGAGCTTGCGCGCAGCGGGGTGACGGTGGAGGTGGTCACCAAGGAAGACCTCGAGCAAAGCGGCGAGACGCTGCTCGCCGACCACCTCGCGCGGCTGCCCGGCGTCAGCGTATCGCGTAACGGCGGTATCGGCGGGCTCACCTACATGCGCATTCGCGGCCTCTCGAGCCGATATGTTGGCGTCTACATCGATGGTATCGACGTCACCGACACCTCGGCGCCTCAGATCCAATACGACTTCGGCACGCTGACCACCGGCGGCATCAGTCGCATCGAGGTGCTGAAGGGCTCGCAATCGGCGCTCTACGGCTCCGAGGCGATCGGCGGCGTGGTGAACATCACCACCAACCGCGCCACCGAGGAAGGGCTAAGCCAGAGCGTCGAAGCCGAATACGGCAGCTATGACACCCGCAAGCTGGGCTACAACCTCAGCTACCTTGGCACGCGCGGCAGTTTCGCCTCGTCGCTGAGTTACATCAAGACCGACGGCTATTCCGCCGCCGACGAAGACGACGGCAACGACGAGGCCGACGGTCACGAGGCCACCCGTCTTAGCTTCTCGGGCGACTACGCGCTGACCGACACGGTGACCCTGGGCGGCGCGGCCTTCTGGGAAAAAAGCAGCCACGATTACGACGAGTTCGGCCCGACGGACGGCGTCACGCACGACGAGAAGGTTGAGGGCGAGCAATACGGCGCGCGGGCTTTCGCGCGCGTGGAAACCGGCGGCGTCCGCCACGAATTCTCGGCGCAGGTCTTCGAGACCGACCGCACCGACACCTACGAGGGGTCGGATACTGACTATCTCGGCCAGCGCCGCGGTCTCGGCTACGAGGGCCAGACCGGACTCGGCGCCGCAACCCTCACCTTCGGCGCCGATTACATGCGCGAGGAGTTCGAGGTACTCAGCGCATGGGGTGACAGCGAAGGCGACTACGCGACCATCGGAATCTGGGCACAGGCCGACTGGCACCTGAGCGACAAGCTGGAACTGGTCACCGCCCTGCGCCACGACGACCACTCCGAATTCGGCGGCAAGACCACGGGCCGAATCTCGCTGGCCTACCTTCCGAACCCCGACCTCACGCTGCGTGCCAGCGTCGGCACGGGCTTCCGCGCGCCCTCTCCCTACGAGCTCTACTCAACCGGCTCGGGTAACCCGGTTCTCGAGCCCGAGACCTCGGTGAGCTACGAGCTCGGCGTCGAACAGCGCTTCGGCGCGGGCTACCTCGGCGCGACCCTCTTCCGCACCGAGATCACCGACCTCATTGACTACAACTACCCAAATTACGTGCAGATCGACGGCACCAGCTGGACGCAGGGCGTGGAACTGACCGGCGGGGTGAACCTGTCCGAGGCGCTGTCGCTTGCCGCCGCCTACACCTGGACCGACAGCAAGGACGCGCAGACCGGCGACCGTCTGTCCCGTGTGCCGCTGCACGACCTGTCGCTGTCGCTCGACGCCGATGTGACCGATGCCTTCCGTGCCGGCCTGACGGTGCAGCATGTCTCGGGCCTCGAGGATACCGACGAGCCGCTGGACGATTACACCGTCGCCAACATGAACCTGCGCTATGCCCTCACCGATCAGGCCGAGCTCTACCTGCGGGTCGAGAACCTCTTCGACGAGGACTACCAGGTGGTGAAGGGCTACGGCACCTCGGACCGCGCCGCCTATTTCGGCGTAAGGGCGAGCTTCTGATGCTGCGGCGCGCGCTGATCCCACTGTCCCTGCTCGCGGCTATGGGCCTGTCCCCGGCCACCGCGCAGGACGCTCCGGCGCGCGTCGTGTCGATGAACCTCTGCACCGACCAGTTGGCGATGCTGCTCGCGGCCCCGGGTCAGTTGCTCTCGGTCTCGAAGCTGGCCCGGGACCCGATGAGTTCGGCCATGGCCGATGCGGCGATGGCCTACCCGGTCAACCACGGGCAGGCCGAGGAAGTCTGGCTGATGCAACCGGACCTCGTGATCGTCGGCAGCTATACGGCGCAGGCGGCGGCGCAGATGCTCGAACGGCTCGGAACTCGGGTGCAGCGGATTGCCCCCGCCACCTCGCTCGCCGACGTGCCGGCGCGGCTGCGCACGCTGGGCGAGGCGATGGGCCGGCAGGCGCGCGCCGAGGCGCTGATCGCCGAATTCGAGACCCGCCTCGCCGCCCTCCGCGAAAAGGTGGACCGCCGCCCCTCTGCCGCGCTCTACTACGCCAATGGCTACACCACCGGCGACCAGACGCTTGCGGGAGAGATCCTGCTCGCCGCCGGGTTCGACAATATCGCCGGGGCGCGGGGCGGCGGTCAGCTGCCTCTCGAGGCGCTGGCCATGGCCCAGCCCGAGGCGCTGATCACCGCCCGCCCCTACCCCGGCGCCTCGCGCTCGGAGGAGATCCTGATGCACCCCGTCGTCCGCCAACTGCGCGCCGCCCAAGCTGCCACCGCCAACACCGGAACCGACTGGATCTGCGGCACACCCTTCGTGCTGCAGGCCATCGAGGAGCTCTCGGAGTTTCGCAAAGCCCTCGAAACGGAGACCGAATGACCCGCGCCCTCGCGATCCTCCTGCCGCTGGTACTGGCGCTGGCGGCGGTCTCGCTGTCGCTCGGCCCGGCGGACGTCAGCCTGCCCGAAAGCCTGCGCGCGCTGGTCTTCGGCGGGGACGGCCCACTACCCATGGTGATGCGCGAGATCCGCCTGCCCCGGGTGCTGCTGGCGCTGATGATCGGCGGCACGCTGGGGCTGGCAGGGGCGGCGATGCAGGGCTACCTGCGCAACCCGCTGGCCGAGCCCGGATTGCTGGGCGTCTCGGCCAGCGCAGCGCTCGGGGCGGTGCTGGCGATCCAGACCGGGCTGTCGGCGGCCTTTGCGCTGGCGCTGCCCCTCAGCGCCCTGGCGGGCGCTGTGGTGGCCGTGCTGATCCTCATCGTGCTCGCCGGGCCGCGCGCAGAGACGCTGACGCTGATCCTGGCCGGGGTGGCGCTTTCGGCGGTGGCCGGGGCGCTGACCCAGCTTGTCCTGAACCTTTCGCCCAACCCCTTCGCCGCAAGCGAGATCGTCTTCTGGATGATGGGCTCGCTCGCCGACCGCTCGATGCTGCATGTCTGGCTGGCGCTGCCCTTCATGGCCCTGGGCGTGCTGCTGCTGGCCGGGGTGGGGCGCGGGCTCGATGCGCTGACGCTGGGCGAGGACGCCGCCTCCTCGATGGGCATTGACCTCGGGCGGCTTCGGATGCGCGTGGTGTTCGGCACCGCCTGCGTCGTGGGCGCGGGGACCGCGGTGGCGGGGGCGATCGGCTTCGTCGGGCTGGTGGTGCCGCACCTGCTGCGCGGTGCCGTCGGTGGACGGCCCGGGCCGCTGCTCTGGGCGTCGGCGGCGGGCGGCGCGGCCATGCTGCTTGCCGCGGACATCGCAGTGCGGGTTGTGGCGCCGGACCGCGACCTCAAGCTCGGGGTGCTGACCGCACTGGTTGGCGCGCCCTTCTTCCTGCACCTCGTCTGGCGCAGCCGGGGGGAACGGGCATGAGCCTCCTGTCGCTTCACGATCTCTCCGTAACCTTACGGGGGCGCAGCGTCTTCTCTGGCATCACGCTGGAGATCGGCGCCCGCGAGGTGGTCGGCCTCATCGGCCCCAACGGCGCGGGCAAGACCAGCCTGATGCGCGCCGCGCTGGGGCTGATCCCCTCGGGCGGGCGCAGCTCCCTGTCCCGGCTCACCCCGCAGCAGCGGGCCAAGGCCGTCGCCTGGATGCCGCAGGCGCGCGAAATCGCCTGGCCGGTCAAGGTCGAGGACCTCGTGGCGCTCGGCCGCCTGCCCCATGGCGATCACGCGCCGGCCCCGGTCGAAGCGGCCATCGCCAAGATGGGCCTCGAGTCTTTGCGCAAGCGCCGTGCCACCAACCTCTCGGGCGGCGAGCAGGCGCGCGCGCTTCTGGCCCGGGCGCTGGCGCAGGAGACGCCGCTCTTGATGGCTGACGAGCCCACGGCGGGGCTCGACCCGGCGCATCAGATCGCCACCATGGAGGTCTTCGGCGCCCTTGCTGCCGAGGGTCACGGCGTTCTGCTCTCGCTGCACGACATCGGCTTGGCGGCGCGGCATTGCACGCGGCTGGTGATGCTGGCCGAGGGGCGGCTGCTGGCGGACGGGCCGCCGGAAGAAGTGCTGACCGACGCGTTGCTGGCGCGGGGCTTCGGCATCACCGCCTACCACGCGCAGACGCCCGACGGGCCGGTGTTCCAGCCGATGCACCGGGCGCGCTGAGCGCAGGTCTTGCCGGGCGCGTCCCGGGCGATACCTCCGGTGCAAGCACTGACCGGAGGAGCGGCGCAATGGAGACCTACGAAGGCGGATGCCTCTGCGGCGCAGTCCGCATCCGGGCGGAGGGGCAGCCCTATAGGGTCGGCCTCTGCCATTGCCTCGACTGCCGCAAGCACCACGGAGCGCTGTTCTACGCCGCAGCGATGTTCCCCGAAGCCGCGGTCACCGTGAGCGGAGAAACCCGAAGCTACAAGGGGCGGCACTTCTGCCCGCTCTGCGGCTCCTCGGTCTTTGCGATCGACGGGGACGAGGTGGAGCTGCATCTCGGCGCGCTCGATGCGCCGGGGCAGTTGATGCCGAGTTACGAGAACTGGACGGTCCGGCGCGAGCCCTGGCTGCCGGAGCTGCCGCTCGCCCATCACTACGCGGGCAATCGAGAAGGCACCGGGCGCGGCGAGGACTAGAAGATCCGGGCGACGCATCGCCCGGATCAATCAATGGCTTCGAGCCTTCAGCTGATATCGACACCGAGGTGCTTGGCGACGGCGAAGATGTCCTTGTCGCCCCGCCCACACATGTTCATGACAATGATGTGGTCCTTGGGCAGATCGGGCGCGATCTTCATCACGTGGGCCAGCGCGTGCGACGGCTCGAGGGCGGGGATGATGCCTTCGGTCGAGCACGACAGCTGGAACGCCTCGAGCGCCTCCTTGTCGGTGATCGCGACGTATTCGGCGCGGCGGGTGTCATGCAGCCAGGCGTGTTCCGGCCCGATACCCGGATAGTCGAGACCGGCCGAGATCGAGAACCCCTCGAGGATCTGCCCGTCGTCGTCCTGCAGCAGATAGGTGCGATTGCCATGCAGCACGCCGGGGCGGCCGCCGGTGAGCGAGGCGCAATGCTCCATCTTCTCGTTGACGCCCTTGCCGCCGGCCTCGACGCCGATGATCTTCACGTCCTTGTCGTCGAGGAACGGATAGAACAGACCCATGGCGTTCGAGCCACCGCCGATGGCGGCGATGATCGTGTCGGGCAGACGGCCCTCCTGCTCGAGGATCTGTTCCTTGGTCTCCTTGCCGATGATCGACTGGAAATCGCGGACCATCGCCGGATAGGGGTGCGGACCGGCCACCGTGCCGATGCAGTAGAAGGTGTCGCGCACGTTGGTCACCCAGTCGCGCAGCGCATCGTTCATCGCATCCTTCAGCGTGCCGCGGCCGGACGTCACGGGGATCACCTCGGCGCCCAGCAGGCGCATGCGGAAAACGTTGGGCTGCTGGCGCTCGACGTCATGCGCGCCCATGTAGACGACGCACTTGAGGCCGAACTTGGCGCAGACCGTCGCCGTCGCCACACCGTGCTGACCCGCGCCGGTCTCGGCGATGATGCGGGTCTTGCCCATGCGGCGGGCAAGGATGATCTGACCCAGCACGTTGTTGATCTTGTGCGCGCCGGTGTGGTTGAGCTCGTCGCGCTTGAAGTAGACCTTGGCGCCGCCGAGGTGCTCGGACAGCCGCTCGGCGTAGTAAAGCGGCGAGGGGCGGCCGACGTAGTGCTTCCACAGCCAGTCCATCTCGTCCCAGAAGCTCTGGTCGGTCTTGGCGCGCTCGTACTGTTCCTCAAGCTCGAGGATCAGCGGCATCAGCGTCTCGGACACGAAGCGCCCGCCGTAGATGCCGAAACGGCCCTTCTCGTCGGGGCCTGTCATGAAGGAATTGACCAGATCGTCCATCGCGCCTCTCCCGCAGAATTTCCCCCTCTCTAAAGCAAGCGCGCATCCAATGACCAGAGGTCACGCGCCGCGCACGGCGAATTGTCCCCGATGAGCCGACGCCGTTTCGTCCCGGACCTCCGCCCCCGGGCCGCGCGGCCTCGCTGCGGTGGCGATTGCGCAGTCGGGGCGCAGATCTCCGGCAGGCGTCCCGCTGTGGCCCGCGGTTTCCAAAGTGCCCCTTGCAAAATAAAATCGGCCTTCCTAACCTCCGATGAGCGCCGCGCTTTTTTGCGCGAACCACGCGCTTCAAAAGGATTTTTTGCGAAGTCATTTTCCGCGAGCCCCGAGGTTGGCGCCGCGATTACGATTGGACCCATGTCGATGCGTTTGAAGATCTACACGGACCCGGCGTTCGCCTCCCCCGCAAACCCGATGCAATGTGCGATGCTGCTGCCCTTTTTCGGGCGCGAAGAGCGGGCATTCTGGTCCGCAGACACCAATGCCTTCGACACCTACAAGAAAAGTGGTCTGGGTTATTTCGAGCTGGCCGGGTCGATGGACGAGGCCGACGTCGTGGTTCTGCCAGGCACATGGCACCGCTACCTTCAGGACGGCACGACCAACGTCGCGCTTCGCTTCGCCCAAAAGGCGGCGGAGGCGGGTAAGCAGATCGTCGTTTTCCACGAGCGCGACTACGACTTCAAGTTCCCGGCCGCCAACGCGCTCCTGTTTACGCCGACGGTCGAGAAGGACCGGCAGCCGAACGAATTCGGCCTGCCCGCCTGGGTTCCCGATCACACCAACGGCCCCGCCCCGCTACGCCAGAAACAGCAGCGCCCCTCGATCGGCTTCTGCGGGCAGGTGAAAAGGCCCACCGCCAAGACCCGTCTCGTGCAATTCGCCCGCACCACGCTGCCCTATCTCTCCGATATTCGCATGTCGGGCCATTCCGCGTCCCTGAGGGAGAACTTCCAGCACAAGTTCCTGCGGGCCCAGGCGGTCCAGACCCTGCTCGATCACCCCGACGTGGACACCCATTTCGTGCTGCACGGCGATTTCTTTGCCGGGGCCGACCAGAAATCCACCGCCGACGAGAAGACCGTCGCACGGCAGAGCGCGCTCGAGACCTTTCTGAGCAATCTCGCCGACAGCGACTACAGCCTCTGCGTGCGCGGCATCGGGAACTATTCTCTGCGCTTTTACGAGATCATGGCGGCCGGCCGGCCGCCGCTGTTTCTCGACACGAACTGTGTTCTTCCCTACGACTTCCTGATCGACTGGCAGAAAGAGCTGGTCTGGGTTCCCCAAGCCGAGCACCAGCGGGCGGGGCAGATCCTCGCCGATCACCATGCCGGGCTCAGTGCCGAGCAGTTCGTCGACCAGCAGCGGCGGGCGCGGGAAATCTGGGAGGATTGGCTCTCGCCCGACGGGTTCTTCCGCAACTTCTACCGCCACTTCCGCGCGCCCTGAGCACCCCGGGGTCGAAAGACAGGCGGTCAGAAACGGCGCCGTCTTCCGCAGCCCGCGCAAGCCACGCCGACCGTGATCACATGGCCCAGGCCTCGGTGAAGCTCTCGACACCGAATTCGCGATCGAGGCGCGGCAGGTCGTGCGGGCTCAGCAGAAGCACCCCGGTGGTCGCGGCGAGCCGCTGCGCGCTCGGCGTGAACCCGGCGGTGGCGAGCACCCCCGCCCCGGCCAGCCCATAGTAATTCTTGCCGGTGAAGGCCTCCTGGATGGCCTTGTTGCCGACCGGCGAATTGTATCGCTTGACCTGCAGGCCGATCACCAGCGCGCCCTTGCGCGCGACGATGTCGATGCCCTGGTCGTAGCCGCGCTTGGTGACATCCGCGTCCCAGCCGAAATGGCGCAGTTGCGCGGCGCACCAATGCTCGAACTCGGTGGGATCGCTCGGGTAATCCTCGGCGTCAAAGCCGCCTTCCCGCGCCTCGTTCTCGATCCGGTCGATCTCGTCCATGACGAAGTCGACGACCGCCGGCTCGATGCGGTGATAGTCGAAGGACAGCTCGATGCTGTCGAGGAACTCGAGCACGATGTCGTGCCGCTCGTCGGCAATCACCCGGTTGTAATCGTTCTTCTTCACCGCCAGCCGCAGGTTGCGCGAAAGCGCCGGGGCATGGGCCTTCACGTGCCGGGTGAGCTCCTGCCGCCGCGAGCGGGTCAGCGACAGCCCCAGCCCCTTGAACACCAGCACCAGCACCGCGACATAGCCCGCGAGGATCACCGGAAGCGCCCGCGTGCTGGCCGCCGACACACCCAGCTCATAATAGGCGTAGCCCAGGCACAGCAGCGCCAGGAAGGTCACCGCGCCAAGGATGGTTTCGTACTCTCTTTTCATCTGCTGCCGCCTCGGTACGTTGTTTTCCGGCCTCCTACCGCGCGCGGAACATTACAGCAACATGTGACGTGAGAGTCGGCGCCTAAGCGCTTATCACTAAGGGGTGAATCCTGCTTTTCAGCGCAGGGATCCACGGGCGGACAGGCGGCGACCCGACGCGGCTGCCGGGTCCGCCGAACTCATGACTTGGCCGCGAGCCCGCCCGCACGGATCTCCGAGAGCGTGCGGTAGGGGGTCAGCGCTTCGGCAGCGATATCGAGCTCGAGCACCGCGCCATGTGGTGCCGCCAGCGCGCGCTCGAAGGCGGCGGCGAACGCCTCGGTGTGCGCGACGTGTTCGCCATGCATCCCGTAGGCCCGCCCCAGCGCCGCGAAGTCGGGATTGACAATCGAGGTGCCACTGACCCGTTCAGGGAACTCGCGTTCCTGGTGCGCGCGGATGGTGCCATAGGTGCCATTGTTGAGCACCAGCACGATCACCGCCGCCCCGGCCTGCCGCGCCGAGGAGAGCTCTTGCCCGTTCATCTGGAAATCCCCGTCCCCGGCAAAGCAGATGACGGTCGCCTCGGGGCGCGCGAGCTTGGCGGCGATGGCCGCCGGCACGCCGTAGCCCATAGCCCCGGACTGCGGCGCAAGAAGCCGCATGCCGGGCCGGAAGCGGAAGAAGCGGGTCGGCCAGACGGTGAAATTGCCCGCGCCATTGGTGAGCACAACGTCGCTGCCCAGCACCGCGCGCATATGCTTGCAGACCGCCACCATGTCGACCGGCCCGGGCTGCGCCGGGGCCTTGTCGATGAAGCCAAGATAGGCCGCCCGCGCTTCGGCCCGCCAGGCCTTCCAATTGCCGGTCACCTTGGCGGGCAGCGCCTGGACGAAGCGCCCGGGGTCCGCATGCACCCCGACCGTAGGGCGGTAGACCTTGCCGATCTCACGGTCCGAGGCATGAACGTGGATGATCTTCTGCTTCGGCGTCGGCACCTCGAGCAGCGTGTAGCCGTCGGTCATGTTCTCGCCGAAGCGGGTTCCCAGCGCCAGCACCACGTCGGCATCCTTTAGCAGCGCCTTGACCCCTGCGGTCATCCCCACGCCCGCGTCGCCGCAGAAGCAGGCGCAGGCGCTGTCAACCTGGTCCTGATAGCGGAAAGAGGTGATGATCGGGATGTCCGAAGCCTCGGCAAAGCCCTGCAGTGCGGCGCGGGCGGGGCCCGTCCATTCAGCGCCGCCGATCACGATCAGCGGCCGCTCGGCATGCTGCAGCAGCGCGACCGCGTCGCGCACGGCGTCGGCGGCGGGCTCGGACGCGTAGACCTTCACCGGGTCGGTCAGCGGCGCGACTTCGGTCTGCGCCATGAGCACGTCCTCTGGCAGCGCGACGACCACAGGGCCGGGCCGGCCGGTCGTGGCGGTGATCCAGGCACGAGACAGGATCTCTGGGATGCGCTCGACGTTCTCGATCTCGGTCGCCCATTTCGCCATCGTGCCGAAGACGGCCCGGTAGTCGATCTCCTGGAAGGCCTCGCGCTCTTTCATGTCCGTGGCCACCTGGCCGACCAGCAGGATCATCGGCACGCTGTCCTGCATCGCCGTGTGCACGCCGATCGCAGCGTTGGTCGCCCCCGGCCCGCGGGTCACCATGCAGATCCCCGGGCTGCCGGTCAGCTTGCCATGCGCCGCCGCCATGAACGCCGCGCCGCCCTCCTGACGGCAGAGCACGAAGTCCAGCTTGCCCGCCGTGTCATGCAGCGCGTCGAGCACGGCAAGGTAGCTCTCTCCCGGAACCCCGAAAGCCCGCGTGGCCCCAAGCGCGATCAGGCTTTCAACCACCAATTGACCACCGTTGCGCATCTCGTCCTGCTCCCTGCCAGATCGCTTTCGCGAATTTGTGCGCGCTGCGCACCGCGGATGCAAGCGCTGGCCGTGCCGTCTTCGCGGAATGCCGGGGGAGGCGCAAAAAGGCCGGGCGCCAGAACGCTTTGTTAAGACCCCGGCTGTAGTTCTCGAACCCGTCCCGGGAGCGGCCGGCGAGTCTGGGGGGCGGTCCGGACCTGATCTGCGCGTGCCCTGTCACGCGTCCTCCGCCGGCCTCGGGACAAAGGCTCAACACTCCCACGGGGACCGGCAGCCCGCTGGCCGCGGCTGCCCCCGCTCTCCTCTGGCAAAGGACAGATTTCGCGATGACTGAGCTTCACAGCCATGTGCTCGACCCGGGGCGCAACCGCAATGGCGAAGACCCCCTCGTGCCCTTCCTGCTCGGGGCGCGGCACATGCCCGTTTCGATCAGCGTGCGGGACGTTCTTCGGCTCGATGCCCACCGGCTGCAGATCCTGCTCGTGGCGCAGAAGCAATGGCAGCAAGAGGGGCTCGCCTTCCGCCTGACCGACATCAGCGAGTCGTTCCGCGGCGGGCTCGATCGGCTCGGTCTGCCGCCCACCCATTTCGACGACAGCGGCGCGGGCGCCGGACCCGGTCTCGCGGACGGCAAGGAGGCACTGCAATGACGACGAAAGTCCTCGCGATCGACGATTCCCGGACGATCCGCAACCTGCTGCGCATCTCGCTCGAAGGCGCCGGCTTCGAGTTTCACTCTGCCTGCGACGGCGTCGAGGGGGTCGAACAATTCTCCGAGGTCGAGCCGGATGTGGTGATCACCGACATCAACATGCCCAACATGGACGGCTTCGGCGTGATCGAGACGCTGCGCAGCGGTCCCAACCGCACGACGGTGCCGATCATCGTGCTGACCACCGAAAGCGGCGCCGACCTCAAGGCCCGCGCGCGCGCCGCCGGGGCGACCGGCTGGATCGTGAAACCTTTCGACGACGCATCACTGGTTTCGGTGCTGCGCCGGCTCACAGGACACATGGTGTAGAGATGTCGGGAAATTCGATCCGCGATACGTTTTTCGAGGAATGCGAAGAGCTGCTCGAAGCGCTCGTCGAGGGGCTTTCCTCGATGGAGCAGGACCCCGAGGACATGGATGTGGTCAACGCCGTGTTCCGCGCCGTGCACTCGATCAAGGGCGGCGCAGGGGCCTTCGCCCTCGACCGGCTGGTGAGCTTTGCCCACACCTTCGAGACGGTGATGGACAAGGTGCGCAGCCAGGAACTGAAGGTCAACGCAGAGCTGATGCACCTCTTCCACCGCTCCGGCGACCAGCTTGCCGACCTCGTGGAAGCGGCGCGTGACGAGCGCGAGCCAAACGCCGAGTCCGAGGCCGCCATCCTCAAGGAACTCGACAGCTATCTCGGCGAGGCGGACAAGGACGACAGCTTCAGCTTTGATGCCCTCAGTCTGGACTTCGACGCGGCACCGGCGGATCTCGACGGGTCCGGCGACGCCGCCGAGGAGAGCGCCCTGCGCCGCTTCCACATCCGCTTCAAGCCCAGTCCCGCGCTTTATGCCAACGGACACGAGCCCCTTCTGCTGTTCGACGCGCTTGCCGAGCTTGGCGAACTGCGGGTCTCCGCCGACCTCTCGGCGCTGCCCGAGTTCGATGCCTTCGACCCCAATGGCGCGGTGATGTCCTGGAGACTCCAGCTCGAGACCCCGGAACCCGAGACAGTGCTGCACGAAATCTTCGAATTCGTCGAGTCGCTCTGCGACCTCGACATCCGCGAGGACGACGGCGGGTCGGCGCCCGCGCCCCTCGATCCGGCCCCGGATCTTCCCGGGCTCGCGCCCCCGCCCCCGCCGCTCGACCTTGACGGTCCCACCGCCGCGTTGGAGCCCGCCGATGCCCGCGGCGACGCCCAGCGCGGCGAGGCGCGCGGCCCGCGCCCGACCCTGCGCGTCGACCTCGAACGGGTCGACCGGCTCATCAACACGGTGGGCGAGCTGATCATCAACCAGGCGATGATCTCCCAGCGGATCGAGGAACTGGAGCTTCCCGCAGTCGCCCATCTCACCAACGAGCTCGAGGCCTACAAGCTCCTCGCCCGCGACATCCAGGAAGGGGTCATGGCCATCCGCGCGCAACCGGTGAAGCCCCTCTTCCAGCGCATGTCCCGCATTGTCCGCGAGGCTGCGGAGGCCACTGGCAAGAAGGCGCGGCTCGTCACGATCGGTGACTCGACCGAGGTCGACAAGACGGTGATCGAACGCCTGGCTGACCCGCTCACGCATATGGTGCGCAACGCGGTCGATCATGGGCTGGAAAAACCTGCTGCCCGCAGTTCCGCCAGCAAGGAGGCCATTGGAACCATACGCCTCTCCGCCTCACACCGCTCGGGCAGCGTCTTCATCGAGATCGGAGACGACGGCGCCGGGCTGAACAGAGCGCGCATCCTCGAAAAGGCCATCGAGAAGGGCCTTGTCCTTCCCGAAGCCGAGCTGTCAGAATCCGAGATCGACAACCTGCTGTTTCTGCCCGGGTTCTCCACGGCGAGTGAGGTGTCGAACCTCTCGGGCCGCGGCGTCGGCATGGATGTCGTTAAAAACGCCGTTTCCGCGCTCGGCGGGCGGGTTTCCATTGCCTCCACGCCCGGCGCCGGCACCACCTTCACCATCGTGCTGCCGCTCACCCTCGCGGTGATGGACGGCTTCGTCATCTCGGTCGCGGATCAGACCATGGTGATCCCCATCGCCTCGATCATCGAAACGATCCGCCCCAGCCAGCGCGACCTGCACGCGGTGGGCACCAAGGGCGTGGTGATCCTTGTGCGCGGCGCCTACGTGCCGGTCGTGGACGTCGCCTTCAACCTCGGTCTCTCCCCCGCGCGGAAGGAGGCGGGAGACGGCGTGCTGCTGCTGGTGAGCACGGAGAGCCAAGGGCTCACCGCGTTGCGGGTCGAGGCGATCCACGACCAGCGTCAGGTGGTCATCAAGAGCCTCGAAAGCAACTATGCCGCCATCCCCGGCGTGTCCGCGGCAACGATCCTCGGGGATGGCAAGATCGCCCTGATCCTCGACCCCGAGGAAGTGGTCAAGCTGCAGCCCGCCGCCCCCTATTTCCCGGCCGTAACCCCCCCGAAACTGGAGCTTCGCCATGCTTGACGCCGACGAGGGACAGACTGAGACGCAGTTCGAATTCATCACCTTCTCGGCGGGAAACCAGAGTTTCTGCCTCGAGATCATGCAAATCCGCGAGATCCGCCGCTGGACCCCGGTGACCAAGCTGCCGCATACGCCCGACGACGTGCTCGGGGTGATGAACCTGCGCGGTGCGGTGATCCCGATCTTCGACCTTTCCGCTCGCTTCGGCCTCGGTGAAACGCCGGACAACGAGCGCAATGTGGTGATCGTCGCCGCCGCGGGCGGCACGACCATAGGTCTTCTGGTGGAATCCGTGTCCGAGATCCTCTCGGTCGCGAAATCCTCGATACAGGAAACCCCTGACATGAAGTCCGACGCGGCGCGCTAGGCCATTCTCGGCGTGATCTCTGTCGGCGAGTCCATGGTGCGCGTCGTCAATCTCGACGCGGTGCTCGACCAGGAAGGCGGAGCCGCCGCATGAGCCTTGCCAGCGCCGACACCCTGCCGGGGGAGTTCGCCTTCACCGATGCGGATTTCGAGGCGCTCGCCCGCCTTGCGCGGAGCGAGTACGGCCTCAGCCTCGCCTCGAGCAAGAAGCCCCTCGTCTATTCCCGCCTCGCAAGGCGACTGCGCGCCCGCGGGCTCGCGACATTTCGCGACTACATGTCGCTGCTCGACCGCGCGGAGGAGGCCGCGGAACGGCTCGAACTGGTCTCCGCACTTACCACCAATGTCACCAGTTTCTTCCGCGAGAAGCACCACTTCGAGACACTGCGCAGCGCGCTCGTCCCCGAACTCGCAACGCAGAAGCGCATCCGCATCTGGTCGGCCGGCTGCTCCTCGGGACAGGAGCCCTTCTCGATCGCCATGACGCTGCTCGACGGCCTGCCCCCCGGGGCGCGCGACATGCGCATTCTGGCGACGGACATCGACCCGGCGATCCTGCGCAAGGCGCGCGCCGGGCGCCACCCGGCAGAGGAGTGCGCCACAGTGCCCGACGAGTTTCGTGCCCGCTGGCTGCGGCCCGTACCGGGCGAGCCGGACTTGGTCGAGATGGGCGCGGAACTCAAGGCCCTGGTCAGCTTTGCCGAGCTCAACTTGATCTGCGACTGGCCCTTCGCCGGCCCCTTCGACGCGATCTTCTGCCGCAACGTTGCGATCTATTTCGACCAGGAGACACAACAGCGGCTCTGGTCACGACTCGCCGACAAGCTCCGCGCCGGCGGCTTCCTCTTCATCGGGCATTCCGAACGCCTCTCGGGCACCGCCCTACCGGAGTTCGAAACCGCCGGTGTGACCACCTACCGCAAGCGCGCCACCCCCGGTCCCGCGCGGCCGACCTAGGAGAATGAAATGAGTTTGAAGGATTCGCTGCGCATCATGGTCGTCGACGACATGGCCACGAGCCGCGGGCTGATCACCCAGGCGCTCGACGAAATCGGCATCAAGAACTACCTGACCGAGAACGACGGCAGTAAGGCCCTGGCGCGGATGGCCGGAAGCCCGGTGCACCTGGTCCTCTCGGATTACAACATGCCGAACATGGATGGACTGGCCCTGCTGAAAGCCGTGCGGCAGAATCGCGCCACCCAGAAGATCGGTTTCATCCTGGTGACCGGCAAGCCCACACCCGACATGGTGGCGCAGGCGAAACAGCTGGGCCTCAACAACATGATCAAGAAACCCTTCACCTCTCTCGCGATGAAGCAATGCATCGAAAGCGTCGTGGGAAAGCTCTGAAGCCATGTCGACGTCACGCGCCGTTCCGATCACCGCCAATGAGGCGACATGGCTGCTCTCGCGCGAGATCAGGCACCTGCAGCAGCGGCTCGAACGGCTCGAGCATGGCATGGAGCACATCTACTCGGGAAATGCGGATTCGCGCCTCGGATCGGTCGCGATCACCGCTTTTCAGGAACTCGACATGCTGGCGCAATCCACCGATGCGCTCGCCGGCTACGTGGAGCGGCTTGCCAGGCTGCTGGACACGGAGGCGGCTCTCGACCTGCGCGATGCCCTGGACGTGATCCCGCTGCGCGATCTCCGGCAAAGGCTTGGCGGCGCGCAGGGGGACGGGCTCGAGCCGAACGCACCCGAGCTGTTCTGACTGCCCACCGCCCCCGGCGGGGCAGACACCAGCATCTGGGCGGCCCTCAGGTGCATCGACCCAGCGCCACGGAGTTCGGCGCCACCGGCCATGAAGGACAAGACAGATGTCGAAGATATCCCTGATCCTGGCCCATCCGGACCTGAGCCTGCGGCGGCGGCTTGGCGCCGAACTGCGCAGCTCTGCCTTCATCACGCTGGTGTCGGAAACCCACGATCTGATGACCACCTATACCGAGGTCGAGGAGCAGGAACCGATGGCCGTGCTGATCGGGGAACGGCTCGCCATGTTGCCAGAGTTCGAGGTGATGCGTGCCCTCTTTGCCACGCTCGACGTGCGCTGGCTGGTGATCAAGTCGCGCGCGGCCGCGGCGCCGGGGCATCCGGCCAGCCCCTGGGACAAGCGCTCGGACCTCTTCGCCGTCGATGCGGGCGTGCCGGTCGACGAGTTGATCGGCACGCTGCGCTCGCTGACCCGCACCACCCGCCGGCGCGGGCCGCAGCCCTCCGTCCCGGCCTCTCCCGTGCCCGCGCCCTCGGGCGGCGCGCGCGGCAACCGCTTCATCCTGCTCGGCGCCTCCACCGGCGGCGTCGATGCGCTGCTGAGCGTGCTGTCGAGCTTCCCCGCCGATTGTCCGCCGACCTTCATCGTCCAGCACACCGGGGGCGGCTTCGGCGAGAGCCTGACCCGGCTCCTCGACCGGCAATGCGCGGCGCAAGTGCGGACGGCGCAGGATGGGGTGCGGGTCGACCACGGTCAGGTCGTCATCGCCGCGGGCAACCGGGCGCACCTTCACCTCGCGGGGGGGACCCCGATGAAGATCGCCTTGCGCGTGGGCGAGCCGATTTCGGGCCATATGCCCTCGGTCGACGCGCTTTTCACCTCGGCGCTGCCCGGGGCGCCCCGCGCGGTCGCCGCGCTGCTCACCGGCATGGGGCGGGACGGCGCACAGGGATTGAAAGCCCTACGCGACGCTGGCGCCACCACCTTCGCGCAGGACGAGGCAACCTGCATCGTCTATGGCATGCCCCGCGCGGCGCGCGACCTCGGCGCGGTGGAGACCAGCCTGCCCCTGCCGCAGATCGGCCCTGCCCTTCTGCGGGCCTGCGCCACGCCCGCCTCGGCGACCGCCCCAGCCGGGCTGATTGGAAGGACCTCCGCGAGATGAGCGATGCCGCAGAAAAGCTGGTGAACGTGATCCAGGGAGAATACCGAATTTCCTCCTCTCCCTCCGAGGTGCTGTCGACCGTGCTCGGCTCCTGCGTCGCCGTCTGCCTGACCGATGTCGAGGCCGGGGTCGGCGGGATGAACCACTTCCTGCTGCCGCAGCGCGCCGGAAAGGAGGGCGAGAACGTGCGCTACGGCGCCTATTCGATGGAACTGCTGATCAACGGATTGCTGAAATGCGGCGCGCGCAAGAATCGCCTGGTCGCCAAGCTCTTCGGCGGGGCGAACATGCTCAGCCAGTTGCGCGATATCGGCGGCTCGAACGTCGCCTTCGCCAAGGAGTTCCTACAGAACGAGGCGATCCCGCTGGCCTCCGAAAGCACCGGCGGCACCTCGGCGCGGCGCATCCGCTTCTGGCCCGCAGATGGGCGGGTACGGCAGTTCATCGTGCCCGGCGAAATCGAAGCCGTGGCGCCGGTCCAGCCGCCGAAGCCGCCGCAGTCCGAGGTGACCCTGTTCTGACAAAGGGCGGCGATGGGAGGACGGCGATGGGCCGCCCAATCAGATCGGGTCGATCTCGACGAAGGCGTTGCGCAATGCTTCGGACCAATCATGGCTCATTTTCTGGAAGGCCTCGTCCGTTGGCTCGATCCGCCGCCGCCGGGTCACCGCCAGCGCATCGCGCTCGATCACAGCGAAATCGAGCGGCATGCCCACGCTGAGGTTGGATCGCAGGGTGGAGTCCATCGACAGCAGGACCGCCTTCTCGGCGTCCGCTAGCGTGGTCGCAGAGGAAATCACCCGATCGAGGATCGGCTTGCCATACTTGTGCTCGCCGATCTGCAGAAAGGGCGTATCTGGTGTGGCTTCGATGAAATTGCCTTCGGGGTAGACCAGGAACATGCGCATCGGGCCGCCCTTGCGCTGACCGGCGACGATCATCGAGGCAGTCGCACTCTGGTTCATCCGCTCCATCTTCGAGGACACCTCGGAGGTCACGTCCGACAGAGTGGCGCCGACGATCTCGGCGACTTGCAACATGCCAGGCGCGCGCAGGATCGAGCGCGGCGAGTCGGGATCCTCATTGGCCTCGGTCAGCCGCGCGATCACCGTCTGCGTGATCGACAGCGACCCCGCGGTCATGATGCCGATGGCGCGATCCCCTTCCTGCTCGAAAAGGAACATCTTGCGGTAGGTCGCAATATTGTCGAGCCCGGCATTGGTGCGCGTGTCGGACAGCAGCACGACGCCCGCATCCAGCAGCAATCCCACGCAATAGGTCATCTGTCCCAGGTCCTTCCGACTGTCAGCGCTCCGATATACCGCCGCGCCTCGGCCCCCGCAATCCTGCACGAAGGGATAGGGTTAGGGCCGTGTGAGCCGCCGCCCAAATTTCGGGCGCCGGTCTTGACGCGCGCGCCGCCGCATCACTGCTGCTGCTGACCCGACTGCGCCGTGCTGACCGACACCTCGACCTCGAGATGCTCTTCCGGTGTCGCGCCCTGCACCAGCCCGCGGATCGGCGCGGCGTCGAGTGCGTCATACCCCGAGCCAAGCCGCACGTAGCGCTCGTCGGGGCAGCATTCGTTCGCAGCGTCGAAGCCGACCCAGCCGAGCTCGGGCACCCAGATCTCGACCCAGGCGTGGCTTGCCTCATGCGGGCTGCCGTCCTCGCTCGCCTGCAGGTAGCCGGTGACGTAGCGCGCCGGCATGTCGGCCACATGGGCGATGGAAATCAACGCGTGGGCGTGATCCTGACAGACGCCGACCCCGCCCGAGAGCGCCTCGGAAGCGGTTGTATGCGGCTTGGTCTCGCCCGGCTTATAGGCGATGGCGCCCGAGACGGCGCGGCTCAGCGCATGGGCGCGGTCGAGCGCGCCGGCGCCCTCCATGCCCTTGAGCGCCACCGCCGAGAGCGTCTTCAGCTCGGCATCCGCTTCGACCTGCCGGGTGTGGCGCAGGTAGGCCGAGGGCGGCACCCGCTCGCGGTGGCCACGCAGCACGCCGTAAAGATCGCTCGTGTCGACCTCGCCCGTCACCTCGACGGACAGCTCGGTCAGCGGCCCGCGCCAAGTGGCAAGGCGGATCACGTCGCCGGCGCCATCGACGAACTCCGCCCCGGTCTGGCCGCCGTGCGAGGTGACATGCCATGACAGGATGCGCTGGTTGTCGCAGCTCGCAGGCCAAAGCTTCTGCGACTGGACAATGCCGCGCACCGGCTCTTCAAACCGGTAGCGGGTGATATGACGGATCGAAAGTCTCATGCCGGCATTCCGCTCAGGTAGACCTCTTGCACCGTGGTCGCGACCTCGGCGTTGCGCGCCAGGAAGCGCGCGAGGAATTCGTGCAGCCCCTCCTCGAAGATCTCGTCGACGCTCGCTGCACGCAGATCGTCGAGCAACCTATGCGCCACCTCCTGCGCCGCCGTGGCAGTCTGGTAGCTCTCGGCGAGATTGTCGAGATGTTCGCAATACCACTGCACACAGGACCGCAGAGAGCGCGGGAAGCGATGGTTGAGGATCAGCAGGTGGGCGATCTTGGCGGCGGTGACCTCGCCCTGGTAGCTCCAGTTGAAGGCCCGCTGCGCGGTCATCGACTGCAGCAGCAAGGCCCATTGGCTTTGGTCCAGCCCGGAGCCGACGTAGTTCACCGACGGCAGCAGCACGTAGTATTTGACGTCGATCAGCCGGGCGGTGTTGTCGGCACGCTCGATGGTGGTGCCGATGCCCGAGAAATCATAGCCGTCATTGCGAAGCTGGGTCGACATGAAGGCGCCTCGGATCAACTGGCAAGCGCGCAAGGTCCATTCGCACAGATCGGTGACCATCAGCTTGCTGCGCTCGGTGCGGTGCAGCTGCTGCAGTTCCTGAAAGGCGCCATTGATCGCATCCCAGACCGGCGCCGTCAGCGCGGTGCGCACCACGCGGGCGTTCTCGCGCGCCGAGGAGAGGCAAGAATAGACAGACGAGGGGTTGTCGGAATCGAAGAACAGCCAGGTCTCGATATTGCGCTGGTTGGGTTCCTTGTACTTTTCGACGAAGGGCTCGAGCGTGCCCTTGGCCAGCAGCACGGCCTCCCAGTCGTTGCGGTAGCCGCCGGTGGCATTGGGCAGCAGCGCGTTGCGCGCGCCAACCTCAAGCAGGCGGGCGGTGGTTTCGGCGCGTTCGATGTAGCGCGCCATCCAGTAGAGATGTTCTGCAGTCCGGCTCAGCATGTGATCACTCCGCCAATACCCAGGTGTCCTTGACCCCGCCGCCCTGCGACGAGTTCACCACGAGCGAACCTTCGGTCAGCGCCACGCGGGTCAGCCCGCCCGGCACCAGTTCGATGGTCTCGCCAACGAGGCAATAGGGGCGCAGATCGACGTGGCGCGGCGCGATCCCCTCCTCGACAAAGGTGGGACAGGCCGAAAGCGCCAGCGTCGGCTGGGCAATGTAGTTGTCGGGGTTCTTGCGGATTTTCGCAGCAAAGGACTCGATGGTCGACTTGTCGGACTTCGGCCCCACCAGCATCCCGTAGCCGCCCGAGCCATGCACCTCCTTGACCACCAGCTCCGAGAGGTTCTCGAGCACGTATTTGCAGTCGTCGGGCTTGGCGCATTGCCAGGTCAGCACGTTCTCGAGGATCGGTTCCTCGCCGAGGTAGAAGCGGATCATTTCGGGGACGAAGGTGTAGATCGCCTTGTCGTCGGCGACGCCCGCCCCGGGGGCCGAGCAGATGGTCACCCCGCCCGAGCGATAGACGTTCATCAGGCCGGGCACGCCAAGCATGGAATCGGGACGGAAGCACAGCGGGTCGATGAAGGCATCGTCGATCCGGCGATAGATCACGTCGACCTTCCTGGGGCCCTCGGTGGTCTTCATCCAGACGAAGTCGCCCTCGACAAAAAGATCCTGCCCCTCGACCAGTTCGACGCCCATCAGGTCGGCCAGGAAGCTGTGCTCGTAATAGGCCGAGTTGAAATGGCCCGGAGTGAGGATGACGATGTTCGGCTCGCCCTGGCATTTCTGCGGCGCCACCGAGGCGAGGGTCTTCTTAAGCAGGCCGGCGTAGCCGTCGACCGGGCGTATGCGGTTTTCCATGAAGAGCTGCGGGAACATGCGCATCATGATCTCGCGGTTCTGCAGCATGTAGCTGACGCCCGACGGCGTGCGGCAATTGTCCTCGAGCACGTAGAACTGATCGGGCCCGGTGCGCACCAGATCGACGCCGACGATGTGGCTGAACACGCCGCGCGGCGGTCGAAAGCCGATGGCGGCCTTCTCGAAGGCCGCGTTGTTGGTCACCAGGTGCTCGGGGATCTTGCCCGCACGGATGATCTCGCGGCGGTCGTAGACATCGGCGAGGAAGGCGTTCAGCGCCGCCGCCCTCTGGCGCACCCCTCGGTCGAGCTTGCGCCACTCCTCGGCGGTCATCACGCGGGGAAACATGTCGAAGGGAATGAGCCGTTCCGGGTCGCCGCCCTCGCCGTAGACCGCGAAGGTGATGCCCACGCGCCGGAACAGCGCTTCGGCCTCGGACTGTTTCAGGCTTCGCAACTCGGCCGGCATCGACCGATACCATTTCTCCAGGTTCTGATAGGCCGAGCGAACCTGCTCGTCGTTCAACATCTCATTGAAAATCGCTGGCTTCGTGGCGCTCATGACAATCCCTTTGCTCTGAGGCTCACGTTCCCCGTTTCGCAGGCAGAGGAAAAGCCCCCCGCGTAGAAAAACGATCTCCACCCCATTTCGTCTGCCCAAAAAACCGGCAAATCAGCCGTCACGAATCTGATCTGCTAGGCATTCGCCTTGGTTTAGCCTGATAAGGCCCCTATTCCTCATACTTTCCGATTAATTTATTCGCAAAATCCTCCACCTATGCACAGGAATTAATCACGCCTTCCGAGCCGCCGTCCGCACCATGGAAAGCGCGTGGCGGGGCGTCACGCTTCCGTTATCCGAATGTAGCGCCAAACACCGGCGCGCCAACGGGGAGCCGCGGCGGAGCAAGCTCAAGAGGGCATCCGCCAATGGCACAACGATAATCGAAGCGGAGGAGGACCCGCGCAGATCCAAGGCCGGAAGAGCCGATACGCGAGGAGCTGGGACCCCGCTCTATAGGGATGTTGAACATGATAAAATCGATGAAACTTTCGACCGTGGCCGCGCTCGCCATGATCTCTGCGGGTGCGGTTTCGGCACAATCGGCAGACTGCCCGATCAAGGTCGGCGTGCTGCACTCGCTTTCCGGCACCATGGCGATTTCCGAAACCACCCTGAAAGACACCATGCTGATGCTGATCGACAAGCAGAACAAGGCCGGCGGCCTGCTGGGATGCCAGCTCGAAGCGGTGGTGAAGGACCCGGCCTCCGACTGGCCGCTCTTCGCCGAAAAGGCCCGCGAGCTGATCTCCAACGACGAGGTCGACGTGATCTTCGGCTCCTGGACCTCCGCCTCGCGCAAGGCGGTGCTGCCAGTGATCGAAGAGTTGAACGCGCTCTATTTCTACCCCGTCCAGTATGAGGGCGAGGAAAGCTCGAAGAACGTCTTCTACACCGGCGCCGCCCCGAACCAGCAGGCGATCCCGGCCACCGACTATTTCCTCGACGAGCTTGGCGTCGAGAAGTTCGCCCTGCTCGGAACCGACTACGTCTACCCGCGCACCACGAACCGCATCCTCGAGGCCTACCTGAAGTCGAAGGGCATCGCCGAGGAGGACATCTTCGTCAACTACACGCCCTTCGGCCACTCCGACTGGTCGACCATCGTGTCCGACGTCAAGGCGCTTGGCGCCGACGGCAAGCAGGTCGGCGTGATCTCGACGATCAACGGGGACGCGAACATCGGTTTCTACAAGGAACTGGCGGCGCAGGGCGTCTCGGCCGACGATATCCCGGTCGTCGCCTTCTCGGTGGGCGAAGAGGAACTCTCTGGCCTCGACACCTCGAACCTCGTTGGCCACCTCGCCGCCTGGAACTACTTCATGTCCGCCGAGGGCGAGGCCAACGCCGAGTTCATCAAGCAATGGCATGACTTCATCGGCGACGAGAAGCGCGTGACCAATGACCCGATGGAAGCCCATTACATCGGCTTCAACATGTGGGTGAACGCGGTCACCGCCGCCGAGACCACCGATGTCGACGCCGTGCGCGAGCACATGTGGGGCCAAGAGTTCCCGAACCTGACCGGCGGCACCGCGGAGATGGGCGTGAACCACCACCTGTCGAAGCCGGTTCTGATCGGCGAGATCCGCGCGGACGGGCAGTTCGACATCATTTCCTCGACCGATCCGGTCCCGGGCGATGCATGGACCGACTACCTGCCGGATTCCGCGGTGCTGGAATCCGATTGGAAAGACCTCGAGTGCGGCATGTACAACACCGAGACCAAGTCCTGCGTGCAGCTTCAGTCGAACTACTGATCTGAGCTGACCGGCGGCGGGCGCGCCCACACCCTGCGCGCCCGCCGCACCACGTTACCGAATTCCGCACTCTGTTCCCGGGGGCCGTCCATGCCGCGCGCGCTTCTCTCCGCTCTTGCGCTCCTGCTCTGTTTGACGCTGGCGCCGCCGATGGCCGCCGCGCAGGAGACCGGCCTCAAGGCCATTCTGCAGCAATACGCGGATGAGGTCGCCAAGCCCGGCCGCCAGACCGTGGACACGCTGATCGAGGCGCTGGTGTCCTCCGGCGATCCTGCCGTGCCCGCCTTCCTGCAGAACTGGGGCGACCGCGAGGTCTACCAACGCAAGACCGACGGGCAGTTCTTCTACGCCGAAAAGAGTGGCAGCGACTACGCGCTGAGCGATATCGTCACCGGACAGCCCGCCGGCACCGCCCCCAGCGCCGAGATCGACCAGGTCCGCCCCAACGGCGGCGTGCGCCGGGTGATCAGCACCGCGCTGGTGCAATTCCAGTTGTCGGATCCGAATGTCGCGAACCGCATCGCTGCGCTCGACGCCATTGCCCGCAGCCCCTCGGCAGAGCAGATCGAGCCGCTGCGCGCCTCGATCGAGACCGAAGAGGACCCCGGCATTCTGGCGCGCAAGAAACGCCTCGACGGCATGCTCACCGCCAGCTTCGGCGCCACGCCCGAGGCCCGCATCACCGCCATCGAGGCGCTGGCCTCCGAGCTCAGCGTCGACGTCCGCGCCGTGCTCAACCAGATCCTCACCACCCGTGCCGGCGTGGCCGAGACACTGCCCGAGGGCGCCAACATCGCGCGCGTCCTCACACCCGGCAAGGAGCTCACCGAAGCCGACGCCTACGCCCGGCTGGTCAGCGCCGAGCTTGCGCGGCCGGTGCAGAGCCGCGAGCAGATCAAGGCCGCGCTGACCGCCAATCTCAGCGATGGCGCCGTCGCCGGCGTGCCGCTTGGCCAGCTCGTCTCGGAGGGCGCTCGCGCTCGCGCCTATGCGGCGCTCGCCGAGCAGGGTGTCGTGCCCGCCCGCGTGACCGAAGAGGACCGCAGGGCCGCTCTCTCGGACCATGTTTTCTACGAGGAATACCTCGAGCCCGACGCCGCCATCACCGAGGCGGCCGAGGCGGCGCTCGGCTCGGTGCGCACGCGCGTCGGCCTCTGGCAAGCGCTGGATTTCGGGCTCGACTCCCTCTCGCTGGCCTCGATCTACTTCCTCGCCGCCATCGGCCTCGCCATCACCTTCGGCGTCATGGGCGTCATCAACATGGCGCACGGCGAGTTCATCATGATGGGCGCCTATACCGGCTACGTGGTGCAGCAGATCATCCCCGACTACACGCTGTCGCTGATCGTCGCCCTGCCGCTGGCCTTTGTCATCACCTTCGCCGCCGGCGTGGCGATGGAGCGGCTGGTGATCCGCTGGCTCTACCACCGCCCGCTGGAAACGCTGCTGGCCACCTTCGGCATCTCCATCGCACTGCAGCAGCTTGCGAAGAACATCTTCGGCACCCAGGCCCGCCCGCTGACCTCGCCGCATTGGCTCGACGGAGCGTGGATCATCAACGACGTCGCAGGCATCGCCAATATCCGCATCGCGATCTTCGTGCTGGCGTTGGTCTTCCTCTGCCTGATCCTCTTCATCCTTAACCGCACCCGCATCGGCCTCGAGGTTCGCGCCGTCACCCAGAACCCCGGCATGGCTGCCTCGATGGGCATCAATCCCGACAAGATCAACATGCTGACCTTCGGCCTCGGCTCGGGCATCGCCGGCATCGCCGGTATCGCGATCGGCCTCTACGCGCAGGTCACCTCCGAGATGGGCGGCAACTACATCGTGCAGAGCTTCATGACCGTGGTCGTCGGCGGCGTCGGCAACGTCTGGGGAACACTCGCGGGCGCGGCGCTGATCGGCATCCTGCAGAAGGGCATCGAGTGGATGAACCCCAGCAACACGCTAGCGGCGCAGACCTACATGATCCTCTTCATCATTCTCTTCATCCAGGTCCGCCCCAAGGGCATCGTCGCCCTCAAGGGCCGCGCGGCGGGAGACTGACCATGCCGCGCAGCCAACACCCGCCCGTTCTTCTAGGCCGAAATATCCCGGGGGAGAGCCGCGCAGCGGCGCTGGGGCAGAGCCCCCAAGATCCCCGGCCCCAGGGAGCCAGCGCATGACCAGCTTCTTCGCCCGCAACAAATCCGCCGCCTGGTTCCTGCTGGCCCTCGCGTTCTTCGTGCTGCTGGTCACGGTCCTGGCCCCCGCAACCGGAACGGGGTTCCTGTCGACCTCCTTCGTCAAAACGCTGGGCAAGACGCTCTGCCTGATGCTGGTCGCGGTGGCGATGGACGTGGTCTGGGGCTACACCGGCATCCTCAGCCTTGGGCACATGGCCTTCTTCGGCCTCGGCGGCTACATGATCGGCATGTGGCTGATGTACGCCCGCACCGAGCTGATCATCGCCGAGAGCCTGCGCGCCGCGCCGATCCCTCCCACCCCCGAGGAAATCCACGACGCCATCGGTCAGCAAATCTTCGGCGTGGTCGGCAGCGCCGACTTCCCCTGGCTATGGGGCTTTGCGCACAGCTTCCCGCTGCAGCTTGCGATGGTGGTGCTTGTGCCGGGTGTCCTCGCGCTGGTCTTCGGCTGGCTCGCCTTCCGCAGCAGGGTCACCGGCGTCTATCTCTCGATCCTGACGCAGGCGATGACGCTGGCGCTCTCGCTCTACCTTTTCCAGAACGAGGCGGGCTTGCGCGGCAACAACGGGCTTTCCGGCCTGCAGAACCTGCCGGGGCTCGACGCGGTGCCGCAGGCGACGATCTCGATCTGGTTCTTCTGGGGATCTGCGCTGGCGCTCGGCCTTGGCTATCTGCTCTTCGCCTGGGTGGTCTCGGGCAAGATGGGCTCGGTGATCCGCGGCATTCGCGACAATGAAAACCGGGTGCGCTTCCTCGGCTACCATGTGGAAAGCTACAAGCTCTTCATCTTCACGCTGACCGGCATCGTCTCGGGGCTGGCCGGGGCGCTCTACTACCCGCAGGCGGGGATCATCAACCCCGCCGAGATCGCCCCCATCGCCTCGATCTACCTCGCGGTCTGGGTCGCCATCGGCGGCCGCGGGCGGCTCTACGGAGCGGCGCTCGGCGCCGCCGTGGTCTCGCTTCTGTCGAGCTGGTTCACCGGCGGCGGCGCGCCCAACATCAACCTCGGTTTCTACACCATCAACTGGACCGACTGGTGGCTGGTGCTGCTTGGTCTCAGCTTCGTGGCGGTGACGTTGCTGGCCCCCAAGGGGATCGGCGGGATCTTCGATCTTTTCACCCGCCGCCACGCGGTGCCCGAGCGGGTGGGCGATTTCGGCCCCGACAAGGGCGCGCGCCGCACGGTCGAAGGGGAGGAGGAGAAATGAAGACCCTGCTCGAGATGTCCGGCGTCTCCGTCAGCTTCGACGGGTTCAAGGCGATCAACAACCTCAGTTTCCGCATCGGCGAGCCTGAGCTGCGGGCGATCATCGGCCCGAACGGCGCGGGCAAGACCACCTTCATGGACATCATCACCGGCAAGACACGCCCCGACGAGGGCCGCGTTCTGTGGGGCGAGAAATCCGTCTCCTTGCTGAAGATGAGCGAAAGCCAGATCGCCCGCGCCGGCGTCGGGCGCAAGTTCCAGAAGCCCACCGTCTTCGAGGCGCAGACCGTGCGCGAGAACCTCGCCATGGCGCTGAAGAACAAGCGCGGACCCTTTGACGTGCTGTTCCACAGCAAGACGAAAGCCGGGGCCGAGCGGATCGAGGCGATCGCCGCCGAGATCGGCCTGTCCGACCAGCTCGGCCGCGTCTCTGGCGAGCTCAGCCACGGCCAGAAGCAATGGCTCGAAATCGGCATGCTGCTGGCGCAGGACCCGCGGCTGCTGCTGGTCGACGAGCCCGCCGCCGGGATGACCCCGGCGGAGCGGGAGCACACCACCGACCTTTTGCGCCGCGCGGCGCAGAAACACGCGGTGGTGGTGGTCGAACACGACATGGAATTCGTGCGCCGGCTCGATTGCAAGGTGACGGTGCTCTGCGAGGGCGCGGTGCTGGCCGAGGGCTCGCTCGATCACGTCACCACCAACCAGGACGTCATCGACGTCTACCTCGGACGATGAAGACACGCGCGAAACCGCAACGTCCCGCGAAGGACGTTGCAGATCTCGTCGAAGAGTTTTGCGGACGGAGCGAGACGCCATGCTGAAGGTCGAAAACCTCACCCTGCACTACGGGCAGAGCCAGATCCTGCACGGGATCAGCCTCGGGGCGGAGCCCGGCAAGGTCACCGCGGTGATGGGCACGAACGGCGTGGGCAAGACCTCGCTGCTCAAGGCGATCGCCGGGCGCCACCCCTATTCCAGCGGCACGATCAGCCTCGACGGCACGCCGCTGCAGCACCTCAACGCCTATCAGGCGGCCCGCGCCGGCATCGCCTACGTGCCGCAGGGGCGCGAGATCTTCCCGCTGATGACCGTGCAGGAAAACCTCGAGTCCGGCTTTGCGTGCCTCGAGCGCTCCGAGCGGGGCGTGCCGGCGCATATCTTCGAGCTTTTCCCCATTCTCAAGGACTTCCTGCAGCGCCGCGGCGGTGATCTGTCGGGCGGCCAGCAGCAGCAGCTGGCCATTGCCCGCGCGCTGATCACCCGGCCACGTGTGCTGCTCCTCGACGAGCCAACCGAGGGGATCCAGCCCAACATCATCCAGCAGATCGGTCGGGTCATCGCGCAGCTGCGCGACCAGGGCGACATGGCGGTCGTGCTGGTCGAGCAATACTTCGATTTCACCTGGGGGCTCGCCGACAGCTTCTACGCGGTCACGCGGGGCACTGTGTCGCTTTCCGGACAGGCCGGGGAGATCGATCGCGAGGCACTGCTCGAAAAAGTCTCAATCTGACCCGGAAACCCGGTAAGTTGCTGCATTGCGGCGTCTTTTTTCCTTGCCTAAAGCGGTTTGAGTCCCAAGTCTCGCCTAAGAGATTGTTCAACTGTTTATGGTTGTGAAGGGGTTTTCCAGGGAGGAGGTCTTGCTGCATTGCGGCAACTGCGCGCGAAAGCGCGCCCGCCCTTTTCCATGCTTTGCGCATCTTGCGCCCATCCCCTTCCGCCCGCTGGTTTGACGACCAACATGAGGAGGAAGACGATGACACCCATCAAACGCCGAGTTCTCGGCGGCACCGCCATGGCGTTGGCGCTGACCGCCGGGATGGCCCAGGCCGACACCATCCGGTTCTGGACCATCGAGGAGCAGCCCGAGCGGCTGGCCAAACAGGAGGCGATGGCCAAGGCCTTCACCGAAGCGACCGGGCATGAGGTCGAAGTGATCCCTGTCACCGAAAGCGAGATGGGCACCCGCGCCACCGCCGCCTTCGCCGCAGGCGACATGCCCGATGTCATCTACCACCCGCTGTCCTACGCCCTGCCCTGGGCCGAGGCCGGGATCCTCGACCCCGATGCCGCCACCGACGTGATCGAGGAGCTTGGCGGCGCCACCTTCGCGCCCGGCGCGCTGAAGATGGCGGAGTTCGACGACGGTTTCGCCTCGGTGCCTGCCGACGGCTGGACGCAGATGATCATCTACCGAAAGGATCTCTTCGAAGAGGCCGGGCTCGAGCCGCCGACCAGCTACGCCAACGTCGAAGCCGCGCTCGAGAAGCTGCACAACCCGCCCGAGATGTATGGCTTCGTCGCCGCCACAAAGGTCGACGAGGCTTTCATGAGCCAGGTGCTCGAACATGTCTTCCTCGCCAACGGCGTCTCGCCGGTCGGGCCGGACGGGGTTGCGGAGCTCGACGAGGCCGCGACCACCGAGGTCCTGGACTTCTACAAGGCCATCGCCAAGGCTTCGCCCCCGGGCGATCTGTTCTGGGAGCAGGCCCGCACGATCTACTTCTCAGGCAACACCGCGATGACCATCTGGTCGCCCTTCATCCTCGACGAACTGGCCGGCCTGCGCGACAGCGCGCCGCCCACCATCAATGATGACCCGACCTCGGCCGAGCTGGCCGGCAAGACCGGCATCGTCACCAATTTCTCCGGCCCCTCTAATCCCGACGGCGCCGCCTTTGCCGAGCTGAACTTCCTCGGCATCACTGGCGATGCCAACACGGGCGTCGCCGAGGAGTTCGTCAAGTTCTCGATGGACGAGGGCTATCTCGATACGCTGGCCATCGCCCCCGAGGGCAAGTTCCCGGTCCGCCGGGGCACCGACGACGACCCCGAGCTCTTCGTAAAGGAATGGGGCAAGCTGCCGGTCGGCGTCGACCGCCAGGCCTCGCTCACCGACCTCTACGGCGAAGAGACCGTGGACGAACTGGTCGCCGGTCTCGACGTGGCGCAGCGCTGGGGCGCCGACGTGGGCCAGATGGCGCTGGCCTCGAAGATGGTCAACAGCCAGGTCGTGAACCGCGTGGTCCGCGCCTACATCGACGACGAGATCGATGCCGCCGCGGCCGTCAGCCAGCTCAACGAGGAACTCGGCGCGATCCAGTAGCCAAGGGCCATTTCGGGGCGCCGCCGAGGCGCCCCGCTTCTCTTTCCGACGTGCAAGACCGGAGGGTGTCCATGACGGAACCCGTTCCACCCAACACGGCCCGCCCGCCCAGGGGTATGGGCCCGCTCGCCCGCCGCGAGGCGCGGCTTGCTTGGGGCCTGCTGATGCCGACGCTGATCGCCGTGGCGCTGGTGGTGATCCTGCCGCTGCTGGCGGTCTTCTGGATTGCCTTCAAGCCCATCGGCCTCGCCGAGCTGCGCCCGCCCGCGCCGGTGGTGCGCGAGGACATCCGCGGCGACCTCGAGGAGGGCGACCCGGACGCCTACCTGCGCTACCGGCTGCGCAATTCCTCGCAGGACCAGAGGATCACCGGCGTCACCCTCACCGACAGCTGGCCCGAGGGGCTGAGCGCCACCGAGATGGACCCGCGCTGCACGCTTGAGGGCGCCACGCTGAGCTGCAATCTCGGCGACTGGGAGGGCGGCTTCCGCGATCAGATCCGTATTCCCGTCACCGCCGATCCCTCCTATTTCGAGGGTCCCGACGTGGAGGCGAGCGCCCCCGTGATCACCGGCAGCGCGAACAACGTCCTCACTTCCTTCTCGAGCTTCACGCTGGAGAATTTCGCCCGGATCTTCCAGGGCTCGGAATTCTGGTCGGTGCTGGGAGTGACCCTCTTCTACACCGTCTTCGGCACCGCGGGCGCGTTGATCTTCGGGCTGTTCGCCGCCTTGCTCCTCGACAAGAGCTTCACCGGACAGGGCCTGCTGCGCGGGCTCTACCTCTTTCCCTACGTCGCCCCGGTGATCGCTGTCGCCTTCGCCTGGATCCTGCTGTTCGATCCCTACTCCGGCTCGGCCAACGCGCTGCTGATGCAGATGGGGGTGACGTCGCAGGCGATCAACTTCTTCGGCGAGCGCCCCCTGGCGCTGATCATGGTCACGCTCTTCGAGGTCTGGCGCTACTTCCCGCTGTCGTTCCTGTTCATCCTCGCGCGCATGCAGTCGATCGACACCGACATGTACGAGGCCGCCGACATGGACGGCGCTTCGCCCTTCCAGAAATTCCGCTACCTGTCGCTGCCGCAGCTTCTTGGGATCCTGTCGGTGCTGTTCCTGCTGCGCTTCATCTGGACCTTCAACAAGTTCGACGACATCTTCCTGCTCACCGGCGGCAACGCCGGCACCCGCGTTCTGACGGTCAATGTCTACGAGCAGGCGTTTGCCCTGTCGAACATCGGCGCGGGCGCGGCGGTGGCGGTGGTGATCTTCTTGATGCTGATCCTCTTCTCGCTGTTCTTCTTCCGCGTGATGAGCCGGGAGGAGGGGTTGTGATGCGCGTCTGCTCTCTCTCAAGGCCCGAGGCCGGCGGCGGGCCGGGCGCCGCCCCCCGGACATCTGTCTCTAGACGAAGCAGGGGCACATCATGAACACTTTCCGCATCGGATATGTCACCGCGCTCTTGCTGGGCGCACTTTGGTGCCTGATCATCGCCACCACCGTGGCCGTCGCCATGAGCTTTGCCACCGGCGCAGGGTTTCGCCCCGTCTGGCTGGCGCTGCCACTGGGGGCGCTGATGGGGCTGGCCTGCCTGCGCTGGGGTGGGCACGGACGGCCCTTGCTGCCCGCGGCGCTGGCGCTTGCGATGCTCGGCCTCGCGGCGCTGTCCGGTCTGGCCCCGCTGGCCATCGCCCCAGAGGCCTCGGGTCCGGCGCGCTGGACCGGGCTGATCGCGGCCACGGGCTTTACAGCGCTTGGCATGTGGAAGATCCTCGAGAAGACGCCCGAAGGCGCGCTCACCCGCCATGTCTTCGAGGCGGCGGTGATCCGCTTCCTGACCGGCTTTGGCTACATCTTCTTCACCGCCATCGTGGTCATCCCCTTCTACGTGATGGTGATGACCTCGCTGAAGAACCAGGCGGCGCTGGTTCAGAACCCGCTGGATTTCTCGCTCGACCTGAGCCAGGGGCTCGGCCTCTTCCGGTCGTACGTCGAGCTGATGCGGGACTACAACTTCGGCAGCTATCTCTGGACGTCCTTCTACGTGTCGGTGCTCACGGTGCTGATCACCCTCGCCTTCGCCATCCCCGGCGCCTATGCCGTGGCGCGGCTGCGCTTCCGGGGCCAGAAGGTCTTTTCGCGCTCGATCCTGCTGATCTACATGGTGCCGATGATCGTGCTGGCGCTGCCGATCTACATCGCCTTCTCGATGACCGGGCTGCGCAACACCCTCTTCGGCATCGTGCTGATCTACCCGGTCACCACCATCCCCGTGGCGCTCTACATGCTGCAGGGCTACTTCCGCGGCCTGCCGTCGGAGGTCGAGGAGGCGGGGCTGATGGACGGGCTGTCGCGGCTCAAGGTGATCTGGACGATCACCCTGCCGCTGTCGCTGCCGGCACTGGCCTCGGTCTCGCTCTACGTATTCATGATCGCCTGGAACGAGTTCCTGCTGGCCTTCATGCTGCTCGACGATCCGGGCAAGTTCACCCTGACCCGCGGCATCGCTTCGCTGAACTCCTCGGAGGTGCCCCGGCAGCACCTGATGGCCGGTTCGGTGATCGCCACGGTGCCGATCATGGTGCTGTTCCTGGGGCTCGAGCGTTTCATGACCAAGGGGCTGACCGCCGGATCGGTGAAAGGATGAGCGGCGCCGAGGCGCCCTCTGCAAGACTGATGAGGAAAGACTGACATGGCTGGCATCGAGCTGAAATCCGTCGAGAAATGGTACGGCGGCGCGCAGGTGATCAAGGGCGTGGATCTTGCCGTGGAGGAAGGCGAGTTCGTCATCTTCGTCGGCCCCTCCGGCTGCGGCAAGTCCACGCTCCTGCGGATGATCGCCGGACTCGAGGAGACCTCGCGCGGGCAGATCGTCATCGGCGGCCGCGACGCCACCGCCGAGCCCCCCGCCGAACGCGGACTTGCGATGGTGTTTCAGAGCTACGCGCTCTACCCGCATATGTCAGTGCGGGAAAACATGGGCTTCTCGCTGAAGTCGGCGGGCGCGCCGAAGCAGGAGATCACCGACAAGGTCGACGAGGCCGCACGGGTGTTGAAGCTCGAGCCGCTGCTCGAGCGGCGCCCCAAGGACCTTTCGGGCGGGCAGCGCCAGCGCGTCGCCATCGGCCGCTCGATCGTGCGCGACCCCACGGCCTTTCTGTTCGACGAGCCGCTGTCGAACCTCGACGCGGCGCTGCGGGTGGAGATGCGTTACGAGATTGCCAAGCTGCACCAGGCGCTCGGCGCCACGATGATCTACGTCACCCACGACCAGGTCGAGGCGATGACCCTTGCCGACCGTATCGTGGTTCTGGAAGCCGGGAAGATCAGCCAGGTCGGCAGCCCGCGCGAGCTCTACGAACGGCCCGGCAACCTCTTCGTCGCGCAGTTCATCGGCTCGCCGAAGATGAACGTGATGCCCGCGGATGTGGAGGGGTTGCGCCTGTCCGAGCCCATGCCCCCAGCCGCCCGGCACCTCGGCATCCGCCCCGAGCACATCACACTGACCGGCCCCGGCGAGGGCCAGCTCGACGGCACGGTGGACGTGCTCGAGTACCTTGGCGCCGACACCTATGTGATCGTCGACTGTGGCGCCGCGGGAAAACTCACGGTGCGGGCCATCGGCAGCACCGCGCTGACCCCCGGCGCGCCCTGCGGCCTTGGCTTCGCGCCCGCGCAGATCCACGCCTTCGACGCCGGCGGCCTCGCGCTCCGCTGAGGGGTCTTCTGCACCAAAGCCTCAACGGGGTGTCCGCGCCAACGGACGGGGGCAACGCCTCCAAACGCACCGCTTGCCGCAAGCCCCGCCCGCGTGTCATCAATATCCCACCGAGGGGGAGGAGAGGACGATGCGCAGGATGGGCATGGCGCTGGTGGGGCTGACCCTGCTGGCCGGCGGCACCGCGGCGGAGACGCGCCTGCCGCGCGCGGTGAACGATGCGGATTACGTTGAGACGGGCGCCGAAGAGGTCGCGCTTGGGCAGCTGCTCTTCTACGACCCGCTGCTTTCGGGCAACCGCAATATCGCCTGCGCCACCTGCCACCATCCGCGATTTGCCACCTCGGACGGATTGAGCCTCGGGATCGGCGAGGGCGGAATCGGGCTCGGACCGGAGCGCCACGTCACTGCCGAGGACACCCCCGAGCAGCGCATCCCGCGCAACGCAACGGCGCTTTTCAACCTCGGAGCGCATGAGTTCACCACCCTCTTCCACGATGGACGGATCGAAGCAGACCCGTCGCGCCCCGGTGGCCTTCGGACACCGATGGCCGAGGACATGGAGCAGGGCTTCTCGGGCGTGCTTTCGGCCCAGACGATGTTCCCGGTGCTTTCGCCCGACGAGATGGCGGGGCATTACTCCGAAAGCGACGTCTCCAAGGCAGTGCGGTCAGGGCGGATCACCGGCGACGGCGGAGCCTGGGACATCATCTCGCGGCGGGTCGCGGCGGTTCCGGACTATGCCGCGCGCTTCGAGGCGGTCTACCCGCATGTGGCGCAGGGCAGGCCAATCCACTTCACCGACATCTCCAACGCCATTGCCGCCTTCGTCGCCTTCGAGTGGCGCTCCGACGACAGCCCCTTCGACGCGGCACTGCGCGGCGAGACGACGCTGGCCGGCGCCGCGGCAGAGGGGGCGGCGCTCTTCTACGGGCAAGCCGGCTGCGTGGAGTGCCACTCCGGCCCCTTCCTCACCGACCACGACTTCCACGCCATGGGCGCGCCGCAGCTCGGGCCAGGCAAGGCCGAGCGGTTCGAACACCACGCGCGGGACGACGGGCGGATGCGGGTCACCGGACGCGCGGAGGATCGCTTCGCCTTTCGCACGCCCTCGCTGCGCAATGTCCTGCAGACCGGGCCCTGGGGCCACGCGGGCGGGCATGACGATCTGGCGGACTTTGTCGCCGACCACGCGGCGCGGGCCGAGGGGCTGGGCGGATACGCCCGCCATGTGGTCCTGCCCGAACTGCCGGAGACCAAGCCCGATTGGACGGTGATGGACGACCCGAATGAGGTTCAGGCGCTGGTGGCCGCAGCCGGACCGGGCACGTCGCTGACCGCCGGTGAAATCGAGGCGCTCATGGCCTTTCTTGAAACGCTGTCCGATCCCGTGGCGCTGTCGGGACGCCTTGGCGTTCCGCACACCGTGCCCTCGGGGCTGCCGGTGGACCGCTGACAGAGCAAGCCTCAGGGCCGCTCGACCCGCATCACCTCGCCGGCGCGCGCGGGCTGCCAGTCGCCCGCCACGCCGTCCGGCCAGATCACCCGCAGCTCGGCCTCCGCCTCCGAGCCCATGCCGAAGTGCAGCGGCAGCGCGCTGCCCCCCGCGTGGCCGCCGCCGATGGTCACCTCCTGCGCCTGCACACCGGACAGGCTGCGCAGCTCGACCCAGGCGCCCACCGCCTGACGGTTCACGCCCGACTGCGCCGGCGCAACCCCGACCCAGCCCCCTGCCCCCTCGGTCACGTTGCGCCAAAGCTCCATCGGGGCACGGCGGTTGACCACCGCCAGATCCAGCAGCCCGTCGCCGTTCAGATCGGCCAGCGCCGCCCCGCGCGCGCGGTGCATGGTGGCGATGCCTGCCGTCTCGCCCGCTTCGGCGAAATGCCCGTCCGCCCCCTGCATGAGCAGCGAATTGGGATCGTCCATCGCCATGCCGGGCATCTGGTCGACGTTGCCCTTGGAAATGAAGAGATCCGCCCGCCCGTCGTTGTCGACGTCGCCGAACTCCGCATGCCAGCCGGTCGAGGGCCGCCCGTCGCCGCCCGTGTAGGGCCGATGCGCGGTCGCCCCCTGCGCATACGGCGCATCCTCGAACCGCTCCCCGCGATTGAACTGCAAGAGCTGGTCGCCCATCGAGGTCATCATCACCTCGGGCAGCCCGTCGCCGGTGAGATCGCGCGAGGCGATGCCCATGCCCCAGAGCGAGACCCTGTCCCAGTCGGTGCGCTCCTCGAGCGGCGAGAGACGGAACATCTGCTCGTAGCCGCCCTTCACGTAGTAGTGCCGGTCGTTCGACAGGCGCAGCTCGGGCGTGCCGTTGCGCCGCCAGTCCGAGATCAGCGCCGAGAGGGTGCACCAGCCGGGCTCGATGGTCTCTACCGAACCGAAGCCGGCCTGGCCGGGGCGGATCAGCGCGCTGCTGTCGCAGGCCTCGAAGGGACCGTCGGGGTCGAAACGGTCGACGTAATTGCCGACAAAGACCGTGGGCCAGCCCTGTCCTGCCTCCCAGGTGGCGGCAAAGGCGGTGGACCAGGCGTCCCGCTGCGGCAGCTTCCACGCCGCGGTGGCATCCTCGAACCGGCACTCGCCAAGCCCACGCAGCACGACATTCGGCCCCACCCGCAGCACGAAAAGATCGAGCTGCCCGTCGCTGTCCGCGTCCAGCGGGTAGGCGCCGGTGACGCCGGTCAGTTCGGGCAGCTCTCCAGCCTCGAAGCGCAGCGGCCCGCCCGTCTCGGAGCGGTTGACGAAAAGCGATGCGGGCGCGGTGCCCCCGGCGGCAAAGAGCTCGGGCAGGTCGTCGCCGTTGCAGTCAAAGGCGGCGAGCCCGCCGCCGACGAAATGCTCCCATCCGCCGGAATAGACGTGCTCTGCCGGCAGGCCCGCGCTCTCGTCGACAAAGACGGGCCCCGCCGCGCCGAGCGAGGGAACCAGCGCCAAGAGCACCACCGCCCGGATCATTGCGCGGCCATCTCGCGGCCCGCTCCGAGCATCTGCTCGGTCAAGGTCTCCAGCGCCAGCGCCGCGGCGCCGCGCGCCCAGACCATGTCGCCCCAGGCGTGGATCTCGACCTTGGGCGCAGCGCGGCCGGTTTCGATCATCATCGTCTTCATCTCGGTCAGCGTGCCCTCGGCATAGAGATAGTCGTAGCGCATCCGTTCCCCCGAAAGGATGATCAACTGCGGATCGAAGAGGTTGGTCACATTGGCCAGCGCCAGCGACAGGTAACGCCCGGCGCGGCGGAAAATCGAATGCGCCGCGGGGTTGCCTGCCTTGGCCTGGCTGAACAGGCTCTCCAGAAGCGCCCGCACCGAGCGGGTTTCAAGATCGGGCAGGTTCAGCGCCGTGCGCGCCTCGCGCACCAGCGCGTAGTCGGCGACATAGGCCTCGAGACAGCCGCGCTGGCCGCAGCGGCAGAGCGCCCCGTCGAGGTGCACCTTCATGTGCCCCAGCTCCATCCCCATGCCATGCGCGCCGCGATAAAGCCGGTGGTTCATGACAAACCCCATGCCCACGCCGTGCTCGATGGTGACCACAGCGAAATTCGACATCGTGCGCCCGGCGCCGAACCAGAGCTCGGCGAGCGTCACGAGGTTGGCGTCATTGTCGATATGCACCGGCAGGCCGAGCCGCTGCGAAAGCGTCGGGCTGAGGTCGGTGTCGCGCAGATCGAGGATCGGCGACCAGCGCACCAGTCCGGTGTCGGCATCGACGAACCCCGGCACCCCGAGGCCGAGCCCACGCAGCGAGGCCGCGTCGACACCGGCCGCGCCGCAGACCTCGCGCATCAGCGCCTCGGTCACGTCGCCGACCGCCTCCACCGACAGCTGCCCGGGCTCGCGCGGCTTGGAGGCGGTGGCGATCACCCGCCCCGAGAGATCGGCCAATACCGCGGTGTGATGGATGTCCGAGAGTTTCATCCCCATGACGTGATGCACCCCGGGGCGGACCTGCAGCGCCACCGCCGGCCGCCCACGCCCGCTGTCGCCGACGCGCGGCGCCTGGACCTCCTCGAGAAAGCCGGTCTCGATCAACTCGGACGTGATTGTGGTGACCGAGGCAGGGCTGACCCGCAGGTCCTTGGCCACTTGCACCCGCGGCACACGGCCAAGCGCGCGGACGTGCTCGAAAACCTGCTGGCGCAGCGGGCGCAGCGCCGAGTCCGGCGACTGCAGGAAGGGGCCGCAGCCGATGATTTCCGCCTCGTCGTTCATCCGCTGGGGCGTCCTGAATTCATTTATTCCAAAAACAAATTTCATCGCAAAATCCATCTCAAGGCCACATCAAGGGCACAAGGTCAGGGCTTCTGGCCGATATTTGCTCTGTCTGGCAATATGCGCGGGCAAAATTAATTTGACAACTGAATTTAAGAGGCTCAGGCTGAGCCAGCGCCGAGGGAGAACGGCGCATGCCCCACCGGGGCACCTAGGGAGGAAAACATGTACAAGACCTTGCTGGCCTCTGCGGCCATCACACTCGGGCTTGCCGTAACGGCATCCGCCCAGACCGTTGGCGTGTCCTGGTCGAACTTTCAGGAGGAGCGCTGGAAGACCGACGAGGCCGCGATCAAGTCGGCGCTTGAGGCGGCGGGCGCGACCTATATTTCCGCCGACGCACAGTCCTCGTCCTCGAAGCAGCTGTCGGATGTTGAATCGCTGATGGCGCAGGGCGTGGACGCGCTGATTATCCTCGCGCAGGACACGCAGGCGATCATCCCCGCCGTCGAGGCCGCCGCCAACGAGGGCGTGCCGGTGATCGCATATGACCGCCTGATCGAGGACAGCCGGGCCTTCTACCTCACCTTCGACAACGTCGAGGTCGGCCGGATGCAGGCCCGCGCGGTGCTCGAGGCTGCGCCCGAGGGCAATTACGTGATGATCAAGGGCTCGCCCACCGATCCCAACGCCGACTTCCTGCGCGGCGGCCAGCAGGAGGTCCTGCAGGAGGCCATCGACAGCGGCAAGATCACCATCGTCGGCGAGGCCTATACGGATGGCTGGCTGCCCGCCAACGCGCAGCGCAACATGGAACAGATCCTGACCGCCAACGACAACAAGGTCGACGCGGTGGTCGCCTCGAACGACGGCACCGCCGGCGGCGCCGTGGCCGCGCTGACCGCGCAGGGGCTCGACGGCATCCCGGTCTCCGGCCAGGACGGCGACCACGCGGCGCTGAACCGCGTCGCCCGAGGCACCCAGACCGTCTCGGTCTGGAAGGACGCGCGCGAGCTGGGCAAGGCAGCAGGCGAGATCGCCGTGCAGCTGGCCGGCGACGCGATGGCCAGCGACATCGAGGGCGCTGAGGAATGGACCTCCCCGGCGGGCACCACGCTCTGGGCCAAGTTCCTCGAGCCAGTGCCGGTCACCAAGGACAACCTCGAGCCCGTGGTGGACGCGGGCTGGATCAGCCAGGACGCGCTGTGCCAGGGCGTCACTGACGGCCCTGCTCCCTGCAACTGATCGCGGCGTATTTCTGAGCTGACACACAGGCGCCCCGCCGCGCCATCCGGCCAACGACCGGCAGCGCGGCGGGGACATCCAGGCAAACACCCCTAATCCCCCGAGGTCACCATGGCAGAGGCGAACGCCTCCGGCGCAGGGGCCGGCCGCAGGAACATCTTCAAGACCCTCGAATTCGACACCCGCCTGCTCGGCATGGTCGGTGCCTTCGTCCTGGTCTGCGTCGTGTTCAACGTCCTCACGGATGGCCGCTTCCTCACCCCGCGCAACATCTTCAACCTGACGATCCAGACGGTGAGCGTGGCGATCATGGCCACCGGCATGGTCTTCGTCATCGTCACCCGCAACATCGACCTCAGCGTCGGTGCGCTGCTCGCCACCTGCTCGGCGATGATGGCGATCACCCAGACAAAGCTGCTGCCCGGCCTCGGCCTCGACTACGGCAACCCGGTGATCGCACCGCTCGCGATCCTTGTCGGGCTGCTCACCGGGGGTCTCATCGGGGCGTTTCAGGGCTGGATCGTCGGCTACCTGACCGTACCCGCCTTCATCGTCACCCTCGGCGGGCTGCTGGTCTGGCGCAATGTCGCCTGGTACCTCACCAGCGGCCAGACAATCGGCCCGCTCGACGACACCTTCCAGACCCTCGGCGGCATCGGCGGCACGCTCGGCGTCACCGGCAGCTGGATCTTCGGCGTGCTCGCCACGCTGGTCGCCTGGGCCGCCATCGCGCAGGCCCGCAAGGCCCGGATCAATCACGAGTTCCCGGTCAAGCCGATCTGGGCCGAAGGCGTACTCATGGCGCTCTCGGCGGCGGCGATCCTCGGCTTCGTGGCGATGCTCAACGCCTACGAGGTGCCGACCCGGGTGCTGCGACGCGGCTTCGAGGCGCGTGGAGAGACCATGCCCGAGGGCTTCACCGCGGGCTACGGCATACCCTTCTCGGTGCTGCTGCTGATCGCCGTGGCGGTGGTGATGACAATGGTCGCCCGTCGCACCAGGCTCGGCCGCTACATCTTCGCCACGGGCGGCAACCCCGAGGCGGCGGAACTTTCGGGCATCAACACCCGCCTGCTGACGGTCAAGGTCTTTGCCGTGATGGGCGTACTCTGCGCGCTTGCGGGCATGGTTGCCTCGGCCCGCTTGTCGTTCCATTCGAACGACATCGGCACGCTCGACGAATTGCGCGTCATTGCCGCTGCGGTGATCGGCGGCACGGCGCTGGCGGGCGGCATCGGCACGATCTACGGCGCCATTCTCGGCGCGCTGATCATGCAGTCGCTGCAATCGGGCATGGCCATGGTCGGCGTCGACGCCCCCTTCCAGAACATCGTCGTCGGCATCGTGCTGGTGCTCGCCGTGCTTATCGACATCCTCTACCGCAAGCGCACGGGAGACGCATGATGGCTGACAGAACCGGAGCCCCGCTGGTCGAGATGCGCGACGTCTCGGTCTCCTTCGGCGGCATCAAGGCGGTCGATCACGTCACCGTCGATCTCTACCCCGGCGAGGTGGTCGGCCTGCTCGGGCACAACGGCGCGGGCAAGTCCACGCTGATCAAGTGCCTGTCGGGCGCCTACCGCATGGACAGCGGCGAGATCCTGATCGACGGCGCGAAGGCCGAAATCAACAACCCTCGCGACGCCCGCCGCTACAACATCGAGACGATCTACCAGACGCTGGCGCTGGCGGACAATCTCGACGCTGCCTCAAACCTCTTTCTGGGGCGCGAGCTGGTCACCTCGACCGGTCTCGTCGACGACGCCCAGATGGAGGCCGAAACGCGCAAGATCATGGGTCGCCTCAACCCGAACTTCCGCAAGTTCCAGGACCCGGTGAAGGCGCTCTCGGGCGGTCAGCGGCAATCGGTGGCCATCGCCCGCGCGGTCTATTTCAATGCCCGCATCCTGATCATGGACGAGCCCACCGCCGCGCTCGGCCCGCAGGAGACGCAGATGGTCGCCGAGCTGATCGAACAGCTCAAGGCGCAAGGGCTCGGCATCTTTCTCATCGAGCATGACATCCACAACGTGATGAAGCTCTGCGACCGCGCCTCGGTGATGAAGAACGGCAAGCTGGTCGGCACGGTCAACGTCGACGAGGTCACCGACGAGGACATCCTCGGCATGATCATTCTCGGCAAGCAACCGCGCGACTGAAGCAGCAGACACCCCAACGCGACACGAGGCACTCATGACGGGCTTCTTCGGAGACATCCCGAAACTCACCTACCAGCCGGACGAAGGCAGCGAGTTCGCTTTCCGCCACTACAACCCCGACGAGATCGTGCTGGGCAAGCGGCTGGAGGATCACCTGCGCTTCGCCATCGCCTATTGGCACAGCTTCGCCTGGGAGGGCGGCGATCCCTTCGGCGGGCGCACTTTCGAGCGGCCGTGGTTCGGTTCGGAAATGGACAAGGCCAAGATGAAGGCCGACGTGGCCTTCGAGATGTTCGACCTGCTGAACGTGCCCTTCTTCTGCTTCCACGACGCCGACGTGCGCCCCGAGGGGAAGGATTTCGCCGAGACCACGCGCAATCTCGAGGAAATCGTCGACTACTTCGCCCAGAAGATGGAAGGCGCGAAGACCCGCCTGCTCTGGGGCACGGCGAACCTCTTCACCCACCGCCGCTTCATGTCCGGCGCAGCCACCAACCCCGACCCCGAGGTCTTCGCCTGGTCCGCCGCGACGGTGAAGACCTGCATGGATGCCACCCACAGACTTGGCGGCGAGAACTACGTGCTCTGGGGCGGGCGCGAGGGCTACGAGACCCTGCTCAACACCGATCTGACGCGCGAGGCCGAACAGGCCGGGGCCTTCCTGTCGATGGTCGTCGACTACAAGCACAAAATCGGTTTCAAGGGCGCGATCCTGATCGAGCCGAAGCCGCAGGAGCCTTCGAAACACCAGTATGACTTCGACGTGGCCACGGTCTACGGCTTCCTCAAGCGTTTTGGGCTGGAGACCGAGGTTAAGCTGAACATCGAGCAGGGCCATGCCATCCTCGCCGGGCACAGCTTCGAGCACGAGCTGGCACTGGCCGCCTCGCTTGGACTGCTGGGCTCGATCGACATGAACCGCAATGACTACCAGTCAGGCTGGGACACCGACCAGTTCCCGGATAGCGTGCCCGAGGTGGCGCGGGCCTATTACGAGGTGCTGAAGGCGGGCGGATTTACCACCGGCGGCACAAATTTCGACGCCAAGCTACGGCGGCAGTCGCTCGACCCCGAGGATCTGATCCTCGGCCATGCCGGCGCGATGGACGTCTGCGCACGCGGGCTGAAGGCGGCGGCGGCATTGCTCGAGGACGGCACGCTCGAGGCCTTGCGCGCCGAGCGCTACGCCGATTGGGAGGCCGCCGAGAACAAGGCGCTGCTCAGGTCCGACCTCGCCAGCATCGAGGCGCGGGTGCGCGATCAGGCGATCAACCCCGAGCCGCGCTCCGGGCGGCAGGAACGCCTCGAGAACCTCTGGAACCGCTACGTGTGACCCTGCCGCCCGGCGCGCCTCGAAGCGCCGGGCGCGTCGCTGCCTGGCGGCGCCATACTTCCGCCGAACTGCGCTGCGAACTTCCGGCTTGCGTTCGCCCCGGCCTTGCATGCCATTCTGAGGACGACGCTTTTTCGCTTTCGGAGGTCGCCCCGATGTTCAGGTTCCCCTGCCTCGCCCCGCTGCTGATCGCCCTCGCCGCACCGCTTTCGGCACAGGTTCCGGCGGTGGATCTCGACGCCGTCGCACGCAGCCCGGCCTTCCGCTGGCCCGCGCGTCCGGGCTGGCCCAGCCGTCCCGATCATTCCCACCGCCCCAGCTGGCCCGGCGGCCCCGGCTGGGGAGGGAGCTGGACGCCGGGTTGGGGCGGCTATGGCGGGCTTGGCGTTTCCATCGACCTCGGCACCCGCGTGCCCGGTGCAGACGGATCGGTGCGCGAGCCGGTGATGACCCTCGAGCGCGACAGCCCCGCCCGCACCAAGCGAATCCGCAACACGCCCGGCGCCCCGGCGGTCAGCGCGCCGCAGGGCGCCTCCACGCGCCTCGGTCAGCCGCCCATCGTCGAACGCGCCCCCGCCACCGCAACCCCCGCCCTGCCCGGCCAGGCGCAGCAGGGGGTCGGCGAACTGAATGGCGGCGGCACGGCGCTGGGGCAGGTTCTCAGCTCGAACGGCGAGACCTACGTGCTGCTGCTCACCCTGCCCGAGAACCGCCTCACCTGCCTCGGCCAGCTCGACGGGCCGCCCGCGCTTTTCCCGAGCATGGGCTCGGCGCTGGCCTGCACCGATGGCGCGCAGGGAAACGCGCTCTTTGCCACGCCCGAGGACGGCAGCGGCAGCAGCGCCAGCTTCACCCTGGACGGCGGGCGCAGCGGGTATCTGGTGTTTCCCTGATCGACCCTCGCCACGCCAAGCCCGGCGCTCCTAGCCCGCGACCGGATCGCCCAGACCCATCAGTGCCCTGGCTCGCGCCCGCCGGCCATGCGCCGCGCCGAAGCAGGCGGGCAGAGGTGGCGTGAGGTGCGCTTCTGCTCGGCCCTCGGGTCGAGGGCCGAGCACAACGGCTTACTCGATGGTCAGCCCTTTGCGCCGCTGCGTTCCCGGCTCCTCGATGACCGGCTCCCGGCCACCGCGAAGGATCGAGTTTCCCTCGTAGAGCGTGCGCTGGTCGATGGCGGGGGGCGACAGCCAGTCGCTCTCCTTCATCTGCCCGCTCTGGCCGTAGGCGGCGAGCGCATTGCCGTAGCAGACCGCCCGCACCACCTCTTCGGACACGCCGCTCTGCAGCGCAAGCTGCGCCGTCTTGGCCACTCCAAGGCAATCCGAGATGCCCCAGTCGCAGGCACTGTCGACGACGATCCGCTCGGAGCCGTACTGTTTGAGCAGCTCGACCATCCGCGCGTTGCCCATCTTGGTCGAGGGGTAGATCGAGAAGCCTGCCCAGTAGCCGCGGTCGAGCACCTCGCCGACGGTCTCCTCGTTATTGTGGTCGATCACCACCATCGACGGATCGAGGCCCATCTCCTCGCAGACATCCATCGACAGGCTGGTGCCGCGTTTCTTGTCGCGGTGCGGCGTGTGCACCATGACCGGCAGGCCAATCTCTTTCGCCAGCGTCAGCTGCAGCCGGAAGTACTTGTCCTCGAGCGCGGTCTGCTCGTCGTAGCCGATCTCGCCGATGGCAACGACGCCCTCCTTGAGCGCGAACCGCGGCAGCCACTCCATCACGCCCTCGGCCAGCTCCTCGTTGTTGGCTTCCTTGGAATTGAGCCCGATGGTGCAGTAATGGCGGATGCCGAACTGTCCGGCGCGGAAGCGCTCCCAGCCGACGATGGTCGACAGGTAATCGACGTAGGTGCCTACGAAGGTGCGCGGCTGGCCGAGCCAGAAGGCGGGCTCGATCAGGGCCACGACGCCGGCGGCGGCCATGGCCTCGTAATCGTCGGTGGTGCGCGAGATCATATGCGCGTGGGGATCAATCAGCATCATGACACAAACTCCTCGATAACACGTCCCTCGGCCCGCGCCCGATCAAGCTGGGCCCGGATTTCCGGGGTTTCCGCAAAGGGGCCGACCAGCGGCCAGAGCTCCTCCATCACCGGCCGCCCGGCGGCCCAGCGTTCGCGCGCGTATTGCACGAGGATGCGCGCCAGCTCGGGGTTGGCGCGGTCCTTGAGGCCGGTGATCGGCCCCAGCGCCGCGCCGATGAACAGTGCCTTGAGGATCATGTGGTTCCAGCGGTGCTCGTCGAAATGGTCGCGGGGATAGGGGTTGTTGTGGGCGATGGCCTCGAACACCGGCTTGAGGTTCGAACGCAGCCCCTCGCCCACCTCGAAGTGCAGGCTCTCGGGCTCGGGATAGAGCGGCAGCCCGCGGTAGAGCGCGATCATCTCGGCGGCGTCCGAGGTGCGGCGCAGGTCCTTGAACGTCTCGGCAAAGGGGCGGTCACCCCTGTAGCTGAGCAGCCCCAGCACCCGCGCGGCGCCGTCGAGGCTCCAGTCGCCGGGCTGCCAGCCGGGGCGCGCGGCATCGGCCTCGGCCAGCTCGTCCGGGCTGAGGGCAAGGTCGGCCTTGCCAAGCCGCCGCGGCGCGAAGCCGAGAAAGAGGTGGAGGTCGCGCTCTGTCGCCCCGGGGGCGGCGAGCGTCGCGAGCTGGTCCTCGAGCCAGGGCCTCTCGGCCCCAGCACGCTCCGCTATCCATTTCTGCAAAAGGTCTTTTGGACTGGTCATCGAACTCTCTCCCAAATGGTCAATGAAACACTGGACGGGCGGAGGGAACGCGCGTCATAGTCGGCAAGTATTTTGTTGCTGGATATTTTTTGATCTCATGACACCGACTCTTGTTATTCTTGTCGTCGGCCTGACACCGAAGCTTGTCGGCCAGTTCACCCCCAACATCGCCGCCCTTGCCGCCCGCGGCGCTCTGCGCCCGCTCGAGACGGTGATCCCCGCGGTCACCTGCACGGTGCAGGCGACGCTGGCGACCGGCCTGCCGCCCTCGGGGCACGGCGCTGTAGCCAATGGATGGTACTTCCGCGATCTCAAGGAGGTGCTGCTCTGGCGCCAACCCAATTCGCTGCTGCAGGGCGAGAAGATCTGGGATGCCGGGAAGGCGCGCGACCCGGGCTTCACCTGCGCCAAGATGTTCTGGTGGTACAACATGTATTCGACCGCCGATTACTCGGCGACGCCGCGGCCGATGTATCCCGCCGACGGGCGCAAGATCCCCGACCACTACGCGCATCCGCCCGAGCTGCACGATGAGCTCGACGCCAAGCTCGGGCGCTTTCCGCTCTTCACCTTCTGGGGGCCGACGGCGAGCATCAGGTCCTCGGCCTGGATCGCCGATGCCACGCTGCACGTGATGGAGACGCGGCGCCCGACGCTGACTCTCACCTACCTGCCGCATCTCGACTACGACCTGCAGAAGTTCGGCCCCGATCTCGACCACCCCGAAGTGCAGCAGTCGCTGCGCGACATCGACGCGCTGGTCGGCAAGCTGATTGCCGCCGCCGATACCGAGGGGCGCCGGGTGCTGGTGGTCTCTGAATACGGCATCACCCCGGTCAGGGACGCCATTCACATCAACCGCGCCCTGCGCGAGGCCGGTCTGATCGCCGTCCGCCCCGAGGAACACGGGCGCGAAATCCTCGACGCCGGTGCCTCGGCGGCCTTTGCCATGTCCGACCACCAGCTGGCGCATGTCTACGTCAACGACCGCGCGCGGCTGGCCGAGGTCAAGGCGCTGATCGAGGGGCTGGACGGGGTTGAAGCGGTCTGGGACGAGGAAGGCAAGCGTGCCAATGGCCTCGACCATCCGCGCTCCGGAGAGCTGGTGGCGATCAGCAGGCCCGACCGCTGGTTCAGCTATTATTATTGGCTGGACGAGGCCAAGGCCCCCGACTTTGCCCCCACCGTCGATATCCACCGCAAGCCGGGCTACGATCCGGTCGAGCTGTTCCTTGATCCCGCCCTTCGCTTTCCCAAGCTGGCGGCGGGCTGGAAGCTGGGCAAGCGCAAGATGGGCTTCCGGCAGATGCTCGACCTGATCTCGCCCTCGCGCACCGATCTGGTGAAGGGCAGTCACGGGCGGATCACCGAGGACCCCGGCGACGGGCCGCTGGTGATCTCTTCCGAGCCGGGGATGCTGCCCGAGGGGCCGGTGCGGGCCGTGGACTTCAAGGCGCTGACGCTGAGCCATGTCTTCGACTAGGTCCCGGCGATCCGGCGCTGCAGCGCGCGGGTGAGGCCAAACCCGGCGACTGCCAGCAGCGCCGGGAGCCAGCCGCCGTGGACCCCGGCGATAAGCGCGGCATCGTAAAGCGAGATCGACGCGATCAGCAGGGTGACGGCCTTTGGCACGTCGCCCTTAGCCCGGCGGAAGAGGAGGCGCAGGGCACCGCCGGTGGCGACGAGGAATCCCAGCGCGACCAGCAGCGCCAGCGGCTTGCCCCAGCCCATGACCAGCACCAGCACAGCCGGGAAGGCGAGCACCGCCAGGGGCCAGGCGCGGTCCAGCCGGTCGTAGGCCTCCTGCTTGGCGGCGTAGGTAAGGCCGACCACATAGGCCATCAGCCCCAGCGCCCCCCAGAGTGCCACACCCGGAAAGGCGCCGGTGGCGGCAAGCGCAGCCATCACGTAGCAGAAGAACCGGGTCACCCCCATGATGACCGGCGCCAGCGCGGTGCGCTTGTGCAGCCAGTCGTAGAGGAAGATGCTGAGCGTCAGCAGCAGCGCCGAGAGCAGCGCCAGCCCGCCGAGCGGCAGGGTCAGCAGGACGCCGAGCCCGAGCATGGCAAAGGCTCCGAGGAAAACCGCGCGCTGCGAAATCTCACCCATCGGGATCGGCCGGTCCGCCTTCTGCGCGCGGTCGATCTCGGCGTCGAAGGCGTCGTTGAGCCACATGCCCCCCACGTAGAAGAGTGTCAGCGCCAGCGCGCTCAGCAAGATGGGCACGAGCGCCGCGCCGGGGGCGGCGGAGAGCGCCAGCAGCGCGCCCGCCATGGCATTGGTCCAGACCGTCGGCAGGTTCGACACGCGCCCCAGCTTGAGGGCGGTGGCGATCATTGCCCGAGCCGGTCCAGCACCCAGCCCAACTCGCGGCTGATCGCCGCGTCCACGCTCGAGGTCCGCAAGTCCGGGGGCAATACGTCCCATGTATAGGTCTCCACTTCGAGATGCGGTGAGATCGGCTCGGCCCGGTGCAGGTCGAGGATCTCCTTCAGAAAGTCCTGCGTGCTGTCGAAAAGCCCGAGCGAGCCAAGAAAGACCGGCACGTGGAAGTGCACCCGCCATTCCTCGCCATCGGCCTCGGCGCCGCGGGCCAGCGCCTCGGGCAGATCGGAAAAGGCGCGGATCGGACCCTCGCCGCGGCGGGCGAGCACCTGGTGCAGGTAGGTGGGCTCGGAATAGGCGGCGAGCGCTTCGCGGACCTCGGGGCTCACCTGCGCGCGCAGCGCCGAACTGAGCTGCAGCTTGTGGATCGGGATGCCCGCGCCCTGCAGCAGGGCAAGGCTCTGCGCCGGGTCCTCGTATTCCACCGCCGCGTGGCAGACGTCGTAGCAAAGCCCGAGGTGCGCGCGCAGGGCCACTTCTGCCTCCGCGCGGGCCAGCCCGGTCAGATCGGCGAACCGCGCCACGGCGGCGGGGCCGTAGAGCCAATCCTCGAAGAAGGCGACGCTGCCCGCGATCGTCTCGAGAAAGCAGAATGGCTCGGGCTCGATCGCCAGCGCCACGGTGACGCCAGTGCGCGCCTTGACCGCGACGCAATGCGCCGCCGCCTGCAGATACAGCTCGGCCATGGCGGCCTCGGCGCCCCCGGCCAGCGTGCGGAAGGTCCCCGGCACGGTGCTGAGGCTGACCCAGTCGCCGGGCTCGGCGAGCTCGGCCATGAGATCGGTGAGCCGGGTGGTGTACCGCAGCCGCTCGGGGTCGCGCCAGTCGGGCTGATAGACCTGCTCCTTGACCCGAACGCCGTGGAACGGTCCATAGGGGAAGCCGTTCATCGTCGCCGGCACGAGATCGTTCTCGCGCAGGAACTGCTTGAGCCACGCTCGGCGGTCTTCCCGGTCAAGCTCATCGAGCGCGTTCGACGACAGCCGCAGCCCTACGGCGAAGCGGTCATCGGGAGAGAGCTGCGCCTTCACCGCCAGAAGCGGGCCGGTCAGCGCGGCGTGGCAATCCTCCCAGGTTTCGGTGGCATGGATATTGAGGCAGTAGGTCAGGGTGCCAAGCCCGTTGCCGAGCTTCATGCCTCCTGTCCCTGTTGACGTGCCGCGCCGCGTGCCGCGAGCCAGACAAGGGCCTCGGCGACCAGTTCGGGGCGCATCTCGTGCACCTCGACGCCGACCCCGAGATCGGACAGCAACGTGACGGTGAGCTCGCCGCCGAGATGCTCGCGGAACTCCTCGAGCCCGACGAGGATCTCGAGCCGCCCGCCCGCGTCACGCCGGCCGAGATCGGGGTGCCAGATCGGCAGGCCGAGGGCCTGCAGCAGCGCCAGCACGCGCTCCTCCATCCCCGCCGGCAGAAGCCCGGCCAACACCGAGTAGCGCGCGTCAAGCGCGATCCCCATTGCCACGGCATCGCCGTGGCTGACGGCATAGCGGGTCAGACCCTCGAGCTTGTGCGCCGACCAATGGCCGAAATCGAGGGGGCGGGCAGAGCCGCGCTCAAACGGATCGCCCCCAAGAGCGATCTGCCGCATGTGCAGCTCCGCCGAGCGGCGGATCATGTATTCTTCGGCCTCGGGCGCGAAGTGCTTCAGCCGGTCCGCATTCGCCTCGAGCCAAAGGAAGAACGCAGGATCGCGGATCAGCGAGACCTTCACCGCCTCGGAGATGCCGGAGCGACGGGTCGCGGCGGGCAGCGTCTCCAGCAGGTTGAAGTCGTTCAGCACCGCCCAGGGCGGGGCAAAGCTGCCCGCGAAGTTCTTCGAACCCTCGAAGTTCACGGCATTTTTCACCCCGACGCCGCTGTCGTTTTGCGACAGCACCGTCGTTGGCACCCGTATATGCCGGAGCCCCCGGTGCGCCGTTGCGGTGGCCATACCCACCGCGTCGAGCACCGCGCCGCCGCCGACCGCGATGACATAGGAATGCCGGTCGATGCTGTGCTCAAGGATAAGGCGGTAGATCTCGAAGACCGTCTCGAAGCCGGCCTTTATCCCCTCCCCGCCTGCAACCGGCATCGGCGCGGCGACCAGATCGACGCCCTCGACGGTGTCCCGCACATAGGCGCCAATCGCGTCGGCAAGCGCCGGGCGATGTGCCAGAAGATCGCGGTCGACGAAGACCACGCAGCGCTGCCGGCGCGCCTCCGCCCCGGCGGCAAACACGTCGCGCAGCGCAGGGTTTTCCGGATCAAAGACCCCGCGCGTGAAGACCACGCGGTACTCGTAGCTGACCGAGAAGGCTTGCCTGACGGTCAGCGTGGCGGGCGCTCCATCCTGCGACATGTCTTGCGCGACGGGCGCGCCCACGGCCGCGGCCGCGTCAACGCCAGCCTCGGTGCGGGTCAGCGCCCCCGAGGCCGCCACCGCCCTCGCCGGAGCCTTGATCCGCGCATAGAGGGCACGCCCCGCCAAGCCCGCGATCGGCAGCGCCAGCGCGGCGCAGAGCGCAAGGAGGAACGAGTCGACCTCGAGCGCCAGCGCGCCCAGTGAGGCATAGGCGGCGGCGATGCCGAGATTTGCCAGCGCCACGACGCCAAGGAACCTGCGCAGGGGCAGGCCCGCCACCCCTGCCGCGATGGTCGAGGTCTCGGCCAGGACCGGCACGGCCCGCATCAGAAGCACCGAGCCGAGCGCGATACGTTCGGACACTTCTGCCGACCGCGCCAGATAGTCCCTTCCGAGCAGCCGACCGAGCGCGCGGGTGCCGCCGGTCGCACCGATCCAGTAGCCGAGAAGGCAGCTCAGCGTCATCCCGGTCCAGCAGGCAAAGGTGCCGATAGCGACGCCGAGCAGCGTACCCGCCGAGACGTTGACCACGCTCGACGGCACCGGAAGCACCACGTCGAGCGCCAGAGCCGTCACGATCAGCACCCAGAGACCAGTGGGGCTCTGCGTCCCGGACAGCAGGTCAATGACCAGCGTTTCGATGCGTCCTTCGAAGAGCAGGAAACTTGCCGCGAGTACGAGGGCCAGCATGGTGAGAATCACGAGCCAGCGCAGCGTCATGGAAACCGACATTACGAATACCTTTCTCGAACACAGCGCACCCCGGCGCGGGCCGGAGGCAGAAAATATAGCAGTATCAATCAATTCGTCTCAAATCGTCCGCACCCCGAGACGCAAATGTCTCGGTATCTGCACGGACGTGTTCTTACAGGCTAGGCAAGAGAAAGCGGTTCGCCTAGCCCCGAAATGTCGCAGTGGGCGCGAAATCCGGTTTGCCGCGTTCTTCGACCGATCGCCGGGATGCGGGTCCGAAAGCGTCCAGCCCGCCCGCATCGGCGGGTCTCCAAGGTGCAAGCGCCCCGCTCCTTGGCCGCCGGGCAGGCGCCCGCGCGCGGTGCCCGGCAAGGGGCCCGCCGGGCCATCGGGCGCACTGGGGCGCCATTGCGGATCCGCCAAGAGGGGTCGCCCTGGAAATGCGCCTTGGGCATCGAGGGAATGATGGTATCGGGTTGCGCGATCTGCGGCGATCTGCGTCAGGCACCTTTGTCCACGCCGGGTCAGCTCATCATCGCACCCAGGCTGAGCAGCAGCATGAGGATGATTGCCAGGCCGATCACCAGCGGCATCACGAAGCGCAGCCAGCGATCAAAGGAGACACGGCCTATGGCGTGCCCGCCCATGACCACGGCGAAGGTCGGGTTGAAGAGGTTCACCAAGCCGTTCGCGGATTGGTAGGCGGTCACCACGAGTTCGCGCCCCAGACGACGACGGACATCGCGAGGAACAGCCCGGTCATCTCCGCCATCCACCAGCCGAACCCGACAACCCCGATTATCATCACCCCGAAAGTCAGCCCGAAGAGCGCCAGAATGATGCTGCGCACGGGCGTAAGGGTCGGAAGGGCCGCGCCGGCCGCCTCGGACAACTTGAGGAAGAAGGTGCGATTTTCCTCCGCCATGTCGGATAGCAAGGAGGCAGCAGGATCGGCCTTCACCGTGTGGGCATAGCGCATGACGTGGACGATGCCCGACGCGAGACAGACCACAAAGATCAGCGCGCGCGGCACGATGCCCTGCGTGAAGGCGATGCCCGCCCCCTGCGGGGCGACGACGGTGGCAAAGGCGTTGAACGTCGAGCCCAGCGTGCCGATCCCGGCCCCGAGCATGATCACCGCCACTCCGGTCAGCGCATCGTAGCCCGCCCGGATGAATACCGGAATGCTCAACGCGTAAAAGGCCAGCGTCTCCTCTGCCATGCCGAAACTCGTTCCCCCGAGGGCAAAGGCGGTCATCAGGATGGGGATCATCAGATGTTCCCTGCCCCCGAGCCTGATCAGCAAGGCGCCGATGCCAGCGTCAATGGCACCTGTCCTGCTGACCACCATCAGGAACCCGCCGATGACCAGCACGAAGACCGCAACGTCCATGGCTGCGCTCGACGCGGAGCCCAGCAGGGCCGGATCCTACATGCCGGCAATCGGAGCAAGGATCACGTCGGTGATCCCCTGAGGGTCCGGCTCGACCGGCCGATAGCTCCCCGGGACGGGAGCCGCGACGCCGAGACTGTCGTTCATCTCGCGCGCATATTCTCCCGCGGGAATGACCCAAGTGAGCATCGCGAAAATCGCGATCAAGACGAACAGGATGGTGAACGCGGTTGGGAACCGGAACTTTGTCATCGTCCGACCAGCTGAATTGGGAAATTCGAAAATGCTTTGCGAGGGAGCGATCTTGCGAAGATACGCAAGCTTCGTGCGACTCCTAAAAGAAAATGTCGCCTATCCCTCGTTGAGCGGTCCCCTGCGCAGGCAGCGCGACAACAGCGAGCAAAAAAGCTCGGCGATCAAACCCCCGGCGATGGGCTGGGCCTTTGATTGTGCCGATCTCCGCGCCCGGGCTGCTGCGGAGCGGTGCCGCGGGCGAAGTGGAGACCGCCGGACTCGTGGCCCTCGCGCAATGCCTGCGCGGCAGCCACGGGATCGGCGGCTCCTTCGGGACGGTGCCTTCAGACGGCGAGCGCGTCGACCTTGGCGGCCTCGGCGAGGATCTCGGCGACCATGTCATCGGCGACTTGGATCGTCGTCTTGCGCTCTTTCCGGCTGGTCTCGATGATCTGCGCGACCCGGCCCGCGATCTGCACGAGACGGTCGGCGCGGTACTCCGGCCCGGCGTGGTGGACCTCTCCCGCGACGCTGATGATGCCACCCGCGTTCACCACGTAGTCCGGCAGGTAGAGGCAATCGCGTGCCAACAGTTCCTCGGCGACCGAGGGCTCGAGCAACTGGTTGTTCGCCGCCCCGCAGACGAGGCGGGCGCTCAGCTGCGCCACGGTCTCATGGGTGAGGATCCCGCCCAGCGCGCAGGGCGCGAAGATATCCATCTGCTGCGCGAAGATCTGCTCCGGCGGGCAAATCTCCGCACCGAGGCTGGCGCGGGCTCTTTCCACCGCCTCTGCATTGACATCCGACACCACCAGCTCCGCACCGGCGGCATGCAGCTTTTCCGCGAGGCTCCAGCCGACATGGCCGAGACCCTGCACCAGCACCCGCCGCCCGGTCAGATCGCTCTTGCCGAAGACCGCCTTCGCGCCGACTTTCAGGCACTGGAAGACGCCCTCGGCAGTAAAGGGCGAAGGATCGCCGCTGGCATGCGCGCCATGGTCGAGACCCACCGCGTAGGCGGTCTCCTTGGCCACATTTGCCATGTCTTCGGGCGAGATGCCGACATCTTCCGCGGTGTAGTAGCTACCGCCAAAGCTCTCGATCGCGCGGCCGAAGGCGCGGAAAAGCGCCTCGGTCTTGTCGCTGCGCGGATCGCCGATGATGACGGATTTGCCGCCTCCAAGGCCGAGACCCGCCATCGCGTTCTTGTTGGTCATGCCCGCCGCGAGGCGCAGAACATCGGTCCGCGCATCCTCGAGCGTGGCGTAGTTCCACATCCGGCAGCCGCCGACCGCCGGGCCGAGAACGGTGGAGTGCACGCAGACGAAGGCACGCAGGCCAGCCTCTTCGTCCTCGATGTAGACGAGGCGCTCATAGCCCGCGGGAGCCTGTTCTTCGACAAGTTTCAGTGCCATCTGGTCCTCAAAAACCGCTAGATTGGTGTCTGCGACAGTGTGGCACAGGAGGCGCGACGTTTTCGGCCAAACTCGGGAGCGGTTTCGTTCCGGCTGATACCTATTCGCTAGGCGAAAGCCATTTTGCGGTGATTGTCTCTACGAACCTGCTTATAGCGCCGGGGAACGCCTCGAATCCACGCGGCTGTCTAGCGGAATCAACGGACGGCTACACAACCCCAGCAAGCAGGAAATACCACATGCCGATTTCCCTCGATGAGCTTGACCGAAAAATCCTGCGGGTGCTGCAATCCGACGGCCGGATCACCGTGGTGGATCTGGCCGAGAAGGTCGGCCTGTCCCCCACCCCCTGCAAGCGCAGGGTCCAGAGGCTCGAGGAAACCGGGCTGATCAGCGGCTATATCGCCAAGATCGATCGCAAGGTCTCCGGCTTCGGGGTCACCGCCTTTGTCTCGGTCGAGCTCGAGCGCTCGGATGGCGAAGACGTGGAGCGGTTCCAGAAAGCCGTCTCGGGGATCGAGGAAGTGGTGACGGGCATGCTGATGACCGGCTCGCAGGACTTCCTGCTCGAGGTCCTGGTCAGGGACCTCGAGGAATACGAAGAGGTGCTTCAGAAGAAGCTGATGAAGATCGAGGGCGTCCGCAGCGTGCGCTCGCGATTTGCCCTGCGCAAGTTCATCGAACGGACACGCATCCCCTGACGTCTGCCGCGACCGCCGGGGCCTTCACTCCGCGGGCCGCTTTTCAGGCCAGGAGGTCCGGTCGAGCTCCAGGTCTGGGAAATCATCCGCGTAGAAGACCGGGCGATCCACTCCCGCCCGGACCTGCCTGGTGAAGTCGTCGAGGATCCGCGCCGCGATCGGGAACAGCATGGCGAGCGCCAGCAGGTTCACGATTGCGAGGATGCCCATCATCGGGTCGGAGAACGCAAAGACCGCGGTGGCGCCGGGGGCGACCGCGCCAAGCAGGACGATCCCGATAATCGCGAAGCGCAGGAAGTTGCGGGCCATTGGCGCATCGGTCATGAAGCTGAGTGCGTTCTCGCCAAGGTAGTAGTTGTACATGATGGAGCTGAACGAAAACAAGAAGATGGCGGCGGTCAAGTAGTACTGCGCCCAGTTCCCCACGTGCGAGACAAGGCTCTGCTGGGTGAGCGCGACGCCGTCGATGGCCTCGGCGCCCGGTGTGTAGACATCCCCCAGCAGGATGACGAAGGCCGTGCAGGAGCAGATCAGGATGGTGTCGATGAAAACCGAAAAGCTCTGGGTGATGCCCTGGCTCACCGGGTGGTGCACAAAGGCCGTGGCGGCCACGTTCGGCGCCGAGCCCAGCCCGGCCTCGTTGGAAAAGAGTCCGCGCCGCAGGCCCTGGGCGATCGCCGCGCCCATGCCGCCGGAGACTGCCTCGCGAAGGCCGAAGGCGTTGCCGACGATGTCCGCGATAACCCCCGGCAGCGACGTGAGGTTGAGCACGATCACCAGCAGCGCCATGGCGATGTAGCCGATCGCCATGACCGGAATGATCACGTCGGCGGCCTTGGCGATGCGGTGAATACCGCCGAAGATGACGAAGCCGGTGACCGCGGCGAGCACGAGCCCTGTCGCGATGCGCGGAACGCCGAGGCTGTCTGCCGCCGCGCCGGCAACCGTGTTGCCCTGGAAGGCGTTGAAGCCGATGGAGAACGACCCGATCAGGCAAATGCAGTAAATCACAGCGAGCCAGCGGTACTTGTGTCCGAGCCCATGCACGATGGCACGCGCAGGTCCGCCGCGGAAGTCGCCGTTCGGCGTGGTCTCCTTGTAGACCTGCGCGAGGATCGCCTCGATCATCGCAGAGCACATGCCCACCAGCGCGATGGCCCACATCCAGAACACCGCGCCCGGACCGCCGGCGGTGATCGCCACGGCGACGCCGGCAATGTTCCCGCCGCCGACGCGCCCGCCCACCGAGACGAAGAGCGCCTCGCGCGCCGAGATCTTGTTCGGATCGTCCGAGCTGCCATCCTTCGACAGCACCCGGAACATGCGTTTGAAGTAGCGGAATTGCGCAAAGCCGCTGGCAATGGTGAAGAAGCAGCCCAGAACCACCAGGAAGGGAATGAGCGCCGCCCCCCAGGTCAGATCGTTGATGAGTCCGAAGACGCTGTCGAAAAACTCCATGCGCGAATTCCTTCATTTGCCAGACACGGAGGCCAGGATGGGCGCGGTGCCGACCGCGGCCGGGTCTGTCGCTTGGAAACGGGAACGTGTTGAAATGCGGGGGCCAAAAAATGGCTGGTGATGCCGCAACCTTCGAGCAAGCAAGCATTTTCGACAACCCTCGTGACCGGCTCCAAGAGGCTGCAGGCGGAAAACCACCGACCGCGCCCCTTGCCGCGCGGCGCTGCATGTCGGGACCGCTCGCAGGTTGTGCAGCGCCGGAGCGCATCGCGGTCCTTTCAGTGACCGAGCCCCGGCCGAGAAATCTTATGCAGTCTTTATAGAACAATACGCGTGAGCCGCGCGATCCGCGCCGACGATGGGCCTTTGCCGGTCCCGGCCGCCAGCTCCAGTTCAAACCGGCAGCGGCTGCCGTCTGGCGTCAGCACGGTGAGATCCTCGGTCAGCGCCGCCGACGCCATCTGATGCCGCTTGTAGGCCGCCCCGTAGCGCCTTGGCGGCAACGCGCGGTTGATGAACGCCGCGATGGCATCGGCCCCTTCTATGTCGCCGGCCACCGAGGCTGTCGACCAGCGGCCGTCCGGCTGGAACAGCTCCGCCGCGGCCGCCCCGTCCCGCCGGTCCACGCAGTCGAGAAACCGCATCAGCAGCGCGCGGCGCGATCCCCTGCCGGCGTAATGGGTATGCAGCAACCGGTGCGCAGCGGGTGAATTCGGCGCCCCCAATTCAGCCGCATAGAGCGCCTGAACCTCGCCGTTCTCATACGAGCGGCGGCGCGGCGCCTCGGCATCAACGGCATAGATGGCCGCAGCGCGCTTCTGCAGGATCTGCGGATCCATGGACTTCGGCTCGCCGCCGCCGCCAAGACACCCACCGACGCAGGCCATGACCTCTATGGCGACGAACTCCTCTCGCCAACCCTCCCCCTCGAGCAGCCTTTGCGCCGCGGCGATGCCGTTGCACACGGCCACCGCGCCGATGCCGGGGATGATCGCGGTCTTCGTGCCGTCCCGGACGCCGCGCAGCGCCGCCCATTCGAGCGGCAGCGCCCCTACCATGCCAGCAAGGTGCGAGGCCGTACGGACCATGGCCTCCATGACCCCGCCAGACGCGCCGAAGATCTGCGCCGCGCCCGTGCTCTCTCCGAGCGGGCTGTCGAAGCGTCCCTCCTCGGACAGCGCTCCGAAGGCGATCCCGCGGGCCCGGATCATCCGCGCCAGCTCTCGGGTCGTGAGCACATGATCCACGTCGCCCGAGAGGCCGGGCCGGCGCGCCTCGTCCTTCTTGGCGGTGCAGGGCATGACGCTGACAACATAGGGCTCCGCCCTGCCCTCGGCGAAGTCGGGTCCAAGCGCCCGCGCGAAGCCGCTGCGCTTGGCGATCGCTCCGTGCATCTGCTGCGGCGATTTCGTCGTGCTCAGGTGCGGCAGCAGATCGGGCCGGTTGAGCTCGACCCAGTTCACCCAGCCCGGGCAGCAGGAGGTGAAGAGCGGCAGCCCCGCCCCGGCGCGCAGCCGCGCCAGAAGTTCGGAACCTTCCTCCATGATCGTGAGATCGGCGGCGAAATTGGTGTCAAAAACGTAGTCGAAGCCAAGCTGGCGCAGCGCGTTGATCATCCGGCCGGTGCTCACGGTGCCCGGGCCGAAGCCGAATTCCTCGCTGATCGCGATCCGGGTCGCCGGGGCGACCTGCACCACCGAAACCCGACGTCGCGCATCGAGCGCATGCAGGACATCGTGCCAGTGCGGCGTCTCGATGAGGGCGCCCACCGGGCAGACCAGCGTGCATTGACCGCAGGAAATGCACCGGGTCTCGGCCAGCGGCTCCTCGAAGACGGTGACCGGCCTGCGGTCGCCGCCGCGCCCGGCTAAGCCGATGATGAACTGCTGCTGGACGGCCTCTCCGCAGACGTCGGCGCAAAGGCCGCATTCAATGCATTTCGACAGGTCGCGCCAGATGCTCGGCGAGGTGTGGTCGGTGGAGAGATCGTCGGCAGGAGGCGCGTTTTCCCCGGGCAATTCTGGCCAGAGGTCCTGCCACTGGTTTTCCCTGACCAGCGTCTGGAGCTGGCAAGCGCCGTCGATCTCGCAGCGCAGGCAGTCGTCGGGATGTCGCGCCAGCAACCAGGCCGCATCGGCGCGGCGGAAGGCCTGCAGCGCGTCGGTGTCCGTGTCGACAACGTCGCCCTCCTGCGCCGGGGTCCGGCACGCTGGCCGAGGGTGACGCGCGCCCGCGACCTCGACGAGGCACATGCGGCAGGTGGCATGGGCCGGAAGGGAGGGATGATGACAGAGCGTGGGGATGTGGACGCCCGCACCCCTCGCCGCCTCGAGCAGGGTGGCACCCTCCTTGACCTGCACCTGCCGTCCGTTGATCGTAACCTTGGTCATGCGGCCCCCTCCCGGCGTGACTGCCCCGTGACGTCTCCGGTGCGCGCGGGCGCCCCGGGCTATCTTTCGGCCTCGGCCACGTGGCGCTTCACCGCGAGGAAGCTGTCCGGGGTTACCGAGATGCTGTCGATTCCCGCCTGCACCAGAAGCTTTGCGAACTCGGGGTGATTGCTGGGCGCCTGCCCGCAGAGGCCGATCTTGCGCCCGGCCTTGCGCGCCTTGGCGATCGCCGTCTGGATCATCCAGAGCACCGCCGGGTCGCGCTCGGAAAAGAGGCTGGCCAGCGCCTCGAAGTCGCGGTCGACGCCAAGGGTGAGCTGGGTAAGATCGTTGGAGCCTATGGAGAAGCCGTCAAAGCGCTCCGCAAAGGCTTCGGCCTCGATCACGTTCGAGGGGATCTCGCACATCACGTAGACCTCGAGCCCATCCTCGCCGCGCCTGAGCCCGTTCTCGGCCATCACCTCGAGCACCCGGTCCGCCTCGCCGACGGTGCGGCAGAAGGGGATCATCACCACGGCGTTGCGAAAGCCGATGGTTTCGCGCAGGCGGCGGATCGCGCGACATTCGAGCGCGAAGCCGTCTCGGTAGGCCTCGGAGTAGTAGCGCGAGGCACCGCGGAAGCCGATCATCGGGTTCTCTTCACGCGGTTCGAACGCCGCGCCCCCAAGCAGCCCGGCGTATTCATTTGTCTTGAAATCGCTCATCCGGATGATCGCCGGGTTCGGGTACCAGGTGGCGGCGATGCGCGAGAGGCCTCGGGCGAGCGTCTCGACGAAATACTCGGTCCGGTCGGCATAGCCGCGGGTGAGCCTGTCGATGGCGTCGCGATCCGGCCCGGCGGGCAGGCGGTCGTAGCGGGTCAGCGCCAGCGGATGCACCTTGACCTCGTTGGAGATGACGAACTCCATCCGCGCCAGCCCGACGCCATCCGCCGGCAGCCGCCACCAGCGCGTCGCCGCTGCGGGGTTGGCCATGTTGAGCATCACCTTGGTGCGGGTCTGCGGAACCTCGTCGAGCCGTGTCTCCTCGACTTCGAACTCCGCCTTCCCGGCGTAGATCACCCCCTCGTCACCGCCCGCGCAGGAGACGGTGATCGCCTGCCCGTCGTGCAGCAGATGCGTCGCCTGCCCGGTGCCGACGATGGCCGGAACGCCCAGTTCGCGGCTGATGATCGCCGCATGCGAGGTACGGCCTCCGTGGTCGGTGACGATCGCGGCGGCGCGCTTCATGATCGGCACCCAGTCCGGGTCGGTGGTCGAGGTGACCAACACGGCACCGTCGCGGAAACGGCCGATGTCGGCGGCGCTCTCGATCAGGCAGACCTCGCCCGTCGCCACCGCGCTGCCGACGCTGAGCCCGCGCAGCAGCGCCTCGCCGGTCGTGCCGAGCCGATAGCTGCGGAAGGCGTGGCCCCCGCTGCGCGACTGCACCGTCTCGGGCCGCGCCTGCACGATGTAAAGCGGCCCGCCCTGCCCGTCGCGGGCCCATTCCATGTCCATAGGCTGGCCGTAGTGACGCTCGATCCTCACCGCCATGCGCGACAGCTCGAGGATTTCGGCCTCAGACAGCACGAAGCTCTCTCGCTCGGCCCTTGAAGTCGGCACCGTCCGGGTCGGCGTCTCTGGCCCTGCGCCGTAGATCATCTTGATCTCCTTGGCCCCGAGCGCCTTGTGCAAAATCGGCACGCGGCTCTCGTCGTCGAGGAAGGGCTTGTAGACTTGATACTCGTCGGGGCTCACCGCGCCCTGCACCACGGTCTCGCCCAGGCCCCAGGCGGCGTTGATCAGCACCAGCTTGTCGAAGCCGCTCTCCGTGTCGAGCGAGAACATGACACCCGAGCCGCCCTCGTCCGAGCGCACCATCAGCTGCACGCCGATCGAAAGCGCCACGGCGAGATGATCGAACCCCTTGATCTGCCGGTAGGTGATGGCGCGGTCGGTAAAGAGCGAGGCATAGCAGCGGCGGCAGGCGTAGAGCAGCGCAGCCTCGCCGCGGATATTGAGGAAGGTCTCCTGCTGACCCGCGAAACTGGCGTTGGGCAGGTCCTCGGCGGTGGCCGAGGAGCGCACGGCGACGGCGGGCTCGGGCATCCCGGCGCGCTCGGCCAGCGTACGATAGGCGGCGCGGATGGCCTGCTCGATGTCAGGGGGCCATGTCCCGGCCGCCACCGCCGCGCGGATCCGGCGCCCCGCCTCGGGGAGCGTGAGCCGCCCGTCGGCGAGCTGTCCGAGCGCAGCGGCCAGCACCGCCTCGAGGCCGTTGGCGGCGATGTAGCTGCGGTACGCCCCGGCGGTCGTGGCAAAACCCGGCGGCACGCGGATCCCCTGGCTGCCGAGCCGCGCCACCATCTCGCCAAGCGAGGCGTTCTTGCCGCCGACCTCGGGCAGGTCGTCTCGGGTGAGGTCCTCGAACCAGGTCAGAAGCGGTCCACCGCTATGCGCGTGATCATCCATCCCCTTGTCCTCCGTTGACACTGCGAAGCGTGCGGCAGCCCCGCCCGCCCCTCAAAGCTCGAATTCCTCTCCCATGGCGGGCATCCGGACCGAGCCGCCTGTCAGCTCCCTGCCGAAGGCCTCCATCGCCTTTGGCTCCCCATGCACCAGGAACGTCTGTTTCGGGTTGCCGAGACCTGCGTGCCAGGCGCTCAGAGCGCTCCTCCCGGCATGGGCCGAGAAACCGTTGATCGTATGGACCTGCGCCCGCACGGGGATCTCGTCGCCGAAGAGCTTCACCCGCGACGCCCCATCTATGATGATCCGCGCCAGCGTGCCTTCGGCGGCGAACCCGACGAAGATGATGCTGGACTCGGGATGGGTGAGCGTGTGGCGCAGGTGATGGCGGATCCGCCCGCCGGTGCACATGCCCGAGCCAGCCATGATCAGCGCCCCGGAGCGGATGCCGTTCAGCTCCATCGAATCCTGGGCCTCCTGGGTGAACTGCAACCCGGGCACCTGGAAAGGATCCTTGCCGGCGTGGATCATCCGTGCGGGTCCCGGGCCCATCGCCTCGGGATGCCGGCCGAAGATCCGCGTTGCCGAGATCGCCATGGGGGAGTCGAGATAGACCCTCAGGCCGGGCTTGATGTACCCCGCGTCCAGCCCCTCGCGCAGGTACCACAGGAGTTCCTGCGCCCGCTCCAATGCGAAGGTCGGGATGATGATGTTGCCCCCGCGCGCTTGGGTGGCCCGGATCGCTGCGTGGAGTTCCTCGACCGAGTCGGCGAGCGAGCGGTGGTCCCGGCCGCCATAGGTCGTCTCCATCACCACCACATCAACACCGGCAGGCGGCGCCGGATCGTTCAGCAGCACGCGCCCGCCCGGCCCGATGTCGCCCGAGAAGAGCACCCTGCGCCGCCGCGTGCCTTCGGTGATCTCCAGCAGGATGGACGCCGAGCCGAGGATATGCCCCGCGTCGAAGAAGGTGGCGGTGATCCCGGGGAAAAGCTGGGTGGCCGTGCCGTAGTGCGCCGGGCGCCCGAAGCGCCGCACGGCGTCGAGCGCATCGAGCCGGTCGTAGAGCGGCTCGTACCGCCTCCCCTGCCTGCCCTTGCGCCGGTGCCTCCGGGCGTCCTCCTCGTGAAGATGGGCGGAATCCATCATCAACAGTTGCCCCAGGTCACGGGTCGCGGCGGTTGCCACGATCGGGCCGGAGAAGCCGCGCTTCACCAGCAGCGGAATGCGGCCGCAGTGATCGAGATGGGCATGGGTCAGAAGCAGCAGGTCGATCTCTGCCGGGTCGAAGCCGAAGCCGGACGCGTTCTCGTCGTGCAACTCGTGCGCGCCCTGAAACATCCCGCAATCGATCAGGATCTTGCGTCCCGCCGCCTCGACGAGGTGGCACGATCCGGTCACCTGCCGCGCGGCCCCATGAAACGAGAGCTTCATTGGCCTTCCTCCCGGGCGGCGGGGTCCGATCGGATCCCCCGCCCTGTTGAATTCCCACCCTTCCCCTCACGCGCCATGGGCGTCCTTCGGCTTGTCGATCCCCAGCGCCCGCATCATCAGGCTTTCTTCGAAGGACTCGGCCTTGCCGGAGCGGACCTTGCGCAGGAAGCACGTCTCGAAGCCCATCTTCGCATGGTGCTCGCTCGCCCGAGGCGGCCCGGTTCACGTTCAGCGGCGGGATCTGCGGCTGCGCGACCGCAGCTCGCGGGCCATCTCAGGACCACCGAGCCCGGCCCCAGGAACGAGAACTTGTGCCATTGCGAACTCTCCCAGAACGCGCGCCTGCGTTGTTATTCCTCTTGGCAGGGTGCCACCCTCGAGCGGGCCGCGATATGACACGGATCAAGCGTTGGCCGGAATCCGCAGCGCCTCGGATGGGCCGTGCCCAGACCGGCGAAATCTCTGAATTGGCCGGAGAGTATCACACCCAAGGCGACTGCGATCCACCTCGTGCCACTGGTGGATCGCTGCAAATCTGCACAGATCAGGGTTTGGCCGGAACTCGTCTGCGAAACACTTGCTCTCCTACCGCGTGCGTAGAGACTGCGAGCTAGCCCGCCGCCAGCGCGAAGCAGCGCGGGAAGGAGGCGGCAAAGGTCGCGCCGTGGCCAAGCCCCTTCAGCACCTCGAGCTGGACATGCAGGTCGCTCCGCACCGCCAGCCGGGCCGCCATCTCGAGCGTGTCCGGGTTCGGGCGGGGCGCCTCGGGCTCGGGCGTGCCCGAGCGATGCTCGCTGTCGCCCAGCATCATCAGAACCTCGGCCCGGCCGGCGGCGAGCCGCGGCGCTTCGGCCTCCATCGCAAAGAGCCTGCGCCCGCCGAAGCCCGTGGTCGCGCTGATCGGCATGTAGGCACGGAAGGCCGCGGGCTTGGACAGCAGCGTCGCCAGCGCGAAGACCCCGCCGTAGGAATGCCCCCAGAGGCTGCGCCGCGCCGGATCGAGCCGAGCACGCTCGGCCAGCACCCGCGCCAGCGGGCCGAGCAGACGCGCCCGGAACGCAGCCTCGCCGCCGAACTCCCAGTCGCGCCCGCGACCATGCATCGGGTCCTCGAGCGGCACGGGGGTGTAATCGCGCGCACGCGAGGCGCCGTCGAAGGCCTCTTTGACCGGGTAGCCGATACCCACGACCGCAAGCCCCGGGTAGGCCTCGAGAATTGCCGCATCAAGGCGGCTAAAGGCAGCGTTGCCGTCAAGCATCCAGAGCGATGGCCAGCCTTGCGACGGGGCCGCGCCGCGCGGGAGGGCAAGGAAGAGGCGGTAAGTCAGACCGTCCGCACTCACGTCGACACGCGAGAGCTCGTGGCTTGCGGGGGGTGTGTCGAAGAGCGGGAATTCGGCGGCGGGCTGCTGCCGCTGCGCCAGCACCGGGAGGGCGGGGCAGCCTGCAAAAGCGGCAAGCGTGGTCAGGAAGCGTCTGCGGTCTGGGATCATTCACCATCTCCTTGAAAATCCAGGGGCTGGCGAAAGGCTGGCTTTGCAGCGTGGTCTAGCCGAGGCGCGCGGGCCTGGCAATCGGTGCGACCGGCTGAGCGGGATCAGTCCACGTGGCGCAGGAAGAGCGCGGCGTCGCGCGGGGCCTCCATCGCCCAGTCCATCTGAGCGTCGGTCTCGACGGCGCAGGGCCGGACGTGGCGGAGCCGGGCCAGCGCCTCGTCGGGCGCCTCGCCGGCCTCGATCATCAGCCGCAGCGCCACCATCCCCGAACGACCGCAACCGCCCCGGCAATGCACGAGCACCCGGCCACCGCCCGAGAGCGCCTGCCGCGCCTGCGCGCTGACCTCGGGCCAGAGGCCGCGCATCTCCTCGGACGGGGTGCCGAAGTCGGGGATCGGCAGGTGCAGCCAGCGCGAACCGTGGTCCCGCACGTGCACCCCCAGCAGCGCCGCGTCCGCCGCCTCCATCTCGGCCCGGCTGACGAGGGTGATGACGATGGCCGGGCGCCATTCGGTCACATGCGCCATGTCCCCGGCAAAATCCCCGCCGCCGCCCGGCAGGGGCGAGATCGCGAGAATGCCCTCGAGGACAGAAAGCGCGTGGATCATCATCAGGTCAGATGTCTCCTGAGAAGGTGTCACAGGCCGAGATATTGCCCGCCTCGTAGCCCCGCGCGAACCAGCCCGAACGCTGCGCGCTGGTGCCGTGGGTGAAGGTATGCGGCTGCGGCACCCGCCCTGCCCGCTTCTGCAGAAGGTCGTCGCCGATCATCTTGGCGGCGTTCAACGCCTCCTCGACGTCTCCGGGCTCGAGGAGGCCGTCGACATGGGTGGCCCAGACGCCGGACAGGCAGTCGGCTTGCAGCTCAAGCCGCACGGTCAGCGCATTGGCTTGCGCCTCGCTCGACTGCTGGCGGATTTCCTCGACCTGCGGAAGGATCCCGAGCAGGTTCTGCACGTGGTGCGCCACCTCGTGGGCGATCACGTAAGCGGCGGCAAAGTCCCCCTCGGCGCCGAGCTGCTGCTCGAGCGTGGCGAAAAACTCGGTGTCGAGATAGGCCTGCTGGTCGAGCGGGCAGTAGAATGGCCCCGTCGCGCCGCTGGCGCCACCACAGGGCGAGGCGGTCTGGCCAGAGAAGAGCACCAGCACCGGCGGCGTGTACTCGCGGCCCGCCTGCTCGGGCAAGAGCTGGGTCCAGACCTCCTCGGTGGTGGCCAGCACCTGCGAGGCGAATTCGCCGGCGAGTTTTTCCTGCGGAGTCAGCTCGCGCGGCTCGCTAGAGGTCTGCACCGTGCTGTTGTTCAGAAGCGGGGTGACATCGACCCCGGCGAAATAGCCGATCGCCAGGACGACCAGCAGCGCGATGCCCCCGAGCCCGCCCCCCACGGCGACGCGGCCCCCGGACCGACGGCGGTCCTCGACATTGCTGCTTCGGCGCACTCCTCTGAGACGCATGACTAAATTCCTTATATGAAAATACGTGCGGCAGCCCTGATTGTAGGGGCTGCCGCGGCTTTGTGAAACAGAATTTCCGGCTTGGGCGAAGCGCGCGGCGGCCGGGCCGGGATCAGACGACCTGCCCCGGATGCGCCTCGGCCCAGCCTTGCAGGACGACGGCAAGATCGGGTCTGCCGACCAATGCGATGGCCTTGCGCGGAAGCGCGACGCCATGCTCGAGCAGAAGCTTCAGGCAGGCGAGGTGATCTCGGCCTTCGGCCTTCGGCGCGTTCTCGGCCCCGTGCAGCAACGTGCCGAGCAGCGTGCCGCCAAAAGCGTTCACGTGGCTCATGTCCGGACGCAGATCCAGGAAATGCGCCATTATCTGGGGATAGCCCTCCCAGGCAGCGGCCTGCACCGGGGTCACGCCATCAACTCCGTCCGGCGCATCATATGGCAGCCCGAGCGACACCAACGCCTTGATCTGCGCCAGCCGGTCCGGCCGACCCGCGAGCCCGCGCAGCAACCCGTCGTAGGCAGGCGGCAGCGCCTCGGGGTCGATGTAGGCACCCGGAGTGCCCCGCCCCTCCGCGGCCTCTGCCATGAGCGCCTCCTCGCGGGACAGCGCGGCGGTGATGCCCCGCGCCTCCAGCGCCTCGACCAGCGCGCGGCTGCCCAGCACCCGGGCGTAGGCATAGGGCGAGACCCAGCGCCACTCGCGCACCGGATCGGCGCCGGCCTCGAGCAGCAGCTCCACCATGCGCCGGTCGCAGCCGCGCCGCGCCGCCTGATGCAGCGCGGGGATGGTCTGCGCCTCCTCGTCGAGCGTCGCGCCATGGGCGAGCAGAAGCTCCACGGCGCCGTGGTCGTTGAAGTCGAGCGCCCGCAAGAGCGCGTTGGTGCCCTGCGGCTTCGCCCCACGCTCGAGCAGCAGCTTCAGCCCGTCCAGCGTGCCCATCTCCGCCGAATGGTAGAGCGACTCGCCATCGTCGGGAGACGCGCCGTGATCCAGAAGCCAGCGCGCCAGATCAAGGTTGCGCGCCACGCAGAGCGCACCGTAGAGCGCCGAGAGTTTCTCTCCCCCTGCTCCCTCCTGTGCGTCGTTCACATCGGCCCCCCGTGCGACCAGCAAGGCGGCGATTTCCAGCGTCGCAGGGCGCAGGTCAGGGTGCAGTTGGTGCCAACGCGAGAAGGCGAGGTGCAAGATCGGGCTTCGCGGCCCGTGCCGTTCGGTTGCAAGCCGAGGGTTTTGCGCCAGCGCGGCGCGCACGCCAGGCAGGTCTACCAGAGCGCATTGCAGGCCGAAAAGCCCATCGGCGAGATCCGGCGTCTCGGCCAGAAGCGCCTGCACCACAGGCATCTGACCATGGAACAGCGCGATCTTCAGCCGCTGGATTTTCGCTGCCCGGTCCAGGCCCTGGGTCTCCGCCGCCAGCTTGAGCTTGGGCCAGCTCTCGAAGCCTCGCTCGCGCGCGATGAGCTGCAGGAAGTCGGCGCGCCTGAGCTCGCGCCCGTCGCCGCGCGGCGGCAGCTCGCTCAGGCGTTGCCGCGCGCCGCGGTCTCCCGCGTCGTAGGATTTGTGAAGTCGGCGCGCCTCGCGGCGCAGATCGTCGATGGATGGGGTCGGCCCTGAAAAGAGCATGCCGGTGTCCTCCGTCATCGCCCAAGTGTCCGCTGGTCTGGGCAGGAGAGAAACCGAAGATATCAGATCGGTTCGAAGGCAGGTGCGCGCGCTTTCCGCGGACTGGGCGGCCCCCTGCGATCGGGCCTGATCGCCTCATAGCAGAGCGGCGGCGCATGGGGAAGTCCCCGCGCAACACATGCGCCAGGATCGGGGCCGCACCCGGCGCCCGCCTCGACGCCCGGCTTTACCTCGCCCCTCCCCCACCTTACCTTGGCCGCAACCGAAGGAGCGCCACGGATTCCATGACTGACGACAGCCCCAAGTACCAGGTACTCGCGCGCAAGTACCGCCCCGAGACCTTTGCCGATCTCGTCGGGCAGGATGCCATGGTGCGCACCCTGAAGAACGCCTTCAAGGCGGACCGCATCGCGCAGGCCTTCATCATGACCGGCATCCGCGGCACCGGGAAGACCACCACCGCGCGGATCATCGCCAAGGGGATGAACTGCATCGGCCCCGATGGCGCCGGCGGGCCAACCACCGAGCCCTGCGGTGTGTGCGAGCACTGCAAGGCAATCATGGAAGGCCGCCACGTCGACGTGCTGGAGATGGACGCGGCCTCCAACACCGGCGTCGGCGACATCCGCGAGATCATAGACAGCGTGCACTACCGGGCGGCCTCGGCGCGCTACAAGATCTACATCATCGACGAGGTGCACATGCTCTCGAACAGCGCGTTCAACGCGCTGCTCAAGACGCTCGAGGAGCCGCCCGCGCACGTGAAGTTCATCTTCGCCACCACCGAGATCCGCAAGGTGCCGGTGACGGTGCTGTCGCGCTGCCAGCGGTTCGATCTGCGCCGCATCGAGCCCGAGGTGATGATCGACCTGCTGCGCCGGATCGCCACCAAGGAAAGCGCCGAGATCACCGATGACGCGCTGGCGCTGATCACCCGCGCCGCCGAGGGCTCGGCGCGCGACGCCACCTCGCTGCTCGATCAGGCGATCAGCCACGGTGCCGGGGAAACCACCGCCGATCAGGTCCGCGCCATGCTTGGCCTCGCCGATCGCGGACGGGTGATGGACCTCTTCGAGAAGATCATGCACGGCGACGCGCCCGGCGCGCTGACCGAGCTCTCCGAACAATATGCCGAGGGCGCCGACCCGCTGGCGGTGCTGCGCGACCTCGCCGAGCTGACCCATTGGATCTCGGTGGTGAAGATCACGCCGGACGCCGCCGAGGATCCCACCGTCGGCCCCGACGAGCGGCTGCGCGGCTCGGCGCTGGCGGCCAACCTCGGCATGCGCGCGCTCACCCGCATGTGGCAGATGCTGCTCAAGGCGCTGGACGAAGTGGCTCAGGCGCCCAACGCCATGATGGCCGCCGAGATGGCGGTGATCCGGCTGACCCACGTCGCCGAGCTGCCCTCGCCCGAGGAACTGCTGCGCAAGCTTCAGGACACGCCGCCTCCGCCCCCCAGCCCGAACGGGCCCGGCGGTGGGTACACCCATGCACCCGCAGGCGCCCCCGCGGGTGGCGGCACGCAGGCCTACGCCAGCCACGTGCAACCGACCCATCCCGGCCCCTCCGGCCCCAGCGCGATGTATGGCAACGCCGTGCCCGCGGTGGCGCAGAACAACGCGCTCGCGCGGTATCCCACCTTCGAGCACGTCCTCGAGCTCATCCGCGCCAATCGCGATGTGAAGCTGCTGGTCGAGGTCGAAAGCGGCCTGCGCCTTGCCGCCTATCAGCCCGGCCGCATCGAGTTCACCCCGGCCCGCAACGCCTCGGGCGATCTGGCGCAGCGGCTCGGCACGGCGCTACAGCGCTTCACCGGCGCGCGCTGGGGCGTGTCTTTGGTCAACGGCTGCGAGACGCCGACCATCGTGGAAAAGCGCGACGCAGCCGAGCTGGCTTTGCGTTCCGAGGCCGAGCAGCACCCGCTGGTGCAGGCCACCCTCGCCGCTTTCCCCAAGGCGAAGATCGTCGAGATCCGCACCCCCGAGGCCGAGCAGCAGCAGGCCGCGGTGGAGGCCCTTCCCGAGGTCGAGGACGAATGGGATCCCTTCGAGGAGGAGTGATCGCTGCGTGATGGGGGAACCCCTGCGGCCTTTCCGGGTTTGACCTCTGTCACACCCGGAGGAGCCGCCATGACTTTCGACCCCCATAAGGCTGTTCACAAGGCCACCCTGCCCGCCCTGCGCGATCGTATCGGCGACGCCCTGCCTGCCAGCCGGCGCGAGCGCCTCGCCCCCGTCGTCTTTGCCGGCGGGCTGCTGGCCATCGGCGCGATGCTGATCAAGGCCAAGCCGCGCATCGGCCATGTGCCCACGCCCAAACAGTTCGGCGACCTTCCGCGCCGCTCTCGCGCACGTCGCGCGGCGCAGACCACCCGCGATCACATCGAGCCCTTCGCCCCGACCAATGTGACCGACTCGATCGGACGTTCGCTGATGCTCGGCGGCGCCGCGCTCTTGCTGACCCGCCTGCTCGACGAAGCCGCCGGACGCGACGGTAAATAGATTTGCCGTCTGCTCGGCCCGGAGCGACTTCCGCGCGGTAGCGCCCTTGTTTTGCGCAATTCCGGCGCCGCTTCCCTTGTCGCCCCGACGCACGATCCGTATCTAGGAGACAACTCGGACACAGGGCCCGCCGCGGCCCCAGACAGGAGAGACCAGATGTTCAAGGGATTGGGCGGTCTTGGCGACATGGCCAAGATGATGAAGGCCGCGCAGGAGATGCAGGGCAAGATGGCCGATCTGCAGGAAGGCCTGCACACCACCATGGTGACCGGCGAGTCCGGTGCCGGCCTCGTAAAGGCAACCGCCACCGCCAAGGGTGAGCTGAAGGGTCTCGACATCGATCCGTCGATCTTCAACAGCGACGACAAGGAAGTGGTCGAGGACCTGATCCTCGCCGCGATCAAGGACGCGCAGAGCAAGGCGCAGGACCGCGCCGAGCAGGAGATGCGCAAGCTCACCGAAGAGCTTGGCCTTCCCGCAGACATGAAGATGCCGTTCTAAGACGCCTGCCGCAGGCATGGCGCGTGGCGGGACAGAGCGGACCTTCGCAAGAAGGTCTGCGGCGTCCCGCACCGAGGAGTGACCCGGAAATGCCCGAGCGCAGCGAGATCGACGCGCTGATCGAGATGATGGCCCGGCTGCCGGGCCTCGGCCCGCGTTCGGCGCGGCGCGCCGTGCTGCACCTCATTCGCAAGCGCGAGCTGCAGCTCGCACCGCTCGCCGATCTGATGAGCCGGGTCGCCGCCACCGCCCGCGAGTGCCTCAACTGCGGCAATGTCGGCACAGCCGAGATCTGCCCGATCTGCACCGACGAGCGCCGCGCCAACGGCCAGATCTGCGTTGTCGAGGACGTGGGCGACCTTTGGGCGATGGAGCGCGGCGGCAGTTACAAGGGCCGCTACCATGTGCTCGGCGGCACGCTGTCGGCGCTCGACCGTATCGGTCCCGAAGAACTGCGCATCCCGCAGCTCGTGGCGCGGGTGCAAAGCGAAGCCATTACCGAGGTGATCCTCGCGCTCAACGCCACGGTCGACGGGCAGACCACGGCGCATTACATCGCCGACCAGCTCGAGACCCGCGTCGCGATGAGCTCGCTGGCTCAGGGCGTGCCCATCGGCGGCGAACTCGACTATCTCGATGACGGCACGATCACTGCGGCGCTCAACGCGCGCCGCAAACTCTGAGTCCTCGGGGTCACGCGGCTGTGACCCCCGGCCTCTGGGCGGCACCGCACCTTGGCGCTAAAGCCAGCGACATGATCCGCGCAACCGCCCCCCTCCGCCTCGCTATTCTCGCCGCTCTGCTTCCCTTCGCCGCCCAGGCGCAGGAGGCCACGGTCCCCGTGCTCGACCCGGCGCCGCTGTCGCAGGTCGACCTGCTGTCGCGCGAGATCGGCTTCGGCATCGGCCATAGCGCGGTGACCAGCCGGCGGGACGGGTTCTTCCTCGGTGGCTATGCGGCGGGCGGGCGCACCGCGCCGGATCACGCGCAGGACTCGGAGTACAACAGCAGGGGGCTGGTGCTGGGCTGGGGCTTCGAGAACGGGCTCTCGGCCTTCGCGGGCTACGCGCAGGGCGCGTCCTTTCTCGACGACGATGTCCACGAGGCGCGCATCCGCTCCTATTTCCTTGGCACCGGCTACGCGGGCTCGTCGAACGGCGTGAGCTACGGCGGCGCACTCTTCATGAGCCGCACCCACAACAAGCTTTCGAGCCCGGCCTCGGCCTCCGGCAGCACCGACCACGACGGCCGCACCCTCGGCCTCAGTCTGCGCGGCGAAACCCTTCTGCGCGAGGGCGCGTCGCCGGGCACCGGGATCGACCTCGTGGTGACGGGCGACGTGTTGCGCCATGCCACGGGCGATTACGAGCTTGCCCGCAAGGGCGGCGAGATCCAAAGCCGTGTCACCTATTCCACCGCCTTCCGCGCCGAGCTGGGCGCGCCGATGCGCGCGGTGGGCGGGATCCTGCGCCCCTATGCCGCCTACGCCGTCTTCGGCGGTGACCAGGACGAGATGACCTATGTCACCGAGACCGGCAGCCGCAGCTTCGACGCCAGTGAGCTGCTGAGCGAGGACCAGCTTTCGCTCGGCCTCGACTACGGCGCCACGGACGGCCGCGGGCTGGGCGGGCGGCTCGAGGCGGCCTCGAACTTCGCGGGCGACAGCGCCCTGCGCCTGCACCTCAGCTTCGGCTTCTGAGCCGCGCCGCGGCGCCGGCCTAGACCAGCGCCTCGGTTTCCCCGTCGCCTTCGCGGTCGAGCACGCGCGCAGGCGCACGTGCGGTGACCAGCAGCGCCGCCACGTCCTGCCCGCGGTCCTGCCGCAGCGCGCAGCCGGTCAGCGTCACCTCGGCAAAGCCCGCCTCGGCCATCAGGCCGGTGATATACGCCCGCGAATGGGCGAAGCGGCGGCTCTCGCGCAGCTGCACCGGGGCCTCGCCGAGTTCCAGCGTGAAGGCGATCTGCCCGCCTGGCGCCAGCGCCCCGGCGCACCAGCCGATCACCCGCTCGAGCGCGCCGAGATAGATGAAGACATCCGCCGCCAGGATCAGGTCATAGCGTGGCACGATCGCCGACATCTCGGCGATGTTGCGTTTCTCGAGCGCGTCGTAGACGCCCTTCGCCGCGGCTTCGGCCAGCATCTTTGAGGAAATGTCATAGCCGTCGAGCCGGTCGCAATGCGGCCGCAGCAGCTCGCCCATCAGCCCGGTGCCGCACCCGAGGTCGAGCGCGTGCCGCGCCCGCATGAAGCCCTGCGCCTTCAGCGCCGAGAGCAGCAGTTCGGGACCGCGGTAGTTCAGCTTGCCGACCAGCGAGCGCTCGAAGCGCGGCGCGTATTGGTCGAAGAGCAGCTCGACGAAGGCCGCAGGCATGCTCTCGGCCACCGGCACGCCCCGCAACAGGTCGCGGCGCAGCCCGGCGCCCAGCGGATCGCGGGGGTCGGCGGCCACGGCCTTGTCCCAGGCATCGGCAGCGGCCTCAACCTCGCCCACGGCCTCATGATACTCGCCGAGACGGAACCAGCCCGCGGCCCAGCCCGGCACCAGATCCATCGCCCGGCTCAGCGCCTCGATCGCGCCGCCGTAATCGCCCAGGTGGGCCATGGTCTCGGCAAAAGCGGCGCGGCGCTCGGCAAGCGGATCACCACAGGGAAAAGACGTTCCCAGCATCATTTATCTGTCCAAAGGGGCCCGCTCATTTGCCGGTAATGGCCACGCGGCGGGCGACACGCTGCACCGCCTCGGGGTGCATCATCGCGGGCGATATCCGGTCGCGAGATTTCCGTCAATCGGGCGCGCAAGCGGCTGACGCAAAGGTAAAAGACCTGTGTCTGCCGGGGCAGTGATCCAGCCCGGCGGCGCTGCGCGGCGGCCCGCGCCTCGGCATGGAAAAAGCCCGCCGCAAGGCTGCGACGGGCTCTCGGGTGGTCAGCGGACGCGCGTGTCAGCCGCGCGGATCGTCGCTGTCGTCCTCGTCGTCATCCTCGTCGCTCGAAGGCAGGTTGAAGAAGCTGTCCGCATCCGAGAAATCGCTCGGGCCCTTGTCTTCTTCCTCGTCGTCCTCGCCGCGCGGATCGGAGAGCGAGAAGGTCTCGAGACCCTCGATCGCCGTCGGCAGCCGCGGCTCGTGGCTGTCCATGCCAAGGCTCTGCTCGGTCGACACCAGCTTGCGGCGCTCGTCGTCGGTCATCACCTCGTCGCGGTTCTTCGCGGCCTTGGCCACGGCGGCGTCAAGCTCGGACTGGCGGCACAGCCCCAGCGCGACCGGATCGATCGGCTGCATGTTCTGGATGTTCCAGTGGGTGCGCTCGCGGATCGACTGGATCGTCGGCTTGGTGGTGCCCACCAGCTTGGAGATCTGGCCGTCGGTCAGCTCGGGGTGGAACTTCACCAGCCACAGGATCGCGTTCGGACGGTCCTGGCGCTTCGACAGCGGAGTGTAGCGCGGGCCGCGGCGCTTGTCCTCGTCGACAGCGGCGGGGTTGTACTTCAGCTTGAGCCTGGCGAGCGGGTTCTTCTCGGCCTTGTCGATCTCGACCTGCTCGATCTGGTTGTTGGCGACCGGGTCGAAGCCCTTCACGCCGCCAGCCACGTCACCGTCGGCGATGCCTTGGATTTCCAACTCGTGCATGCCGGTGAAGTCGGCAATCTGCTTGAAGGTCAAAGTGGTGTTGTCGACGAGCCAGACAGCGGTCGCCTTGGGATGCAGCAGTTTTGCCATGGGTCATCTCCTTACGTAAATCTTCTCCCCTCCCCCAAGGCGTTGGCCTCGGGAGGTCCCGGATTACTTCTCCAGGACGGGTTACCGTTGTCGGGGAACTTCGGGCCTATATAGTCTCGCGGAACCCAAGAGGGAAGAGAAAATGCGCTGGCTGCTGATCCTGCTCGTCTCCGTCACCTGTGCCACGACCGCCCGGGCCGAGGGCGACCGCGCCGGGGTGTTCGACTACTACGTTCTGTCGCTGAGCTGGTCTCCGACCTGGTGCGCGCTCGAAGGCAAGGCGCGGAACTCGCCGCAATGCGACCGCCCGCTCGGCTGGGTGCTGCACGGGCTCTGGCCGCAGTACACGCGCGGCTACCCCTCCTATTGCGACAGCTCCGCCCGCCCGCCGAGCCGCAAGGAGACCGCCGCCATGGCCGACATCATGGGCACGGCGGGGCTGGCCTGGTACCAGTGGAAGAAGCACGGCGCCTGTGCAGGACTCTCGTCGCAGGATTACTTCGCGCTCGCCCGCCGCGCCTACGAGGCTGTCACCCGCCCCGAGGTGCTGCGCCGCCTCGATGCGCCGGTCAGCCTGCCGGCCGAGGTGATCGAGGAGGCCTTCCTGCAGGCCAATCCCGGCTGGGAGCCGGACATGCTGACCATCACGTGCCAGTCCGGCCGCATCCAGGAGGCGCGACTGTGCCTGTCAAAGGCGCTGGAGCCCGTGCCCTGCGGCCAGGATGTGGTTAAGGATTGTCGCCTTCCGAACGCCCTTCTTGATCCCGTGCGCTGAGCGATCTTGCCCTTCAGGCGCGCCCGGGAAGCGGGCGGCGGCAGGCAGATACGACGTGCGTCTGTAGAGGTGTGGCGGGATCAAAAAATGCCAGAGGGTGTACCCGAACCAAGATCAAATGCTTGCCAGCATAAAGAAAACGGAAACGATCATAGGAGCGGTTCACCCCCTGGCACGGTCGCAAGTGTACGAGGTCGCGACCGTGCAGCCAGTCAAATCGCGAACTTCTTAACAAATGGTTAACGAAATAGTTAATCGCCCTTAAACGAACATATTTTTTCGGACCGTCGCCACGATCGCCGCAGCCCTCAGCCGAAGCCCGAGATGATCAGGCCACCGACCCTAGCCGCGCCACACCGCGCCGGGCTGATCACCGGCAACCCCCGGGAACCCGCGTCTTTTTCGCAACCGTGATCGCACAGCGGCGCCGCGCGCGCGCCGCGCCGCGCGGCAGAGATTGCTCCCGCTGGGGGAGCTTGATAATCAGAAGCGAAGACAAGGCAGAGCAGCGGGCCTCCCGGCCCGGACAAGCGCCCCAAAAACGCCCCGAATATCGCCGAGAACGCACCCCGAGCATGACAGCCCTCAAGGAGTACCAGCGCCTCGAAGCCACCGCGCTCTGGCGGCCCGAGCCGGACGCGCAGCGGCGCGAGGTGATCCTGTCGATGGGGGATGCCACGCTGACCGTGTCGGACGTCTCGGGCCGGGCGCTGTCGCATTGGTCGATGGCCGCCGTGGTGCGCGCCAACAAGGGCCGCAGCCCGGCGCTCTATCATCCCGACGGTGATCCCGGCGAAACGCTGGAGCTGGCCGAGGACGAGAGCACGATGATCGACGCCATCGACCGGGTGCTGCGCGACATCGAACGGCGGCGTCCCAAGCCCGGGAAGCTCCGCCTGCGCATGATCATCGGCGTTGCCGCGCTGGTCGCCGCCGGGATCCTGCTCTGGCTGCCCGGCGCGCTGCTCGACCATGCCGAGCGCGTCGTGCCCCGCGCCAAGCGCGTCGAGATCGGCCAGGCCCTGCTTGGCCAGATCACCCGAGTCTCCGGGCGCCCCTGCGGCACGACCGAGTCTGCGCGCCCGCTGCGCCACCTCGCAGCGCGGGTGCTGGGCGAGGCGCGGCGCGGCGATCTGGTGGTGCTCAACGACGGGCTCCGCGACACGGCGCATCTACCCGGCGGGATCATCCTGCTGAGCAGCGATCTGCTCGAGGACTACGAGGACCCGGACGTCGCGGCGGGCTACATCCTTGCCGAGTCGTTGCGCGCCAGGCAGTCGGACCCGCTGGGCGATCTGCTGCGCCATGCCGGGCTCTGGTCGAGCCTCAAGCTGCTGACCACCGGCTCGCTGCCGCGCGGCGCGCTGGAAAGCTACGCCGAGGTGCTGCTTACCCGCCCGCAGGTGCCGGTGCCGCTCGACGCGCTGCTGGATGGCTTCGCGAAGATCGAGCTGCGCAGCTCGCCCTATGCCTATGCCCGCGACATCACCGGCGAGTCGGTGCTGCCTCTGGTCGAGGGCGATCCGCGCGCCGCCGAGGGCAGCGTGCCGGTGCTGAGCGATGCGGACTGGGTGCGGTTGCAGGGAATCTGCGGCGGCTGACGGCGCGGCGCCGCTCGCGGAGTGCGCTCGGCCCGGTGACGCAAGGCCTGGGTGCTGCCCCCGACGCGCTGCGCGCGCCTCCACCGGCAAATTTCGTCCAGCAGAATGCTGTGCTCAGCGCAGGGTCGCGCTGCGGTAGCCCGTGGCCTGGACCTTGGACAGCGCGAGGCTGGCGGCGCGCGCGTCGGCATAGGGACCGACCCGCAGGCGGCGCAGGCCGTCGGACTTGCGCAGCAGTTCCTGCACCGGAAGACCCGCCGCCTGCAGTCGGCTGCGCGCCTGTCCGGCGCTTTCCGCCGTGGAGAAGGCGCCGATCTGCACGTAGCGCAGCGCCGGACCCTCGTCGGAAACGCTGTCGGAGGCCGCGGCGACCACCGCGCCGGTGGTCGAGGGCGCGGGGCGCAGCGCCGGGTCGCCCTCGAGCCGCACGCGCGGGGCCACGGCGGTCACCACGGTGCCGGCGGTCGAGGCATGGGGCACCTCGTGGGTCCAGACGCGCTGGGTGTCGTAATACCCTTTCACCGTCTGCAAGGCGCGATGCGGGTTCAGCCGGTCGTCCTCCCAGGCCGGACGATATCCGGCGGGGACGATCACGCGTTCGGCGCGGCCGTCCTCGTAGACGTGGCGCGGCAGGATGCGGGTGCTGCCGGGCACCAGGAGCTTGCCATCCTGCCAGCTGCCGGTGCCATTGCCGTTGTTGTAATAGACCTTCTTGCCGGGCGCGGGCGCCTCGCCGCGGCGCACCTCCGTCGCATAGGGCGCCGCCTGAGGACCGCAGCGCAGGGTGCGACCGTCGCTGACGATCTCGCCGCTGAAGCCGGGGGTGCAGGCGCCGCCGACAAGCGCCCCTGCAGGGACCGCCGCGACCGACCCCGCCGGCGCGGCCGGAACTCTGGAAACCACCCGCGGCGCCGGGGCGGCGGGCGGCTTGGAGGCCGGAGCCTTGACCACGGCTGCGGGTTTCGAGGCGACCGTGGCCATCGGCTGCCCGGTGGCACGGCTCGGGGCCGGGGCGGTTACGGCCTGAACCGGCTTGGGCTTGGGTTTGGACGCCGGCGCGGGCGCGATCACCGGGGCGGGCTTGGCCGCGGGCGCCTCGGCCGCGGCGGTGCGGCTCTGGCCGGACAGGCTGGGCGCATAGCCGCAGACCGGCTCGCCGGCGCGGCTGACCCGCGGCACCCAGATCACCGCGTCATCGAAACCGGCGCGGATGAACACGCAGCCGCGGCTGTCGACGTATTGCGCTTCGGTATAGCTGGCAGGGGGCACCTCCGCCGGAGTGCTGATCGTGTCGATCCGCTGAGCCAGCACGGGGGCGCCGATGAGAGCGGAGCCGATCGCCGTGGCGAATGTGAGAATGGCGGAACTTGCCGAAACCTTGATACGCATGTCGCCCCCCGGGAAGCTGCGCGGCCAGCATTGCATGAGCGCCGCGCAGCTGTAAAGCGTTGAGGGGGCTTATTTTGTGCCGAACATGCGGTCCCCCGCATCCCCTAGTCCCGGAACGATATAGCCTTTCTCGTTCAGCTTTTCGTCGAGCGAGGCGGTGATGATCGGAACGTCCGGATGCGCCTCTTCCATGCGCTTGACGCCCTCGGGCGAGGCGAGCAGGCACAGGAAGATGATGTTCTGCGCGCCGGCCTGCTTCAGCAGGTCGATCGCGGCAACCGAGGAATTGCCGGTGGCGAGCATCGGGTCGACGGCGATCACCGTGCGGTCCTCGAGGTTCTTCGGGACCTTGAAGTAATATTGCACCGGCTCCAGCGTCTCCTCGTCGCGGTAAAGCCCGACGAAGCCGACGCGGGCGGCGGGGATCAGCTCGAGGATGCCGTCGAGCAGGCCGTTGCCGGCGCGCAGGATCGACACCAGTGCCAGCTTCTTACCCTCGATGGTCGGGGCCTCCATGGCGCAGAGCGGGGTCTCGATCTGCTTGGTGGTGACGGGCAGCTCGCGGGTGACCTCATAGGCCAGCAGCAGGGAAATTTCGCGCAGCAACTTGCGGAACGACGCGGTCGAGGTGTCCTTCTCGCGCATCAGGGTGAGTTTGTGCTGCACCAGCGGGTGTTCGACGACGGTCAGGTGTTTCATGCGCTCTCCAGTCTTTTCAGCAGCGCCTCGCGCGTGTCGGCCGAGCAGAAGGCCGCATCTGCGGAGGTCTTGGAAATCTCGATGAAGTCCTCTTCTTCCCATCCGAAGGTGCGTGCAAGGTTTTCGTACTCCTGCACCATGGTGGAATGGAAAAACGGCGGGTCATCCGTCGACACGGTGACCCTGACGTCGCGATCGCGCAGCTTCTGGATCGGGTGCGCGGCCAGCGAGGGGTAGACACCGAGCCGCACGTTCGAGCCGGGGCAAACCTCGAGCGTGATGCCGCGCTCGGCGATGAGATCGACCAGCGCCGGGTCCTCGATGGCGCGCACGCCGTGACCGATGCGCTCGACCCCGAGATCCTCGATCGCCCGGCGCACCTCGGCCGCGCCGCGCCATTCGCCGGCATGTGTTGTCAGCCGCAACCCGGCCTCGCGGGCCATGTCGAAGCTGTAGGCAAAATCGCGCTGCTCGCCGCGGTTCTCGTCGCCGCCCATGCCGAAGCCGCAGATCCAGTCGCCCGCGGTCTCGGCGGCGCAACGCGCCGCGGCCTTGGCCTTCTCTGGGCCGAAGTGGCGCACGCAGGTGACCACGCCGCGCAAAGTGATGCCCATCTCGCGCTCGGCGCTGTCCGCCGCGTCCTGCATGGCGTGCAGATACTCGCGCCACGCACCCAGATCGCCGCCGCCGCAGAAGTCGGGCGAGATGAAGGTCTCGGCGTAGATCACGCCATTCTTCGCGCATTCCTCGAGCACGGCGCGGGTCAGCCGGGCGTAATCCTCGGGCGATTTCAGCACCGAGGTGGCCGCCTCGTAGACCTCGAGGAAATGCACGAAGTCGCGGTAGATGTAGGAGCCATCCTCGGCGAAAACGCCGTCGAGGCGCACCGTCTTCTCCTGCGCCAGCCCGCGGATGAAGGACGGCGGGGCCGCGCCCTCGATGTGCAGGTGCAGCTCGACCTTGGGCAAGCCCTTGATCCGGTGCAGGCTTTCCTCGTCGTGGTCTCTTGGGTCTCTCAAAGGAAGCTCCTTCCCGGTCCTTGTGCGGGCACCTTGAGGTGCGCCGCGATACTTGCCGCCACATCGGCGAATGCGATCTGCCCGATCTGCCCTGCCCCGCGCCCGTGCACAAGCACCGGGACCCGCTCGCGGGTGTGGTCGGTGCCCGTCCAGGTGGGATCGTTGCCATGATCGGCGGTGATCAGCAGCAGGTCGCCCTCGCGCAGGCGCGGCAGCAGTTTCCCGAGTTCCGTGTCGAACCATTCCAGCGCCCGCGCGTAACCTGACACATCGCGCCGGTGGCCGTAGAGGCTGTCGAACTCGACGAAGTTGGCAAAGGTCAGCGCGCCGTCCTCGGCGCTGTCCACGAGATCGGACAGGTGCCGCATGAGCGTGGCATCATCGCCCTTGCGGACCTCGTCGATGCCCTGCATCGAGAAGATGTCGCCGATCTTGCCGATGGCGTAGACGCGCCGCCCGGCGTCCTGCACCCAGTTGGTGAGGATCGGCTCCGGCGGCATGATCGCATAGTCGTGGCGGTTGGTGGTGCGCCTGTAGTTGCCCGGTGCGCCGACGAACGGCCGCGCGATGACCCTTCCCACCTTCATCTCGTGCAGGGTCGGCGCGATCTTCTCACAAAGATCGAGCAACCGCTCCAGCCCGAAGCTCTCCTCATGCGCGGCGATCTGGAAGACGCTGTCGGCCGAGGTGTAGCAGATCGGCCAGCCGCTGCGCTGGTGCTCCGGACCGAACTGGTCCAGCATCACCGTGCCCGAGCCGTGGCAGTTGCCGAGCGTCCCCTCGACCCCGGCGATCTCGCAGACCTCGGCCAGCAGCTGCGCCGGAAAGACCGGCTGCGCGACGGGGAAGTAGTGCCAATCCCAAGGGACGGGCAGGCCCGCCAGCTCCCAATGCCCGGAGGGCGTGTCCTTCCCCTTCGACCTCTCGGAGGCCGCGCCCCAGAGCCCCGAGGGCTCCGCGCCGAGCCCCGGCACCGCCTCGCCGCTGGCCAGCCGCGTGGCGACCCCCAGCCCCAGAGCATCCAGCACCGGCAGCCGCAGCGGCCCGCTGCGGCCCTCCTCGGCGCGCCCTTCGGCGCAGGCCTGCGCGATATGCGCCAGCGTGTTCGCCCCGGTGTCGGGCACACCCGCGTTGAAATAGGAGGCCGCATCCGGCGCGCCGCCGACGCCCACCGAATCCATCACCAGCAGAAATGCCCGCATCAGGCGATCCTTTCCCGCACCAAGGGGCCGACGTGCGGCGCCTCGCCGATCCGGACCGCCGCCGTGACCGCCCGCGCCGCCGCCTGCGCCGCCTCCGCGCTGGCCGCGTGGACCCGCGCCAACGGCTCGCCCTGTTCGAGTGACTGTCCGAGCCGCACCACCCGGGACAGACCCACCGAGGGATCGACCGGATCGCCCTCGACCTCGCGCCCGCCCCCAAGATGCACGACCGCAAGCCCCAGCGCCTCGCCGTCCATCGACGCCACATGCCCTGCGCCGGGCGCAGGCACGTCGACCACCACCGGCGCCTGCGGCAGCATATTCTGCCAGCCTTCGACAAAATCCACGGGCCCGCCAAGCCCATGCACCATGCGCCCGAACCGCTCCGCCGCCGCGCCGCTTGTCACGCTCTCGCGCAGCCGCGCTTCGCCGCCGTCGATCCCGGCCCCCGTCAGCAGCTCGGCGCCAAGCGCCACGGAGAGCTCCAGCAGCGGCCCTCCGGCGCCCTCGGTCAGCACCTCCATGGAGGCGCGCACCTCCAGCGCATTGCCGAGCGCATCGGCGAGCGGCTGGTCCATGCCGGTGATCAGCGCCGTCGTCCGGCACCCCGCCGCATTCGCGGTGCCGACCAGCGAGCGGGCCAAGGCGCGTGCCTCCTCCATGGTCTTCATGAAGGCACCGGACCCCACCTTCACATCCAGCACCAGCCCTTCCAGCCCCGCCGCCAGCTTCTTCGACAGGATCGAGGCGGTGATAAGATCGAGCGACTCCACCGTCGCGGTCACGTCGCGGATGGCATAGAGCCGCTTGTCCGCCGGGGCGATCCCCTCCGAGGCCGAGACGATGGCGCAGCCCGCCTCGCGCAGCACCGCGCGCAGCCGGTCCTCCGAAGGGTCGGTCACGTATCCCGGGATCGCCTCGAGCTTGTCGAGCGTGCCACCGGTATGGCCAAGCCCGCGCCCCGAGATCATTGGGACGTAAGCCCCGCAGGCCGCCAGCATCGGCGCCAGCACGAGGCTCACGCAGTCCCCCACGCCGCCGGTCGAATGCTTGTCGAGCACCGGCCCCGGCAGATCCCAATGCAGGACGTGACCGCTGTCGCGCATGGCCAGCGTCAGCACAGCCCGCGCCTCCTCGGAAAGACCGCGCAGGCAGACGCCCATGGCAAAGGCGCCGGCCTGCGCCGCGCTCACCGTGCCATCGGCAAGCCCCTCGGCGAACCAGCGGAGCCCTTCGTCGGAAGGCGGCTCGCCCCGGCGCAGCGCCGCGATGACCGTGCGCGCGTCCATCAGACGCGGTCCATATGCCCCGCACCGAAGGCGCCGGGCAGCAGCTCGCCGACGGTGGTCTCCAGCGTCGCCCCGTCGGTGGTCGCGAGCGTCACCTTGGCATGGGACTTGCCGAACTCCGCGAGCTTCTGCCGGCAGCCGCCGCAGGGCGGCAGCGGGTGCTCGCAATCGGCGACGACATAGGCCTCGAGGAACTCGGTCTCTCCCGCGGCGACCATGGCGGCGATGGCGCCGGCCTCGGCGCATGTGCCCTCGGGATAGGCCACGTTTTCGACGTTGCAGCCGGCATAGATCGTCCCCGAGGGCGCCAGCAGCGCCGCCCCCACCTTGAACTTCGAATAGGGGACATAGGCGTTTTCACGCACCGCGCGGGCGGCTTTCTCGAGCGACATGGCGCACCTCATTGAGATTCTCCGCCCATGTTGCTGAGCGCACAGGCCGATTGCAATCCCCGCGCCCCCGCCGCCCCTTCTTCCAGGCCGAGATATCCCGCGGCGACGCGGGGATGTCGAACCCCTGCTGGTGTACCGCCCGCCTCAGGCCGAGCCCTTCGGCAGGGGCGTGCGCGCCTTGTTGTACGCCGACCAGTCCTCGATCTCCGGGTACCAGCTGCGCCGCCAGGCCCGCACCTTCGGATTCATCACCCGCCGCCAAACCGGCGGCACCATCGCCGCCATGGTCATCACCGGATAGCCGTAAGGCAGCTGCGGCGCCGCGCTCTCGGCGTAGGTCTGCAGCAGCGGGAAACGGCGGTCGGGCTTGTAATGGTGGTCGGAATGGCGCTGCAGGTTGATCAGCAGCCAATTGGTCGCCGTATGCGCCGAGTTCCAGGAGTGGTGCGGCTTCACATGTTCGTAGCGCCCTTCGCCGAGATATTTCCGGGTCAGCCCGTAGTGTTCGACGTAATTGGTCAGCTCGAGTTGCCAGATCGCCACCCCCGCCTGCACGAGGAACAGGGCAAGACCTCCCCAGCCGCCGAGCGCCACAGCAAGCCCCAGCATCGCCAGTTGCAGCACAAGATAGAGCCAGAACGGGTTGCGCCGGTGCCACCACGGCAGCCCTCGGCGGGCCAGAAGCCCCTTCTCGGCACGAAAGGCGGAGACCGGGCATTCGCGCAATACGCGCGGGTAATAGCGGTGGAAGCCCTCGTTGTAGCGCGCGGTAACGGGATCCCGCGGCGTGCCGACCCAAAGGTGATGCACCAAGAGGTGCTCGGAGCGGAAATGCGAGTAGAGCACCATGGCCAGCAGCCAGTCGCCCAGCCGCCGTTCGAGCCTGTTGCGCTGGTGCACAAGCTCGTGGGAGTAGACGATCCCCACCGTGCCGGTCATCACCCCGGTGCCGAAAAAGACGCCGAACTTCTCCCACATGGTCAGGGCCTGGTTGCCAGACACGTACCAGATCAGCGCAAAGAGCATGACGAACTGCACCGGCGCCCAGAGCATCACCCCCGCACGGTACCAGAAGAGCGCGCTCTCCTCGGTCTGCGGATCTGCGTTTTCCGTATTGAGCCCAAGCGCCGCATCCAGTGCCGAGAAAAGATACCAGGTGGCCAGCGGCGGCAAGATCACCCAGAGCCCGCCATTCAGCGCGCCGATCCAGATCAGCACCGGCAGCAGGTAGACCAGCCAAAACGGTGCGGCGGCGGTCCAGCGCGCCAGCTTCGTCGAAGAGATCATCGCCCCGGTTTCCCTCGTTACCCCCACGCGGGGCCCCGTTGTCACCGCTGACGCAGGCCGGGGCCTCTGGCGCCCAGCTTGTCGCGTGGCGCCGTGCCGGTCAATGCGGCGCGTCGGCGCCGTTCAGGACGACGTCAGGGCAAAGGCCTTGCGCATGACCGTCGGCAGGTCCCCGGCGTCGAAAACCTCGGCCTCGACGAACTCGCCGCGCTCGGGGCGCCGCTCCATCGGCACCAGCGCGGTCTTCACGGTCAGGCGCAGGTGAAAATGGGTGAAGGTGTGGCGGGCCTCGGTGTTGAGCGTCTTCCACTCGGCCCTGATCGGAGGCGCGTCGGCGGGAGCTTCCTCGGACCATTCCGAACCCGGCCAGCCCAGCATCCCGCCCAGCAGCCCACTGTCGGGCCGGCGCTCCAGCAGCCAGGCGCCGTCCACGCGCTTGACCAGATAGGCGATGCCGTGGCGCGTCGGCTTGCGTTTCTTCGGCGCCTTCTTCGGCAGCTCGGACTGCGTGCCCCGATCCCAGGCGGCGCAGGCGCTGCGCCAGGGGCAAAGCCCGCAGGCCGGGTTGCGCGGGGTGCAGATGGTGGCGCCAAGGTCCATCACCGCCTGCGCATAGTCGCCGGGCCGCTCTTGTGGCGTCAGCGCGGCGGCGTAGCTGGTCAGCAGGGGCTTCGACTGCGGCAGCGGCAGGTGCTCGTCGTGCAGCCGCGCCATGACGCGCTCGACGTTGCCGTCGACAACGGTCTCGGGCAGGTCGAAGGCGATCGCCGCCACGGCCGCAGCGGTATAGGGCCCGACCCCGGGCAAGGCGCGCAGACCCTCGAGCGTCTGCGGAAACACCCCGCCGTGCTCATCGGCGACGGCCCGCGCGCATTTCAGCAGGTTCCGGGCGCGGGCGTAATAGCCCAGCCCCGCCCAGGCGGCCATCACGTCGGCATCCTCGGCGGCGGCAAGGTCCGAGACCGTCGGCCAGCGCGAGGTGAAGGCCTCGAAATAGCTTTTCACCGCGGCCACCGTGGTCTGCTGCAGCATGATCTCGGACATCCACACCCGGTACGGGTCGGGCCTCACCCCCGCCGCCCGCGCCGCCGGGCTGACGCGCCACGGCAGCTCGCGCGCGTGGCGGTCGTACCAGGTGAGCAGATCTGCGGCCTGCGACGTGTCACGCTTGGCTGACATTCCCTTGATCATCGACGACAAAAGCGATTCCCTGCTGGCATGCGGATGCGGGGTCACTAGAATAGGTCCGCAGAGAGGGATTCAAGATGGCACGGCGCAACACCTCAACATACGGGTTCGCAAAAACCTCGGGTCTGCTCAACGCGCAGATCCGCAAGGCCAGCGAGAGCCGCGGCTTCGCGCAGTCGCGCCTGCTCACCCACTGGGACGAGATCGTCGGCGCCGATGTCGCCGCAATGGCCCGCCCGGTCGAGGTCAGCTACGCGCGCCAGCAGGGGCTGGGCGCGACGCTTACGCTGCTCACCACCGGCGCCATGGCGCCGCTGCTCGAGATGCAGAAGGAACAGCTGCGCGAGAAGGTCAACGCGGTCTACGGCTACAATGCCATTGCGCGCATCCGCATCACCCAGACCGCATCGAGCGGCTTCGCCGAGGGCCGCGTTGCCTTTGGCCACGCGCCGAAGGCCGAAAAGCCCGAGCCCTCGCCCGAGATCAAGGCCGAGGCCCACAAGGTGGCCGGAGACATCCATGATGACGGGCTGCGCGCCGCGCTCGAGCGCCTCGCTGGCAACGTCATCTCGAAATCGCGGCAATAGCGCCGCGCGGAAACAGGTGGCAAAAACGCCGCAGGCAGAAACGCGGCCCCGTGCCGCAGGCAAGGCAACCACAAGAGGACCTTACATGACCCGCATTCTTCCCGTCGCCGCGCTCGCGGCCGCAGTCGCCCTCGGGGGCGTCGCCCTGCCCGGCGCGGTCAGCGCGCAGGAGGCGAGCAGCGAGGCCAGCGCCGCCGAGACCACCGCGGAAACCGCTCCCGAGATCGTCGAGATGGTCAAAGGCGACGTGAACGCCCCCGTCGAGATCATCGAATACGCCTCCTTCACCTGCCCTCATTGCGCGCGCTTCTCCAACGAGGTGCTGCCGCAGATCGAAGAGAACTACATCAAGACCGGCAAGGTGAAGCTGGTTTACCGCGACGTCTATTTCGACAAGTACGGCATGTGGGCGGCGATGGTCGCGCGCTGCTCTCCCGAGAAGTTCTTCGGCATCTCCGACATGATCTACAAGACCCAGGGCGACTGGGTGAAGGCGGGCTCGGACCAGGGCATCGCCGACAGCCTGCGCAAGATCGGCCTGATGGCCGGCATCGGCAAAGACCAGCTCGACGCCTGCATGAACGACAGCGCCAAGCTCAAGGCTCTTGTCGGCTGGTACCAAGAGAACGCGACCCGCGACAACATCACCTCGACGCCCTCCTTCCTCATCGACGGCAAGTCCTATTCGAACATGTCCTACGACGACTTCGCCAAGGTGCTCGACGAGCATTACGAAGCAGCGCAATAAGCGCCTCCTCTGAGGCACAAAGGCGCGTCCCGCGGGGCGCGCCTTTTTCGTGACGCGGGCATCGCGTCAGCGGCGAAGATCACGGCCGCATCGCGTTTTCCGCTGTGGCCTTCGACCCGCTGCCACGCTATAGATCGCGCGCGTATTTCGCCTATTTTTTGATGACAACCGAGTGTCCCTTGGCCAAAGAAATCGAGCGCAAGTTCCTTGTCTCCAGCGATGACTGGAAATCCGGTATCTCCCGCAGCGAGCGGCTGCGCGACGGGCTCATCGCCGCCGAGGGCGGGCGCAAGGCCCGGGTACGCTTCTACGATGACTGCGCAACGCTCTGCATCAAGGGCCGGCGTGACGGGATGGCCCGAGACGAGTTCGAATACCCGATCCCGGCGCAGGACGCCGAGGAGATGCTCTCCGCCCATTGCACCGATGTCGTCGAGAAGACCCGCCACCACGTGCCCGCGGGCGCGCTGGTCTGGACGGTGGACGTCTACGAGGGGTTCCTGTCTGGCATCACCATCGCCGAAGTCGAATTGCCGGCGCTCGACACGCCGCTGCCCCTGCCCCATTGGGTGGGCCGAGAGGTCACCGGGCTACAGGACTATCGCAAGGTGAACATGGTTGCCGCGCGCAAGGCGCTGATCGGCTCGAGCGCGGCCTGAAGCGCGCTGGCGAGGCCCGTGCCCCGCCAGCGGCTCAGAGCCTTCAGCCGGCCTCGTCCACGCGCATCATCCGCTGCGCAAGGCTCTCGACCCCGCCCAGCCAGCGCGTGACCAACTTCGGATCCGACGGCGCCGCCGAGACGCCCGGCGTGATCTCTCGGTTCAGCACCGCCTCGATCGCCCAAGACACCGGCATCGACACCAGCCGCGCCATGGCCGAGCCGCGCGCGTCGCCCCAGGCGTCCATCACCCAGGTCTTGTGCCAGACCGTCTCGCCCGCCTTCTCGGCCTTCAGCGTCACGCAGAGCACCACGCGGTCAGGCTCGCCCTCTGCGTATTTGTTCTCGGCCAGCAGTTCGGAGGCCATCTGCGCCAGCCGTGCGTCGTCCGCCGTCTCGACCTCGGCGAAGACATCCTTCCACGCCTCGGACCAGCCGTTGAGCCGCAGCGTGCCGCGAACGAAGTCCTTCACTTTCCAGTCCTGCCCGAACTCGTATTGCTCGATGAAGGGCAGCGAGTCGCGGTTGGGGTAGACCTCGAAGCTCTCGGGCGGATCGAGCGGCGCGTCGTAGCGGCTCAGCGCATCCCAGGGGCGCTGGACGTTCAGCTCCTCGAAGTGGCGGATCGAGCGCGAGGGCGAGCGCAGCGCCTTCAGCACACCCACCGGCGCCCAGGAGAACTTGTAGCGGAAGGCGTTGGCCTCCTTCGGCACGCCGCCGCAGTAGCTCAGGAAGCTGATCTCGTTCTCGGGATCGAAGGCGTCCGAGGCGCGGTAGGCCGCGACGAGATCATGCGCCATCAGGTGATCGATCCCCGGGTCGAGCCCGACCTCGTTGACCAGAGCCACCCCGGCTTCCTTCGCCTTGGCGTCGAGCCCGCGCATCTCGGGCGAGATGTAGGAGGACGACACGAAATGCGCCTTCTTCTTGATCGCGATCTCGGCCAGCATCACGTGCCAGTCGCCGGGCAGCATCGAGACGATCACGTCGCCTTCCTGCACCGCCGACTCCACCGCCTCGGGGGCGAAGGCGAGGATGCGGTTGGTGATGTCGCCCACCGCCTCGCGGGCCTTGGTTTCGGTCCGGTTCCATACCATCACGTCGTGGCCGGCTTCGATCAGGCGTCGCAGCCCCGGGATGGATGAAAGTCCCGTTCCGCACCAATGAATCATGCAAGTTCCTCCTTGAGGTATCTGTCGTAGGTTGCCGCCGCCCGGCCCCAGACACCCGCGTCCATAGCGGGCAGGGTCAGCAGGTGCGGCAGCAGTTGCGCGGCGAAATCCTCCGAGCTCTCCCGGGGGAGAAGCGAGGGAAGGTTGTCGATCGCCATGACGTCGAGCGGCGGCTCCTCGTGAACCCGCAGCGCGGGGGCCTGCCAGTCGGTCACGTGGTCATAGACCTTCACGGGCGAGAAGTCACTGTCGGGGTCGCAGGCAATGTCACCGATGGCCCGAAGCTTGCGCGCGTCGGTGCTCGCCGAGGCGGGCACGAAGACCGGCGTGCCGGGATGGGCGAGGATGCAGTTGAAGAAGATCTCGTGCTCCAGCACCTCGGGGAACGGCCCGCCATGGGCGGTCTCGGCCATATCCCATCCGGTCACGGCGACGCCGAGCTTGCGGCAGAGATCCGACGCCCCGGTTCCCACGCGCCCAAGCGCGCCGATGACCAGCGCCTTGGGCCGCCCGCCGCCCGCCGCGTCGAGCACATCGGCGACCGCCGCCTCCATCGCCGCCGCCCCGGGCCAGACCGAGACCGGCCCGCAGAGGCCGCCACGCTTCTGCGCCGCATAGGCCAGCAGCGTCACCGCCGCGCCCGCATAGCCCGCCCAGTAGCCGAAGGCCGCAACGCGCCGCCCGTCCTCGCCCACGAGGTATTCCAGATCGTAGAGCGCCCCGCCGCCCGCCACGAAGCGCTTCAGCAGAACCTGCCCCGCCGGCTGACCCTTGAAGGCATGGCCGAACATGATGTGGCGGTGGCGCAGCGGCGTGCCGTCTTCGGGCAGTTCCTTGAGGCCGAAGATGATCGCCTCCTCGGGTGCCTCGGGCCAGCTGTTCTCGGGGGCGATCTCGGCACCCGCGGCGCGGTAGCCCTCGATGCCGATGACCCGGGAACGGCTTTCCTCGACGGTGACTCGCAGCCCCGCGGCGATCAGCGCCTTCACCCCCTCGGGGGTCACGCCCACCCGGTCCTCGTTCTGCCGCTGCTCCGCGCGCACCCAGAGATGTGTCATCCGTCTCTCCAAAGCCAAACTCCCCGCCTTGCTATCGAAAAGCAGACCTATGGGAAAGCCGGTGCTCAGAGATGTGTGCGTGCCAGTGACCGCTCCGAGCCTTCCAGATGCGGCACCGCGTTGAAAAGCGTCAGGCAGAGCCCGGTCGAGATCGGCTGGAAGCGGTGCAGCGAGGTGTTCTCGATGGCCAGGCAGGCATGCGCCAGCGCCTGCATCTCGAGCCCCATGGTCACCCGCATCGCCATGCCGATGAGCCCGCCCGATGTGACCACCACGGCCCGCCCTTCGCCCGCGGCGATCTCACCCAGCACGTCGCGCACCCGCCCCTCGAAATGCTCGAAGCTCTCGGGCACGCCCTCGAGCCGCCCCTCGCGCCAGTAGGTAAAAAGCGTCGGCAGGTGGCGGATGAACCCCTCGCGGTCCGGCGGCAGGGCGATGCCGTGCTGCTGGTCCATGAGCTGCGCCATGGTGAAATACTCAAGCTCGTTGAGCCGCGCGTCCCGCACCACGTCCAGCTCGATGCCCATCTCGGCCGCGGTCTCGCGGTGACGCTGCAGCGTGCCCGAGTAGGCGCGGGCGAAGACATCGCCGGTGCCGCGCAGGTGATCGCCAAGCCAGCGCGCCTGCTGCCGGCCCAAATCGCTCAGCCGGTCATAGCTGATCTCGTCCTTGGCATGGGTGTTGGCCTGCCCGTGCCGCACGAGGGTGACATGCGACATGCCCGCCCCTTTCCTGTTCGTGTGCGCCGGGGCGCAGGGCCCCGGCCTCTGTCAGCAGAAGTATTCCGGCCCGACCCGCTGCGCCGGCGAGTAGCGGTCGCCATGCGCCCAGCCGACCGGCAGCACCTCGTCGATCCGCGCCAGGTCGCTCTCGGTCAGCGTGGCGTGTAGCCCGCTCAGAAGCTCCTCGAAATGCGCCACCGAGCGCGTGCCCGGAATCGGGATCACGTGATCGCCGCGGCTGAGCAGCCAGGCGATCGCGAGCCCCGCCGCGGGCAGGCCCATCTCGGCGGCGAGCGCCCGGAAGCGCTCGGTGATCCCGAGGTTTGCCGACAGGTTCGGCGCCATGAACCGGGGGTTGGTCGCGAGGAAGGGGTTGGCGGCGATCACCTCGGCCCCGATTGGCTGGTCAGTCAGCAGCGAGCGGCCCACCGGCGAGAAGGCGACCAGCGCCGTGCCCAGCTCCTTGCAGGCCTGCACCAGCCCCAGCTCGACGAAACGCGTCGCCAGCGAATATTCCGACTGGACCGCGGCCACCGGATGCACCGCTGCCGCCCGGCGCAGCGAGGACGGCGCGATCTCGGAAAATCCGAAGCTCTTGATCTTGCCCTTCTTCACAAGCCCGGCGAGTGTCTCGGTGACCTCTTCGATGGGGCGGTCGGCCTCGCGGCGGTGGACGTAGAAAAGATCCACCTGCTCGACGCCGAGGCGTGCCAACGAGCCGTCGAGCTCGCCCTCGAGGTGCTCGGGCGAATTGTCGTAGCAGCGGTTGCCTGCCGCGTCCTTGGTGATCCCGGCCTTGGTGGCGATATGCAGCGTCTCGCGGGCGCCGGGGTTGGCCTTCAGCCAGGCACCGATCGCCTTTTCCGAGCGCCCCATGCCGTAGACGTTCGACGTGTCGACATGCACCACCCCCGAGTCGGCGGCGGCATCGAGCACCGCATGGGAATTCGCCTCGGTGGTCGGCCCGTAGAACTCGGCAAAGGACATGGCGCCGATGCCGAAGGCGGGAACCTCGGGGCCGCCGGGCCCCATGCGAACTGTCTTCATTGTCATCCTTTCAGGCGTTCTAAGCTGCGGGCCTCAACGGCCGATATGGCGGCGGCCACGGCGGCCTCGACGTCCAGCTCCGAGGTGTCGATCATCTGCGCATCCTGCGCCGGTTTCAGCGGCGCATCGGCGCGGGTGGCGTCGCGGTGGTCGCGCTCGCGGGTTTCGGCCAGCACGGTCTCGAAATCGGTCTCGGCGCCACCGGCCACCAGCTCCTCGAAGCGGCGCCGGGCGCGGACCTCGGCGCTGGCGGTGACAAAGAGCTTGGCCTCGGCCTCGGGGCAGATCACCGTGCCGATGTCGCGCCCGTCGAGCACCGCGCCGCCGTCGCGGCGGGCAAAGGCGCGCTGGAAGTCCAGAAGCGCGGCGCGCACCTCGGGGATGGCAGCGACGCGCGAGGCCGCCTGCCCTACCGCGGCGGTACGCAGCCCCTGCACCTGAAGGTCGGTCGGCAGCAGTTTCTGCGCCGCGCGGATCGGATCGACCCCGTCGAGCATCTTGCGCCCCACGGCGCGGTAGAGCAGCCCGGTGTCGAGATGGGCAAAGCCGAAATGCGCGGCAACCGCGCGGCTGATCGTGCCCTTGCCGGCAGCCGCCGGCCCGTCGATGGCAATGGTAAAGGCCATGGCCGTCCCTTTCTTTCAGATCGCGGCCTTTATGACCGCCGCCGGGAAGGGCCGCAAGTTACCTGCCGCGGCCCTGCCGCCACAGGCCGAAAAGCCCCACCGCGCAGACCGCAAGCAGCAGGAACTTGAGCCGGGTGAACAGGCTCGACCAGTCGACCAGCGCATGATCGAGCGCCACCGGTCCGCGCAGCAGCATCTCGTTGATCAGCAGGTTCTCGGCGGCATCCGCGCCGATCCAGGCAAGCGCCAGCAGCAGGAAGATGCCGCGCCGCCACCAGGCCCGCCCGCGCGACAGCACCCAGGCCCCCATCAGCAGCGTCAGCCCGAAGACCACGCGAAAGGCCAGACCCAGCCAGTGCATCTCGAGCAGGTAGACCGAACGCGCCTCCCCGCTCAGCGCCAGCAGGTAGCGCTGCGCCTCGGCCGCGGTATAGCCCAGCATTCGCACATCGAAGGGCGCCTGTCCGCCTGCGCCGGGCCAGAGCACGCTCACCGCGTAGTAGCCCATGCAGATGAACAGCGCGGCGGCCAGCGCCGCGACGTAGGGCAGGATGCGGCGCAAGCGCTCAGGCCTCGCGGATGAGATCGGCGCCCAGCCCGGTCATCAGCGCCTCGAAGATCGGGAAGGAGGTGGCGATCGGCCCGCCGTCATCGACCCGCACCGGCTGTTCCGTCGCAAGCCCCAGGACGAGGAAGGACATGGCGATGCGGTGGTCGAGATGGCTCTGCACCGTCGCCCCGCCCTTCACGTCTCCGAAGCCGCGGCCGTGCACCGTCCACCAGTCGTCGCCCTCGTCCACCGCGACGCCGCTCGCGCGGAGGCCGGTCGCCATGGCGTCGATCCGGTCGCTTTCCTTGACGCGCAGTTCCTTGACGCCGGGCATGTGGGTCTTGCCTTGCGCAAAGGCCGCGACCACCGAAAGCACCGGGTATTCGTCGATCATGCTCGCGGCGCGCTCGGCGGGCACCTCGATGCCCTTGAGGTCCGGCGAGAACTTCGCCCGCAGGTCGGCGACGGGCTCGCCGCCCTCCTCGCGCATGTTCTCGAAGGTCAGATCCGCGCCCATGTCCTGCAGGGTGAAGAACAGCCCCGCGCGGGTCGGGTTGAGGCCGATGTTCGGCACCAGCACGTCCGAGCCCTCGGTGATCAGCGCGGCGCAGACCGGGAAGGCCGCCGACGAGGGATCACGCGGCACGATGATGGTCTGCGGTTTCAGCTCGGGCTGGCCGACAAGGGTGATGACGCGGCCCTCCGACGTCTCTTCGGTGGTCACGGTCGCGCCGAAGCCGGTGAGCATCCGCTCGGAATGGTCGCGGGTCGCCTCGCGCTCGATCACCACGGTCTCGCCCGGGGCGTTGAGCCCGGCCAGCAGCACCGCCGATTTCACCTGCGCCGAGGGCACCGGCGTGGCGTAGCGCACCGGGATCGCCGCCTCGGCGCCGACGATGGTCATCGGAAGCCGCCCGCCCTTGCGCCCGTAGGCGCGCGCCCCGAAAAGCGCCAGCGGGTCGGTGACCCGCGCCATCGGCCGGGAGTTCAGCGAGGCATCGCCAGTGAAGGTGGCGGTGATCGGGGTGGTCGCCATGGCGCCCATGATCAGCCGCACGCCGGTGCCGGAGTTGCCGCAGTCGATGACATTGCCGGGCTCGGCGAAGCCGCCGACGCCGACGCCATGAACGTGCCAGGTGTCGTCGCGCTTCTCGACCTCGGCACCGAAGGCGCGCATCGCCTTGGCGGTGTCGAGCACGTCCTGCCCCTCGAGAAGACCGGTCACCTTCGTCTCGCCCACCGCCATCGCGCCGAGGATCAGCGAGCGGTGCGAAATCGACTTGTCGCCCGGCACATGCGCCTCGCCCTTAAGGCCCGCGGACTTGCGGGCAATCATCGGAATGGGGTCCCCGTGGCTCGACATGGCGCCTCTCCTGTTATCGCTCGCGCGCCTGATAGCAGCGCGATGCGCCTGCGTCCATCGCCCGCGCGCCGCCAAAGGACGCAGCGGCAGGCGCTGTTGTGCCCAATCCCCCATCCGCGTCTTGCCTCGCCTGCCGCAGCGTCCTAGGTATGCCCGCAGGGAGAGAGAGACACAGCCGGAATCCCTCCCGATTCCCGACAGACACGATGGATTGGCATGACCCACAGAGCGGCCGAAACCGCGCCTGCCTCGATGGCCGGTGTCGAAAGACAGATTTCGTCGCGCATGGTGCTCTTCGCGCTGGCGATGGGCGGCTTTGCCATCGGCACCACCGAATTCGCCGCCATGGCGCTGCTGCCAAACTTCGCCCGTGACCTCGGGGTCAGCGAGGCCCGTGCCGCGGACGCGATCAGCGCCTATGCGCTCGGCGTGGTTGTCGGCGCGCCGATCCTTGCCGTGGCCGGGGCGAAGATGCGCAAGCGCATGCTGCTGATCTGGCTGATGCTGGCCTTCGCCGCCTTCAACACGCTCTCGGCGCTGGCCCCGACCTTCGGGCTCTTCACCCTGTCGCGCTTCGCCTCGGGCCTGCCGCATGGCGCCTATTTCGGCGTCGCGGCGCTGGTGGCCGCCTCGATCGTGCCGCGCAACAAGCGCGCCACGGCGGTCTCGCGGGTATTTCTCGGGCTGACCATCGCCACCACCATCGGCGTGCCCGCCGCGAGCTGGCTCAGCCAGTTCTTCGGCTGGCGCTCGGGCTTCGTCATCGTCGGTGCGCTGTCGCTGGCGACGGCGCTGGCGGTCTACCTCAAGGCCCCCCGCACCCCCGCCGATCCGGACGCCAATCCGCTGCGCGAACTCGGCGCGCTGAAGAACCGGCAGGTCTGGCTGACGCTGGCCACCGGCGCCGTCGGCTTTGGCGGCTTCTTCGCGGTCTATACCTACATCGCCTCGACCGTGCAGACGACGCTCGGCGCCTCTGACGACATGGTGGCGCTGATGCTGATGGTCGCGGGCTTCGGCATGACCATCTTCAACCTCGCGATGGGCGCGCTGGCCGACCGCAACCTGAACGTCACCGCCTTCGCCTCCTTCGGCGGCGGCGCCATTGTGCTGGCCCTCTTCCCGGCGGCGGTGTCGGGCGGGCTCTGGACCATGGGCCTCGCGGTGCTCTGCATGAGCATCCTCGGCGGCGTCTCGACGGTGATGCAGACCCGTCTGATGAACGTCGCCGGAGAGGCCCAGCAGCTTGCCGCCTCGCTGCACCACGCCGCCTTCAACGTCGCCAACGCAGTGGGGCCGTTCCTTGCCGCGCGGGTGATCGCCGCGGGTCACGATTTCCCCGCCTCGGGCTATGTCGGCGCAGCGCTGAGCGCCGCGGGCTTCGGGCTCTTCGCGCTCACGCTCTGGGACGCGCGCCGCAGCGGGCTCGAGTAAGGCCGAAGGAACAGGGGTCCGCCCACTTCCACGAACCGCTGGATCAAATAAGAACGTTGTCGTCAGGCAGGGCGAGCAGCCGGGAAACTCTCCCGTCCGGGCCGCCACGCCAAATCAGCCGTCCACGCGCGACCTGCACGGCGGAGCGCTGTTCCGCGCGCGCCTTGCCCGCACCCCCGCGCGGGCCTTGCCGCCCGGCCCCGTCAGACCGAAATAAGGCCGCAAAACGAACACCCTTACCAAGAGGCCCTCTCATGACCTTCAAAGCGATCGCCCTTTCCGCTGCGATCACCGGGCTTTCCGCAACCGGCGCACTTGCCGCCGACCTCGCCCCGCTCGTCAGCCCCGCCGAACTTGAGCGCGCTCTCACCGAGGCGGATGCGCCCCAGATTCTCGACATCCGCGGCGACGCCTATGCCGACGGCCACATCGCCGGTGCCGTCTCGGCCCCCTACGGGCTGTTCCGCGGCCCCGAGGACAACCCTGGCGCGACGGTGCCGGTGGACCAGCTCGAGACCACCTATGAAAAGCTCGGCCTCGCGCCCGACGCGCAGGTGGTCATCGTCTCGCAGGGCGACACCGACACCGATTTCGGTGCCGCCGCCCGCGTCTACTGGACCCTGAAGAGCTCGGGCTTCACCGAGCTGTCGATCCTCAACGGCGGCGCGCAGGCCTGGGTCAACACCGGCCTGCCGCTCAGCAAGGACGCGGTGACCCCCGAGCCCACCGAGCTCGACATCACCTGGAACAACGCCTGGACCGCCGAGACCCCCGAGGTCGCCGACGTGGTCGATGGCGGCCACGAGGCGCTGCTGCTCGACGCCCGCCCCGCCGCCTTCTTCGAAGGCAAGAAGGCCCATGGCGCAGCCGCCAAGCCCGGCACCCTGCCCGGCGCCGAGAACTACGCCTACACCAAGTTCTTCCAGAGCGGCGCCACCGCCATCGGCCAGATCTCCGACGTGCAGGCGCTGAAGACCTCGCTCGGCATCACCGAGGGCAAAGAGATCGTCTCCTTCTGCAACACCGGCCACTGGGCCGCGACCAACTGGTTCGCGCTGAGCGAGATGGCGGGCATCGAGAACGTCAAGCTCTACCCCGGCTCGATGGTCGAATACTCGCAGACCGGCGGCGAGATGCAGAACGCCCCGGGCCTGTTCAGGAACCTGCTGAACCAGGTCACCGGGGGCAACTGATGCGCCAATCCGTCACCCAAGGCGCGGCACCGGCCGCGCCCGCAGGGGCCATGCCGCAGCGCGCCGGGTTGATCCTCGGCGCGCTCGTCATCGTGGCCCTCGTCGCACTCTTTGCCGGCGCACGCTACGGGCTCCTGTTGGCCATCGGCCTCGGCTTCGGCATCGCGCTCGAGGGACTGCGCTTCGGCTTCGCCGGGCCGTGGCGGGCGATGATCCAGCGCCGCGAACCCTCGGGCGTGCTGGCGCAGCTGCTGTCCATCGCTCTGGTCGCCGTGGTCGCCATCCCGCTGCTGTCGAGCCATGCGGGGGAACTGGTCGGCGCGCAGGCGCCCATCGGCTTTGCCATGGTCGGCGGCGCCTTCGTCTTCGGCGCCTGCATGCAGATCGTTCTGGGCTGCGGCTCGGGCACTTTGGTCAACGCCGGAAGCGGCAACCCCGTCAGCCTGCTGGCCCTGCCCTTCTTCGCGCTCGGCAGCTTCGCCGGGGCCTGGAACCTGATCTGGTGGACCGATCTCGGCGCCCTGCCCATCCTGAGGCTCTCGGGCGTTCCGGGGCTTGGCGTCACGCTGGTGCTACTGGCCCTCGCCGCGGCGATCTTCCTCTGGCGCGCCGCGCCGGGCTCGGTCAAGCTGAGCCGCCGGCATGCGCTTGCCGCCGTCGTGCTGGCGGCGCTCGCCATCGGCAACCTGCTGGTCGCGGGTCAGCCGTGGGGGGTGGTCTACGGGCTTGGCCTCTGGGCCGCCAAGGGGTTCTCCGCACTCGGCGGAGATCTCTCCGGCTCCGCGTTCTGGGCGGCCCCCGGCTCGATGGAGCGCGTGCAATCGAGCGTGCTGACGGACTACACCTCGCTGACGGACATCGGCCTTATCCTCGGGGCTTTCGGCGTCGCCGCCTGGCGCCGCGGCGCGCTGGCGGCCAAGCTGCCGTCCTATCCGGCGCGCGCCTGGGTCGCGACCATCGTTGCGGGTTTCCTGCTTGGCTATTCGTCGCGGCTGGCCTTCGGCTGCAACGTCGGGGCGTTCTTCTCGGGCATCTCCACCGGCAGCCTGCACGGCTGGGTCTGGTTCGTCGCCGCCTTCGCCGGGGCCTTCCTCGGCATCCGGCTGCGCCCGGCGCTGGGGCTGGAGGCGCGGACATGACCCGCAGCCTCACCGCCGCGCTCGCGCTCACCTTCGTTGCGGCGCTGCTGGCCTTCGATCTGGCCAGCACGCCGCCGAACCCCTACCAGGCCCCCGCCCTGCTGGCCTTCGGCTCGGGCGCCGTGGCCTCGGGCGGCTTCTGCGGCGCCTTGCCGGACTGACCGCGAACATTCAGCATCTGAAGCGGGGCGGCCAATGATGGCCGCCCCGCTTTCGTTAACCCGCGTCCTCGGGGAGCCCCGCGAAAGGCCCATAAGACTGGCCAAGCGTGACCCTACGACAGCGCAAATCTTCATAAAAGTTTACAAAAAATTAACTCTGCGGCGGATAGTCCAAAGGTAGGGCAGTTACCAAGCTGAGTGGTTATTTTCCTCCCCCTGCACACCCTTGGGATCAACCGCGTATCTCCGTGCGGCCCAAGGGTCATTAATGCCTTTTCAGCGATCCCTTTGCAGCACCGGTGCACCCCCTGTCCCCGCGGGGACAGGGGGCCGCGATCAGAGCCCCTGGCCTCCCGACAGTTCCACCCGCTGCCCGCTCATCCAGCCAAGCCCACCGTCCAGCAGCGCCGCGACCCCGGCGCCGATGTCCTCCGGCGCGCCGACCCGGCCAAGCGCCGTCATCTCCGCCACCCGCGCGTTCAGCTCGGCGTTGTCGCGCACCGCGCCGCCACCGAAATCCGTGGCAATGGCGCCCGGGGCAAGACAGTTGACGCGAATACCGCGCGGTCCAAATTCCTGCGCGGCGTAGCGGGTCAGCACCTCCACCGCGCCCTTCATCGCCGCATAGGCCGCGTAGCCCGGCAGGGTGAACCGCGCCAGCCCGGACGACACGAAAAGCACCGCGCCGCCTTCGGCAATCCGCGGGGACAGCGCCCGGGTGAGCAGGAAGGGCGTGCGCAGGTGCACCCGGTAGAGCAGGTCGAGCTGCTCGGGCTCGGTGCCGAGGATGCTGGCGTGCACGCCGAGACCGGCGTTGTTGACCAGGTAATCCACGGTGTCGCGGCCGAAATGGCGCGTCAGCTCCTCTGCCAAAGTGGCGGCGAAACCCGCGATGTCGCCGCCGTCGGCATCGAAGGGCAGCATTGCTGCCCGCACGCCGAGCGCTTCGATGTCGCGCCGGGTCTCTGCGGCGGCCTCTGCAGAGCTGTTGTAGGTGCCGATCACCTCGACGCCCGCGCGGGCAAGGTGCAGCGCGGCAGAGCGGCCGAGGCCGCGGCTCGCGCCGGTGATGAGAGCAATCTTGCGGGTCATGGGGTCATCTCCTGTCCCTGGGGGGCGGCACATCCGCCCCTTCCTGCGCCAGAGATAGATTGCGATCCTCGTGCGATAAATCGTACAGAGTCGCATGGACTATTCGGATATCCGAACAATGCAGCAGATCGACCTCAATTCGCTGGCGCAGTTCGTCACCCTGGCGCGGCATCTCAACTTCCGCCGCGCGGCAGCCGAGCTGGCGATCTCTCCCTCGACGCTGAGCGAGCGGATCCGCGAGCTCGAGGCGCGGCTCGGGGTGCGGCTGCTCAACCGCAACACCCGCAGCACCTCGCTCACCGAGGAGGGCGAACGCCTGCTCGCCCGCGCCGGTGATGCCGTGGCGGTTCTGGGCGAAGCCGCCGCCGCCGTCGGCAACGGGGCGCAGGCCGCGCTCACCGGGCGCATCCGCATCAACGGCCCGGCCCCGGCGATCGAGCTGCGGCTGATGCCTCTGGTCGCCTCGTTTCTCGCCCGCCACCCCGGGGTGCGCATCGAGGCGGTGAGCGAGGGGGATCTCGTCGATGTGGTGGCCCGCGGCTTCGACGCCGGGCTGCGCTACGACGAGGCGCTGGCGCAGGACATGGTGGCGGTGCGGGTGGGGGCCGACCAGCGCATGCTGGTCGCCGCCGCGCCCGAGTACCTCGCCCGACACGGCCCCCCGGAGCACCCCGAGGCGCTGGCCCGCCACGCCTGCATCACCCATGTCTTCGGCACCGGCAATATCCTGCCCTGGTCCTTCGAGAAGGATGGGCAGGCGCGCGACATCACCCCGCAAGGGCGGCTCGCGGTGAACAGCTCTGCCGCCGCGCTGGTGGCCGCCCGCGCCGGGCACGGGCTCGTGTATGCCTTCGACGACTACCTCGCCGAGGATCTCCGCAGCGGCCGGCTGGTGGCGGTCCTCGAGGACTGGACCCCGCCCTTTCCCGGCCCATCGCTCTATTTCACCGAGCGGCGGCTGATGCCCCCGGCCCTGCGCGCCTTCGTCGACCACGTGAAGGCCGAAGGGAAGGCCCAGGCCGCGCGGGGGTGAGCCACCTTGTGCGCGCGGCGTGAGGCCCTATGTTGGAACAAGGACCACCCAGGGATCGGAGCCCGCCATGAAAAGCTATGCAGTTGTCTTCGTGATCGGCGCGTTGCTTGTCGTTGCTGGGCTGGCCATGGTCAACCGCAGCCGTACGCCCGGAGGCCACGACCGGGCCGCGACATCTGCGACCCAACCCGAGACCGAACGCTATGCCATGAGCATTGGCCGCCCTGTCGAGCTGACGCAGGGCGAGGTGCAGCAGGTCAAGACGCTCGCCCCAAGCATCGATCCGAGCCGGATCCGCCCGGAGGAGGTCGGCAAGATCCGCGCCATCCTCCACAGCCAGGGCAATGACGCCAACAAGCGCGGGCGGCTCGAGCGCCTGCTGAACTGAGCGGACGGGCGGATAGGGCCGCCGCTGCAATCCCCGCCAAGACTTGTGAATTGACACCCCTCGGCCCCGCGCGGTAGGTCGGGGGCACGCGCCGCCCCGCGGCCCTTTCCACCCACAGCACCCACCGAACCGGCAGGCAGCTCCGAGAACAGGATTTGTTCCTTGAGCGACCTTGCGATTTCGTACCCCATCGGTGCGCCGGACGGCGCCTGCCTTGGCCTGCCCCTGCGCCTCGGAGCGCAGAGCGGCTTTGTCGAGGAGGCCATCTCCGACAGGCTCTGCGCCCTTGCCGCGCGCGGCGGGGCGGTGACCCGGCGTCTCTGCGGTGCCTTCCCCTTCGAGCGCGACCGGCCCGGCTGGCTCTACGCGCTCCGCTCCGAAACTCGCACCGACGCCCTGCCGACCGCCCGGACCGAGGCAGACGCCCGCCCGCTGGCCCTCGATCGCCTGCCATCGCAGGAACGCTACGCCGAGGCGGTGGCCGCGGTGGCGGCGCAGGTGGGGGACCCCGAACATCCGCTCCGCAAGGCGGTGCTGGCCCGGGCGCTCGATCTGCGCACCGACCGGACGCTCGATCCCTTTGCGGTGGCCGCGCGGCTCGGTGCCGATCCGCATGTGACCGCCTATTGCCTGCCGCTCCCCGGCACCCGCGGCGACGCGCGCTGGCTGGTCGGCGCGACGCCCGAGCTGCTGCTGCGCAAGACCGGCGCGGCGATCCGCTCGCACCCGCTTGCCGGATCGGCGCGGCGCCGCGCCGATGCGCGCGACGATGCGCGGGCCAAGGCGGCGCTGCTTGGCTCGGAAAAGGACAATGTCGAGCACCGCGTTGTGGTCGACTACATCCACGACATCCTTGCCCCCTATTGCGCCGAGCTCAGCGTGCCGCAGGCGCCGCAGCTCGATCGCACCGCCAGCATGTGGCACCTTGGCACCTGCATCGACGGGGTGCTGCGCGATCCCGAGACCCCCTGCCTCGAGCTGCTGGCGGCGCTGCACCCGACGCCTGCCGTCGCCGGGGCGCCGCTGACCGAGGCGCTGCAGGCGATTGCCGGGGCCGAACCCTTCGCGCGCGACTTCTACGCCGGCACGCTCGGCTGGGTGGACGGCAGCAACAACGGCGAATGGCACGTCACCCTGCGCTGTGCGATGCTCGAAGGGTGCGAGGCGCGGCTCTTTGCCGGGGCCGGGATCGTCGCCGCCTCGGATCCACTTGAAGAGGTCGCCGAGACCCGCGCCAAGTTCATTGCCATGCGCCGCGCGCTCGGCATCGCCGAGGGCCTGTGAGGCCCGCAAGGCGCAAGTCCGCACGACCCGACACAAAGCCCGCAAGGAAAGCTCCGATGGCCCTTCCGAAGATCCCCGACTACCCGCTGCCCGCGGCCGCCGACCTGCCCAAGTCGCGCGCGCCCTTTGTGCTCGAGCCCGGGCGCGCCGCGCTGCTGGTGCATGACATGCAGCGCTACTTCTGCGCCGCCTTTGGCGCGGATGCCTTCCGCCGCGAGGGCAGCCCCATCGCCGCCGCCGCCGCCAATATCGCGCGGCTGCTGAGCGCCGCTAGAACCGCGGGCGTGCCGGTCTTTTACACTGCGCAGAAGGGCAACCAGTTCCGCCCCGACCGCGGATTGCAGGCCGACCTCTGGGGGCCGGGCATGTCGGCGACGCCCGAACACGAAGAGATCATCCCCGTTCTCGCCCCGGCAGAGGGCGATATCGCGCTGGTCAAGCATCGCTACAGCGCCTTCCAGCGCTCGAACCTCGAGACGCTGATGCGGGCGCGCGGGCGGGACCAGCTGATCATCACCGGGATTTACGCCCATATCGGCTGCCTCGCCACGGCTGCCGAGGCCTTTCAGCGCGACATCGAGCCCTTTTTCGTGGCGGATGCGCTGGCCGACTTCAGCCGCGAGAAACACGATATGGCGCTGGATTGGGTCGCGGCCTGCAGCGGCGTGCCGATGGTCACGGACGCCGTGCTGGCCAGCCTGGAGAGCCCCTCTGGCTGAGGCGGCTGGCGCGCGGGGGCGTGCCCCCGCGCGCCTCAGAAATCGAGATCGGCGTAATGCGCCGGCTGCGGGAAGCCCGGAATCTGGTCGGCAAGGATCGACCGGAAGGCCGGGCGCGACTTGATCTTGGCGTACCAGTCCTTGACCACCGCCGACCGGTTCCAGTCGACATCCGAGATGTAGTCCAGCGAGGACAGATGCGCCGCCGCGGCGAAATCCGCGAGGGTCATCACGTCGCCCGCCAGCCAGCGCCGGTGGTCGAGCAGCCAGGCCATGTAGTCGAGGTGGTACTTGATTGCCTTGGCCCCGGCCTTGACGTTGCTCGAGTCGGGGAACCCGGCCTTCATAATCTTCTTGTTCACCCGCTCGTAGAGCAGCTTCGAGGTCACCTCGTGGTGGAACTTGTCGTCGAACCAGGCGACGAGCCGGCGCACTTCGTAGCGGGCGTCAGGCGAGCGCGGCAGCAGCGAGGGCTCGGGGTATTTCTCCTCGAGCCATTCGCAGATCGCGGCGCTTTCGGACAGGGTCTTGTTGTCGATGCGCAGCACCGGGACCTTGCCTGCCGGGTTTCGGCGCAGGAAGTCGGCCTCCTGCTCCCAGTAGCGTTCCTCGACCAGCTCGCATTCGATCTTCTTTTCGGCGAGGCTCAGGCGAACCTTGCGGCAAAAGGGCGAGAGCGGCACGTGGTAAAGCTTTGCCATTCGAGAAAGCGGCTCCGGGTCTGAGGGAAATCTTTCGCCTGTTTGCCGTGAAACCGGCGGCGATTCAACTGGGGATGGGAACACGGGCGGGTGATGGCCGGGGCGCTGGCCCCGCCTACTCGAAGCAGCGGGCGCGGCCGTCGCGGGCGATCGTCGCCGCCCCGTCGCGGATCTGCGCGGCGCGGCGCTCGACGAAGTTCGAGGGTTTCGAGGCCGAGCGGTCCTTGGGGTCGGGCAGGATCGCCGCGAGCCGGGCCGCCTGGGTGGCGCTCAACTGCGACGGCGCGACGCCGAAGTAGTGCTGCGAGGCGGCCTTGAGGCCGAAGACGCCCTCGTCGAACTCGGCGATGTTCATGTAGACCTCGAGGATGCGCCGCTTTGGCCAGAGTGCCTCCATCAGCGGGGTGAGCGCCGCCTCGAGCGCCTTGCGCGGCCAGCTGCGGCCCTGCCAGAGGAAGGCGTTCTTCACCACCTGCTGGCTGATCGTCGAGGCGCCGCGATTGCCGCCCTCGGCGATGGCCGCGCGGATCGCCCGCATGTCAAAGCCCCAGTGGGTGCAGAAATTGGCGTCCTCGGCGGCCACCAGCGCCCGCAGCGCGACGGGGGCCACATCCTCGGCATCGACCCAGTCGTAGTCCACCGGGCTGCCGAGCCGCCGCCCCTCGCTCCACATGTAGAAGCTGCCGGGAGGGTTCACGAAGCGGTAGGAGAACACCGCGAGGCAGAGCAGCAGCGCCAGCGCCACCGCGGCCTGCACGGCGCGCGTCACCACAAAGCGCAGCGGCCTCGGGCGCCGTGCGGTCTTGCCAGATCCCTTTGCGGGTGTCTTCGATTTGCTTTTGGTCGTCTTTGCTGCTCGCGCCATGGCGCAGATCTACACGTCCGCGCGCGCGCGGAAAAGCACTCTGCGTCGGGACGGAACGGAAAACGCCCGGACCTCGGGTCCGGGCGCTTCGGCTTTCCACAAGCGGGCGGGCTTATTCCGCCGGCACCGCCACATCGCTCTCGATGCCCAGCGGGTGCGGGATCTTGTTGAGCATTTCGGTCGGGCAGACCTGCACGAAGTTGGCCTTCTCGCGCTCCCAGTTCTGCAGGATATCGAGCGCCTTGCGGCTGCCGGTCTCGGTCGCGTGACGCTCCACGAGGGCCTTGAGGTCGGCTTCCCAATGCGCTTCGGTCACGGGGCAGGTCACCAAGCTCTCCATGTTCATCAGGTCCGGGGACAGTCCCTCTGGATCATAGAGATAGGCCATGCCGCCGGTCATGCCGGCGCCGAAGTTGGCGCCGATCGGGCCGAGGATCACGGCGGTGCCGCCGGTCATGTACTCGCAGCCGTTGGTGCCGCAGCCCTCGACCACCACTTTCGCGCCCGAGTTGCGGACCGCGAAGCGCTCGCCCGCCTTGCCGGCGGCGAAGAGGTAGCCGTCGGTGGCGCCATAGAGCACGGTGTTGCCGATGATCGTGTTGTTCGACGCGGTGAGCGGCGACATCATCGGCGGGCGCACCACGATGGTGCCGCCAGACAGGCCCTTGCCGACATAGTCGTTGGCATCGCCCGACACTTCCAGCTTGAGCCCCGGAGCCGCGAAGGCACCCAGCGACTGGCCGGCAGAGCCGGTGAGCTTGACGTGCAGGTGGTCGGGCTGCAGCGCGTTGCGCATGCCAAACTTGCTGACGATATGGCTCGAGGTGCGCGTGCCCACGGTGCGGTGCGTGTTCTGCACCGCGTAGGAAAGCTGCATCTTCTCGCCGTCCTGCAGGAAGCGGCTGCCGTCGCGGACGATTTCGGCGTCGAGCGTGTCGAGCACCTCGTTGCGGCCCTTGTTGCGGTCGTAGACGATGTCGTCGGCCCCATCCACACGGATCAGCAGCGGATTGAGGTCGAGGTCATCGAGATGCTCGGCACCCCGGCTGACCTGGCTCAAGAGGTCGGCGCGGCCGATCACCTCGTTGAGCGAACGCGCCCCGATCGAGGCCAGGATCTCGCGCACCTCGGTGGCGTAGAAGGTGATCAGGTTCACCACCTTCTCGGCATTGCCGGTGAACTTGTCGCGCAGCTCGGGGTCCTGGGTGCAGACGCCCACCGGGCAGGTGTTCGACTGGCACTGGCGGACCATGATGCAGCCCATGGCGATCAGCGCGGCGGTGCCGATGCCGAACTCCTCGGCGCCGAGCATCGCGGCCATGACAATGTCACGCCCGGTGCGCAGCCCGCCGTCGGTGCGCAGCGTCACGCGGTCGCGCAGCTTGTTCATCGCGAGCACCTGATGCGCCTCGGTCAGGCCCATCTCCCACGGCAGACCCGCGTATTTGATCGAGGTCGCCGGCGAGGCGCCGGTGCCGCCATTGTGGCCCGAGATCAGGATGATGTCGGCCTTGGCCTTGGCAACGCCCGCGGCGATGGTGCCGACGCCCGAAGAGGCCACCAGTTTCACCGTCACCTTGCAGCGCGGGTTGATCTGCTTGAGATCGTAGATCAGCTGCGCGAGGTCCTCGATCGAGTAGATGTCGTGGTGCGGCGGCGGCGAGATCAGCGTCACGCCCTCGGTCGAGTGGCGCAGACGGGCGATCAGCTTGGTCACCTTCATGCCGGGCAGCTGGCCGCCCTCGCCGGGCTTGGCGCCCTGCGCGACCTTGATCTCGAGTTCCTCGCAGTGATTGAGATACTCGGCGGTAACGCCGAAGCGGCCCGAGGCCACCTGCTTGACCTTCGCCGAGGGGTTGTCGCCGTTCGGCTCGGGCACGAAGTGTGCCGGATCCTCGCCGCCCTCACCGCTGTCGGACTTGGCGCCGATGCGGTTCATCGCGACGTTCAGCGTCTTGTGCGCCTCGGGCGAGAGCGCCCCCAGCGACATGCCCGGCGTCACGAAGCGCTTGCGGATCGAGGTGATGGATTCCACCTCCTCGAGCGGGATCGCCTCGCCGATCGGCTTGATGTCCAGCAGGTCGCGCAGGTGGATCGGCGGGTTGGCCCGCATCGCCTTGGAGTAGGTCTTCCACAGCTCGTAGCTGGCCTTGTTGCAGGCGGCCTGCAGCAGGTGCATGTTCTGCGCGCCCCAGGCGTGGGTCTCGCCGGACTTGCGGGCCTTGTAGAAGCCGCCGATGGGCAGCACGTCGCGGCCCCCCTTGAAGCCAAGCGCGTGGACCTCTTCCGCCTTCTGCTGGATGCCGTGCACGCCGATGCCCGAGATCCGCGACAGCATGCCGGGGAAATACTCGGCACACATGGCGCGCGACAGGCCCACGGCCTCGAAGTTGAGACCGCCGCGGTAGGAAGAGATCACCGAGATGCCCATCTTCGACATGATCTTCAGCAGGCCCTGGTCGATGGCTTCGCGGTAGCGTGCCACGGCCTCGGTCAGGGTGCCTTCGATCAGGCCGCGCGAGATGCGGTCTGCGATGCTGTCCTCGGCCAGATAGGGGTTCACGATGGTCGCGCCGCAGCCGACGAGCACCGCGAAGTAATGCGGGTCGATGCATTCCGCCGAGCGCACACCCAGCGAGCAGAACGTCCGCAGACCCTTTTTGGTCAGCCAGCTGTGCACGGCCGAGGTGGCGAGGATCATCGGCATGGCGACCTTGCCATCGCCCTGGTGATGATCGGTCAGCACGATGTGGCCGCCGCCCGAGCGCACGGCATCCTCGGCCTCGGCCCGGATGCGGGCCAGCCCGTCACGCAGCGCGCCCTCGCCGGCATCGGCGGGGAAGGTACAGTCGATCTCGACCAGGCCCTGCGCGAAGTGATGGGTCAGCTCGTCAAACTGCGCGTTGGCGACGAAGGGCGTGTCGAGCACGAGGATTTCGGTCTGCGCCGAGCTCTCGTCGAGCACGTTCTTGAGGTTGCCGAAGCGGGTCTTGAGCGACATCACGCGGAATTCGCGCAGGCTGTCGATCGGCGGGTTGGTCACCTGGCTGAAGTTCTGGCGGAAGAAGTGGCTGAGCGGGCGGTACTTCTTGGACAGAACCGCCGAGGGCGTGTCGTCGCCCATCGAGGCGAGCATTTCCTTGCCGTCCTCGGCCATGGCCGAGAGCGACTGCTCGAGTTCCTCGATGCTGTAGCCCGCGGCGATCTGGCGCTTCCGCAGCTCGGCGCCCGAGAAGAGCGGCTTCTCGGTGACCTTGCCGAGGCTCTCGTCGAGCTCGGTGATCTTGCCGACCCATTCGCCGAAAGGCTGGGACGAGGCGAGGCGATCCTTGATCTCGGTGTCGCGGTAGAGCTTGCCCTCTTCCATGTCGACGGCGATCATCTGGCCCGGGCCAAGCGCGCCCTTTTCACGCACGGTCGACTCGTCGACCGGGACCATGCCCGCCTCGGAGCCCGCGATTAGCAGCCCGTCGCCGGTGACGACATAGCGCATCGGGCGCAGGCCGTTGCGGTCGAGACCGCCGCAGACCCAGCGGCCGTCGGTCATCGCGAGCGCCGCCGGGCCGTCCCAGGGCTCCATCACCGAGTTGACGTAGGAATACATGTCGAGCCAGGCCTGCGGCAGTTCCACCGCCTGCTTCGACCAGGCCTCGGGGATCAGCATGGTCTTGGCCATCGGCGCGTTGCGCCCGGCGCGGACCAGCACCTCGAACACCGCATCGAGCGCGGCGGAGTCCGATGCCCCGGTCGCGATGATCGGCTTGATGTCCTCGGCCATCTCTCCGAAGGTCGCCGAGGCCATGCGGATCTCGTGCGACTTCATCCAGTTGGTGTTGCCCTTGATGGTGTTGATCTCGCCGTTGTGGGCAAGCATCCGGAAGGGCTGGGCCAGCCACCACTGCGGGAAGGTGTTGGTGGAATAACGCTGGTGGTAGATCGCGAAGGCGGATTCGAAGCGCTCGTCCTGCAGGTCCGGGTAGAAGACGGCGACCTGCTCGGCCAGCATCATGCCCTTGTAGATGATCGACCGGCACGACAGCGAGGCGATGTAGAGCCCGTTGATGCCCGCGGCGGCCGCAGCCTTCTCGATGCGGCGGCGGATGACGTAGAGCTCGCGCTCGAAGGTTTCCTCGTCCACGCCCTTGGCGTTGGAAATGAGGATCTGCTCGATCTCGGGGCGGGTCGCGTTGGCCTTTTCGCCAAGGCAGTCCACGCTCACCGGCACGTGGCGCCAGCCGTAGATGTAATGGCCCATGCGCAGCACTTCGGTTTCGACGATGGTCCGGCAGGTTTCCTGCGCGGCAAAGTCGGTGCGCGGCAGGAAGACCTGGCCGACGGCCATCAGCTCGTCCTTGCGCGGCGCGTGGCCGGTGCGCTCGATCTGGTCGTAGAAGAAGCTGACGGGGATCTGCACGTGGATGCCCGCGCCGTCGCCGGTCTTGCCGTCGGCGTCCACGGCGCCGCGGTGCCAGATGGCCTTCAGCGCGGTGATGCCCGCCTCGACAACCTTGCGCGACGGTTTCCCGTCGATGGAGACCACAAGGCCGACGCCGCAGGAAGAGTGTTCATGCTCTTCGCGGAACAGGCCGTTCTCCTCCATCCACTTGCGCTTGGCTTCCTCTGCGGCAACCCAGTTGGCGTCGAAAGTGGTCATGGCTTAGCACCTCCATGGAAGGCCGCTTGCACGGCCGGGATACGTGGCTGGCGCAGGTCGCGCCGAATGAGATGGCGCCTCATCGCGCCGGAAATCTGTCTTGCGGCTCAGGCGCCGCTTGTTCGGTCTTGCGGCTCAGGCGCCGCTGACGTCCGCCCCGAATTTCTTCAGCGTCTCGGCGCGGGTGTATTTCGGATGGGCCCCGGTGAGGCCCCAGCTGTCGGGCTTTTCGTCGGCGAAGATCTCGCTCTTCATCTCGAAGCCGTTGCCATCGTCGAGCAGCCCGAGGCAGACCTCGTACTCTCCTGCCCCGTCCTCACCCTTGTCGTAGCGGTACCAGAGCACCGAGCCGCAGGTGCCGCAGAAATGCCGCGAGGCCCAGCTCGAGCTGCGGAAGCTGCGGATCGCCTCGGCGCCCTCGATCTCAATCGCCGTCTCGGGCACGTTCACTGCAAAGAGCGCCGATCCGGCCCAGCGGCGGCACTGCTCACAATGGCAGACGCCGAAATTGCCGCACTCGGTCACGGTGAAGCGCACCGCGCCGCAAAGGCATTGTCCGGTCTTCTGCGTCATGCACCGCTCCTTTTTCGGCAAGGGTCAGCAGTGCTGACCTCTGTTCGGACGTGAGGTTCAAGGGATGCACGCCCCATGTGCATGGGATGTGCTGGGGAGGTGGGCCTTACTCGGCGGCGATCGCGGCGAGCTTTTCGAAGTCCTTGAGCACGTGCTCGGCACAGTCGCGGCCGTCACGGATCGCCCAGACCACGAGGCTGGCACCGCGCACGATGTCGCCCACGGCATAGACGCCCGGCAGCCCGGTCCGGCCCGAGGTGAACTCGGCCTTCACGGTGCCCCAGCGGGTGACTTCCAGCTCTGGCGCGCCCCAAAGGGTCTGCAGGTCCTCGGCCTCGAAGCCGAGCGCCTTGATCACCAGGTCGGCGGGCTCTTCGTAGTCGGCGCCTTCGATCACCTCGGGCGACTGGCGGCCGGTGGCGTCGGGCAGCCCGAGGCGCATTTTCTGGACCATCACCGCCTCGACGACCTCGTCGCCCTTGAAACCCTTCGGCGCGGTCAGCCACTCGAACTGCACGCCTTCTTCCTCGGCGTTGGCGGTCTCGCGCTGGCTTCCCGGCATGTTGGCACGGTCGCGGCGGTAGAGGCATTTCACGCTCTCGGCGCCCTGGCGGATCGCGGTGCGCAGGCAGTCCATGGCGGTGTCGCCGCCGCCGATGACCACGACCTTCTTGCCCTTGGCGTTCAGCTCTCCGCTTTCGAACTCGGGCACGGTGTCGCCGAAGTTGGCGGTGCGGTTCGAGGCGGTGAGATAGTCGATCGCCTTGACGATGCCCTTGGCGCCAGCGCCCGGACCACGCAAGTCGCGCGACTTGTAGACGCCGGTGGCGATGATCACCGCGTCATGCTGGTCGCGGATCTCGTCGAAGCTCATGTCCTGCCCGACATTGCAGTTGAAGACGAAACGCACGCCGCCGTCCTCGAGCTGCTTGATGCGGCGCATGACCACGTCCTTCTCGAGCTTGAAGCCCGGAATGCCATAGGTCAGAAGGCCGCCGCCGCGATCGTAGCGGTCATAGACGATGACCTGCACACCTGCGCGGCGCAGCATGTCGGCGGCCGCAAGCCCGCCCGGGCCCGCACCGATGATGCCGACGCTCTCGGCGCGCTCGACCGCGGGTGCGGCGGGCTTCACCCAGCCCTGCTCCCAGGCGGTGTCGGTGATGTATTTTTCGACAGAGCCAATGGTCACGGTTCCGTGACCAGATTGTTCGATCACGCAGTTGCCTTCGCACAGACGGTCCTGCGGGCAGATGCGGCCGCAGATTTCCGGGAAGGTGTTGGTGGCCTGGCTGATCTCGTAGGCTTCTTCCAGACGGCCGGTCGCGGTGAGGTTCAGCCAGTCGGGGATGTTGTTGTGCAGCGGGCAATGGGACTGGCAATAAGGCACACCGCATTGGCTGCAGCGGCTCGCCTGCTCTTCGGCCTTGGCCTTTGCGAACTCAGCGTAAATTTCGTCGAAGTCGTGGCTGCGGACACTCGCCTCCCGCTTCTCGGGCATGTCGCGCTCGATCTTCACGAATTTCAGCATGGGTTGCTTTGCCATGATGCCTTGTCTCCAAGCAAATCAATCGGTCGGGCTTCCTTACTTAAAGTCGAAACGGAATAAAAGTCATACATGCTGACCTATAATGATAAAATTCTGCTCGTTGGCGCCTGACGCCCACCATTTCAGTCAAAAAATAGGTCCGGAAACGGACCAAATTGCCTCTTTCCCCCTGAAATCCAAGAATCTATAGCAAAAGTGGCTATCCAAGCGGAGACCTGCGTCCATGCCCCTGTCTCAACTGATTATTCTCGCGCTCATCCAGGGCATCACCGAGTTTCTCCCGATTTCCTCCTCCGGTCACCTGATTCTCCTCCCCGGGCTGACCGGCATGGAAGACCAGGGGCAAGTGATCGACGTAGCGGTGCACGTCGGTACGCTCTTTGCGGTGGTGCTCTATTTCTGGTCGGACGTGCGCGAGGGGCTCGCGGGCATCCCGCGCATGCTGACCGGCAAGATCGATACGCCCGGCTCCAAGCTCGCCTTCCTGCTCGCCGTTGCCACGGTGCCGGTGATCCTCGTCGGGCTGATCCTCAACATCACCGGCCTGTCGGACATGCTGCGCTCGATCGCGGTGATTGGCTGGACGATGCTGATCTTCGGGATCGTGCTCTGGTGGGCCGACCAGAAGGGCCCTGAGGTGAAGACCGAAGCGGACTGGAACCTGAAGGACGCGGTCAAGCTCGGCCTTTGGCAGGCGGTGGCGCTGATTCCGGGCACCTCGCGGTCGGGCATCACCATCACCGGCGCGCGCCAGCTCGGCTACAAGCGCCATGACGCGGCGAAGATCTCGATGCTCATGTCGATCCCGACGATCTTTGCCTCGGGTGTGCTGCTCGGCGCCGAGGTCATCGGCACTGCCGATGCGCAGGCGGCCAAGGACGGCGCCATCGCCGCGGGCTTCGCCTTTGTCTCGGCCCTGCTGGCCCTGACGCTCATGATGCGACTGCTGCGCTCGGTGAGCTTCACCCCCTACGTGATCTACAGGGTGATCCTCGGAGCGGTTCTGCTGGTCATCGCCTATAGCTGATCCCGGAGCAGAGCCCCAACGCGCCCCCGGACATGGGAAGGCCCCGGAGTTCGGGGAAACTCCGGGGCCGTTGAACTACCCGGGACCGGCGGGGGAGCCGGCAGGGACAGTAGAAAGGGCAGTCAACCTCGCTCGTCTTCACAGCTGCGCGACGGTGCGATAAGTGCAGCTAAATCAGGGATTTCGGTGTTTGCAACGCGGGGTTTGCGTTCGCGCGGATTCTCGCCGTGGGCGAGTCGCCCTATAGGCGGGAACCTGCCGACATCGACATCGGCACAAAGTCATACGCGGTGGTAAGGGCTGCCTGCCAAAATGGACGCTGCGCGGTAGAGCTGTTCGGACAGCATGACCCTGACCAGCATGTGCGGCCAGACCATATGGCCGAAGCTCAGCGCCATGTCGGCCTCGGCCCGCAGCGAGGGATCGAGTCCATCCGCCCCGCCGATGACGAAGGCCAGATCGCCCGTGCCGCCATCGCGAATTTCGCCGAGCCGCTGCGCGAAGTCCGGCGAGCTCATCAGCTTGCCGCGCTCATCGAGGATGCACAGCCGGGCTCCCGAAGGAATCGCCTTGCGCAGCAGCGCCGCCTCGGCGGCCATGCCGCCGCCCTTGCGGTCCTCGACCTCGGTGACCGTCACCGGCCCCAGGCCAAGCGCCCGCCCGGTGCGGTCGAAACGCTTGAGGTAATCGTCAATCAGATCGCGCTCGGGGCCAGACCGAAGCCGGCCCACGACGCAGAGGTGCACACGCATAAGCGCTCCCGGTCAGGTCGCGCTCTGGGCCACCTTGCCCAGCGGCATCCACATCTTCTCGAGCTGGTAGAACTCGCGGACCTCGGGCCGGAACACGTGGACGATCACGTCGCCCGCGTCGATCAGCACCCAGTCGCCGGTCTCTTCGCCCTCGGTCTTGCACAGGACGCCCAGCTCATGTTTCAGATCCTCGGCGAGCTTCTGCGCGATCGCGGCCACCTGTCGCGACGAACGTCCCGAGCAGATCACCATATGGTCGCAGACGGAGGTCTTGCCGCGCAGGTCAATCTGCACGGTCTCTTCCGCCTTGTTGTCGTCGAGAGACTTGAGGACGGCGGCAAGAATAAGCTCGCTCGTGACCTCGGTGTGGGGCAGCCCGCTCATGGGCATCCCCGCAACAGCGGCACCGGCCGCATCGGCAGTAAGTGACAGGACATTGTCCTCCTTCATGGCACGCGCCGAATGTGACCCCGGCGCCGGGCCCTTATAAGATAGCATCGGAGAGGGCTTTTCTCAACGTTGCGGCGAAAGATCGCCCCTTATCCGGGACAGCAGGCTGATTCAACGCCTAAAACGGTGGGGCGCGACAAGGCGCCCCACACGCGACTCGGGCTCCGGGACGGGGCGCCGCTCAGGCGCCCCAGGGGATCCACACCGTCTGAACCTCGGTCGCCGCCTCGAGGAAGCTCTCGCCCTCCCCCGCTGCCGAGGCCCAATCGCGGGCGTTGCCGTCGTTCACCCAACTGCGTTTGAGGTTGCCCGCGGCACCCGCCTCGAGGGTCTTAGACAGGTCCGACGACGAAAAGCTCCACACCGCCTCGACGTCCATGTGGCTGGCAAGCGTCGGCGCAAGCTCCTCGTGCGGGCCGGTGAGGATGTTGACCACCCCGCCCGGCAGATCCGAGGTGTCGAGCACCTGGTAGAAATCCGTCGCCGCCAGCGGGAAGGGCTCGGAGGCGACCAGCACCACGCGGTTGCCCATGGCGATGGCCGGGGCCATGACCGACACGAGCCCCAGCAGCGGCGCCTCGTCGGGGCAGAAGGCACCGATCACGCCGGTGGGTCGGCGCAGCGACAGCGCGGTGCCGCGCAGCGGCACGGGTTTCACCGCCCCTTCGTACTTGTCCGCCCAGGCCGCATAGGTGAAGAGCCGGTCGACCGAGGCTTCGACCTCTGCCGCGCCCCCGTTGCCGCCGGTCATGGAATCGATCCGCGCCGCGAACTCCCCCGCCCGCGCCTGCAGGTTCTCGGCGATGAAGTAGATCACCTGCGCGCGGTTGTGGGCCGTGGCCGAGGACCAGCCCGACGCGCCCCGCGCCGCTTCGACGGCGTTGCGGATGTCCTTGCGCGACGAGATCGGCGCCTGCCCCAGCAGTCGGCCCTTGCGGTCGTAGATGTTCTGCGCGTAGCCGCTGTCGGGCCGCGCCTGTTTGCCGCCGATGTAGAGCTTGGCGGTACGATCGACGTCCTGCGGCTCGGCCTTCTCGCCCGCGAAGGCCTCGACCTTCTTTAGCGACGCGGCCTTGCCGGCGGGGCGGGTATAGGCCGCGAGGCCCTCCCAGCCGCCTTCCCGGCCAAAACCGCTCTCGCGCAGCCCGCCGAAGGGCGCCGCCGCATCGAACATGTTGCTGCCGTTGACCCAGACCACCCCGGCCTCGAGTTTCGGCGCAATATCAAGCGCGGTGTTGATGTTCTCGGACCAGACCGAGGCGGCCAGCCCGTAGCGCGTGTTGTTGGCGATCTGCACCGCCTCCGACGGCGTGCGGAAGGTGGTCGAGACAAGCACCGGGCCGAAAATCTCTTCCTGCATCAGCAGCGAGGCGGGGGAGAGGCCGGTAACCAACGTCGGGGCGATGAAGCAGCCCTCGGGCGCGGCGCAGCCTGTGTAGACCTCGCCTTCGCCCACGGCCTTCTGCATCAGCGCCTCGATCCGCGCCTTCTGCTCGGGATCGACGATGGCCCCGATATCGATGCACTTGTCGAGCGGATCGCCCAGGCGCAGCTTGTCCATCCGCGCCTTGAGCTTGTCGTGGAAGCGCTCGGCGATGCCCTCCTGCACCAGAAGGCGCGAGCCGGCGCAGCAGACCTGCCCCTGGTTGAACCAGATCGCATCCACCAGCCCCTCGACCGCGCTGTCGAGATCGGCATCCTCGAACACCACATAGGCCGACTTGCCGCCCAGCTCGAGCGTCAGGGACTTGCCGCTGCCGGCGGTGGCCGCACGGATCTTGCGGCCCACCTCGGTCGAGCCGGTGAAGGCGATCTTGTCGACCTCTGCGCCCACGATCATCTCGCCCACGGCGCCGTCGCCGGTGACGATGTTGACCACGCCCTTGGGCAGACCCGCCTGCTGGCAGAGGTCTGCAAAGCACAGCGCGCTCAGCGAGGTCCATTCGGCGGGCTTCAGCACCACGGTGTTGCCCATGGCCAGCGCCGGGGCAATCTTCCAGGCGAGCATCAGCAGCGGGAAGTTCCACGGCACGATCTGGCCGCAGACCCCCAGCGGCTCCTGCCCCGGCAACTCGGCGTCCATCAGCTGCGCGCAGCCGGCGTGATAGTAGAAGTGCCGCGCCACGAGGGGGATGTCGATGTCGCGGCTCTCGCGGATCGGCTTGCCGTTATCGAGCGTTTCCAGCACCGCCAGCAGCCGCGAATGCTTCTGCACCAGCCGCGCCAGCGCGTAGAGGAAGCGCGCCCGGCCCTTGCCCCCCAGCTTGGCCCATCCCGGCTGCGCCGCGCGCGCGGCCTTGACCGCCGCATCGACATCGCCCTGCGTCGCCTGCGTCACCTCGGCCAGCACCTCGCCGGTGGCGGGATTGCGGCTTTCGAAGGTCTTGCCCGGCTTGGTGAAGCCGCCATCGATGAAGCACCCAAAGCGCGAGCCCTGATCCACGATCCAGCTCAGCGCATCCGCGGCGCTCTCGGGCGCGGGTCCATAATCCATGCTCTCGAAGATCTCTTTCACGCTCATGTCCGTCGTCTCCAGTTCCGCAGATGCGCCATCAGCTCGTGGCGTGGCGCCAGGAGGCCGAATAGGCCCCGGTCACGTGATGTTCGAGCTGCCGCTCGATGTCGCCCAGCAGCGAGGAGGCGCCGAAGCGATAGAGGTCCGGCCGCAGCCAGCGGTCGCCGAGCTCTTCCTTGACCAGCGCCAGGTAGGTCACCGCGTCCTTGGCCTTGGAGATGCCGCCCGCCGGCTTGTAACCGACGCGATAGCCGGTTTCCTCGTGGTACTCGCGGATGGCGCGCATCATCACGAGGCTGACCGGCAGCGTGGCGTTGACGCTTTCCTTGCCGGTCGAGGTCTTGATGAAATCGGCGCCCGCCATCATGCAGACCATCGACGCCCGCGCCACGTTCTGCAGCGTGCCCAGCTCGCCGGTGGCGAGGATCGCCTTCACGTGCGCCTCGCCGCAGGCTTCGCGAAAGGCGCGCATCTCGTCGTAGAGCGCCTGCCAGTCACCGGTCAGCACGTGGCGGCGCGAGATGACGATGTCGATCTCCCTGGCACCGGCCTTGACGCTCTCGGTGATCTCGGCGACGCGCAGATGGAAGGGTGAGAGCCCCGCCGGAAAACCCGTCGAGACCGCCGCCACCGGAATGCCGCTGCCCTCGAGCGCCTCGACGGCAGGGGCGATCATGTCGTGGTAGACGCAGACCGCGCCCACGGTCAGCCCCTCGAGCCCCAGCGCGTCGAGGAGATCCGCCCGCACCGGCTGTCGTGCCTTGGCGCAGAGCCGCGCCACGCGTCCCGGCGTGTCGTCGCCCGCAAGCGTGGTCAAATCGATGCAGGAAATTGCCCGTGCGAGCCAGGCCGCCTGGTAGTCCTTCTTCACCGAGCGCCGCCCGGGCAGGGTCGCGGCGCGGCGCTCGATCGCCGAACGGTTGGCGGTTGCGCGCATCACCCGGTCCATGTCGAGCGGCATGCCCGGATTGCGCGGCTCGTGGAGCTGCGGCACAAGGCTGGTTTCGGATCGGCTCATCGTCTCGGTCATCACTGGGGTCCTCCGGCGGGAAGGGTCGCACGGCCCCCGCACTTGGGCAAGCGGGCCAGCCTTGCGGATACGTGTCAAACCCCCGCGCGGCAAGCGGATCGTGCTGGCCGGGAACCGCCCGACCGCGAAAGCCCGCGCTTTGCCATGCGCGCGCCGCAGAGATCAACCCCCGGGCGCGACCCCCGGCAGGCCGCCGCCGCCCTGCCTCGGCGCCGCGCCCTGCACCTTCTTCTCTTTTCAAATACGCAAGTGCCCCCTGCCAAACCGGGCACCGCGCGGCAGGCACGCCCCGCTACCGGCTTGCAAACCGCGCCTCTGGGCCGGAAAGCTGGCCGACAAAGAGGAGACAGTCATGATCGCAATCATCTTCGAGGTCATCCCCGCCGAAGGGCGCAAGGAGCAATACCTCGACATCGCCGCCGCCATGCGTCCCATGGTCGAGGAGGTCGAAGGGTTCATCTCGGTCGAGCGCTTCCAGAGCCTCACCAACCCCGACAAGCTGCTCTCGCTCAGCTTCTTCGAAGACGAGGCGGCGGTGCAGCGCTGGCGGACCCTCGCCGCGCATCGCGGCGCACAGAAGGCCGGGCGCGAGGGCATCTTCGCGGGCTATCGGCTGCGGGTCTGCCAGGTGCTGCGCGACTACGGCATGGAGGACCGGGCCGAGGCGCCGCAGGACAGCCACGCGACGCATGGCTGAAACGCGAAACGCGGGCCCGAAGGCCCGCGCTCGAGACACTTGCCGTTTGCGTCGGCGTCCGGGGCTCAGCAGCCAGCCTTGATGATGGCCTCGGCGAGGATCGGCACGGTGGTCTTGTTGAGGCCCGCGATGTTCAGGCGCGAGTCTCCGACCATGTAGATGCCGTGATCACGGCGCATGGTCTCGACCTGCTCAGGCGTCGCGCCAAGACGCGAGAACATGCCGCGGTGCTGGGCGATGAAGCCAAAACGGTCCGAGCCCGACAGGCGCTGCAGCTCGGAAGCAAGCTGCTCGCGCAGCCCCAGCATCGACAGGCGCACCTCCTCGAGCTCGGCGGCCCAGTCGGCGCGCAGCTCGGGATCGGTCAGAACCATGGTCACCAGCCGCGCGCCGTGGTCGGGCGGGAAGGAGTAGTTCTGCCGGTTGAGGTAATTCAGCGTGCCCTGGTTCAGCTTCTTCGCCGAGGCATCCTGGCTGACGGCCATCAGCAGGCCCGTGCGCTCGCGGTAGATGCCGAAGTTTTTCGAGCAGGAGGCCGCGATCAGGCACTCGGGCACCGAGGAGGCAACGAGGCGCACGCCGGCGGCGTCTTCCTCGAGACCGTCGCCGAAGCCCTGGTAGGCGATGTCGATCATCGGCGTGCCCTGCTTTTCCAGCAGCAGCTGGGTCACGGCCTTCCACTGCGAGATGTTCAGGTTGGCGCCGGTGGGGTTGTGGCAGCAGCCGTGCAGCAGCACCACGTCGCCCGGCAGCACCTGCTGCAGATCGGCGATCATGCCGATGAAGTCCACGCCGCGTGTCTCGGCGTCGAAATAGCGGTAAGGGACGATCTGCAGGCCCATGTGCTTGAGGATCGACAAGTGGTTCGGCCAGGTCGGGTCCGAGACAAAGACGCGCGCCTTGGGGTTGGCCATCTTGATCATGTCGAAGGCCTGGCGCACGGCGCCGGTGCCGCCCGGAGTCGCGGCGGCGGCAATGTTCTCGCGTGGGACAGCGTCGCCCAGCACCAGCGTCGACAGCGCCTCGGCAAAGGCCGGGTCGCCGGCGAGGCCGGTGTAGGCCTTGGTGGTCTCACTCTCCCAGAGCTGCTTTTCCGCCGCCTTGATGGCGCGCATGACCGGCGTGTTGCCGCTGGCGTCCTTGTAGACGCCGACCCCGAGGTCGACCTTTTGCGTGCGCGGGTCTTCCTTGAAGGCCTGCATCAGCATCAGGATCTTGTCGGCGGGTTGCTCTTTCAGAGTTTCGAACATCAGTCCTCTCCGGTGGCGACGGGCAGCGTGGGGAATTGCCCCCACTCGGTCCAGGACCCGTCATAAAGGGCGTGGTCTGTCTTGCCGAGGCGTGTCAGGGCAAGGCTCAGGATGGCGGCGGTGACCCCCGAGCCGCAGCTGGTGATCGCCGGCTTGCCTAGATCGACGCCGGCGCTCTCGAAGGCGGCGCGCAGCGCCTCGGGCGACTTCATCGTCTGGTCGGGGTTGAGCAGCGTGCCGAAGGGCACGTTCTTGGAGCCGGGAATATGGCCCGAGCGCAGGCCCGGGCGCGGCTCGGGCACCTCGCCGCGGAAGCGGGCAGGGGCGCGGGCGTCGAGGATCTCGTGGTCGCGCAGCTTCGAAGCGGCAGAGACCTGTGTGACGTCCTTCACCAGGTGGTTCTGGCGGCGCACCATCATGTGGCGGTCGCGGATGACGGGGGGCAGATCCTCGACCTCGCGCCCCTCGGACTGCCATTTCGGCAGGCCGCCGTCGAGCACGGCGATGTCGTCATGTCCCATGAGCTTGAACAGCCACCAGACGCGGGCGGCAGAGAAGAGGCCGGTGCCGTCGTAGACGACGATCTGATGGCCGTCGCCGACTCCGAGCGCGCGCATGCGGGACATGAACTTGTCCACGGGGGGCACCATGTGCGGCAGTTCCGAGCGCAGGTCGGAGATCTCGTCGATGTCGAAGAAGCGCGCGCCCGGAATGTGCGCGGCCTCGTACTCGGCCTTGGGATCGCGTCCCGAGCCGGGCATGTACCAGCTCGCGTCGAGCAGGCGCAGGTCCGGATCCTTCAGGTGGCGCGCCAGCCAGTCGGTCGACACGAGCGTCTTGGGGTCGTCACTTGCCATCACCTCTCCCCGGGGCAGTCAGCATCGCCTCGTCTCTAAGGTGCCGGCTGCGGACTCGCAAGGGTGCGATGGGGCGGCGCCGAGCCCACGCGCGGAGATTCGGTCGCAGGGTCAGCCGCGTTCCTTGAGCAGCCGCTGCTTCTGGCGGTTCCAGTCGCGCTTAGCCTCGGTCTCGCGCTTGTCGTGGTTCTGCTTGCCCTTGGCGATGCCGATCTTCAGCTTCACCATGCCCTTGTGATTGAAATACATGACCAGCGGCACGATGGTCATGCCCTTGCGCTGGGTCTCGTTCCAAAGCCGCGACAGCTCTTTCTTGGAGACCAGCAGCTTGCGGCGGCGGCGCTCCTCGTGCGGGAACATGGCGCGGGTGTAGGGCGCGATGTAGGAGTTCACTAGCCACAGTTCACTGTCCTCCACCGCCGCGTAGCTCTCGGCGATGTTGGAACTGTTCTCGCGCAGGCTCTTGACCTCGGAACCGGTGAGGATGATGCCGCACTCGATATCGTCCTCGATCGCGTAATCGAAGCGTGCGCGCCGGTTCTCGGCGATGATCTTGTAGTTGGGGTCGGACTTCTGCTGGGCCATGATGGGTGCACATAGGGGCTGCGAGGCGCTCTGTCCATATGCAGGGCGCGCAAGCCCGCCGGAGGGACCGCCGCCGCCGCGCGCCGCGGGGTGTTCGGGAGCAGATGATCTTGCTCCTTTTTTCAGCGGTGCTAACAGGGAAGGCAAGGTGCGCGCTGTGCCGCGGGGCTTTGCGGTTCCGCCCGAGCCGGCACGCCAGTATCGACAGGAGACCACCCCATGCCAGAGGACCGGCAAATGCAGCGCTACCCCCGCAACATGATCGGCCACGGACCCGACCGCCCCGACGCGCAATGGCCCGGCGGTGCAAAGATCGCCGTGCAATTCGTGCTGAACTACGAAGAGGGCGGCGAGAACTGCGTCCTGCACGGCGACGCGGCCTCGGAGGCGTTCCTGTCGGACATCGCGGGCGCGGCGCAATGGCCGGGCCAGCGCCACTGGAACATGGAATCGATCTACGAGTACGGCGCCCGCGCCGGCTTCTGGCGGCTGCACCGGCTGTTCACCGGCTACGATATCCCGGTCACCATCTACGGCGTCGCCACCGCCCTCGCCCGCTCGCCCGAGCAGGTCGAGGCGATGAAGGACGCGGGCTGGGAGATCGCCTCGCACGGGCTGAAGTGGGTCGAGCACAAGGACATGCCCGAGGCAGAGGAGCGCGCCTCCATCGCCGAGGCGATCCGCCTGCACACCGAGGTTGTCGGCGCGCCGCCGCGCGGCTGGTACACCGGGCGCTGCAGCGAGAACACCGTGCGGCTGGTCGCCGAGACCGGGGCGATGGACTACGTCTCGGACACCTATGACGACGACCTGCCCTACTGGCTGGAGGTCGAGGGCCGCGAGCAGCTGATCATCCCCTACACGCTCGAAGCCAACGACATGCGCTTCGCCACCTCGCCGGGCTGGATCGAGGGCGAGATGTTCTTCACCTACCTCAAGGACGCCTTCGACACGCTGATTGTCGAGGGCGAGGCGGGCAAGCCTGCGATGATGTCGGTCGGCCTGCACTGCCGCCTGATCGGCCGCCCGGGCAAGATCGCCGGGCTGAAGCGCTTTCTCGACTATATCGGAGGCTTCGAGGGGGTCTGGACCCCGACCCGGTTGGAGATCGCCGAGCATTGGGCCAAGACCCACCCGCCGAAGACCGGCCCGCGTCCCTCGACCATGGACCGCGACACCTTTGTCGGCACCTTCGGCGGCATCGTCGAGCATTCGCCCTGGGTCGCCGAGCGCGCCTTCGAGCTGGAGCTCGGCGCGGCGCATGACCGGCCGGCGGGGCTGGCCAATGCCCTCGCCCGGGTGTTGCGCACTGCCTCACGCGAGGAACGGATGGGCGTGCTGCAGGCACACCCCGACCTCGCCGGCAAGCTGGCCGAGGCGAAGCGCCTGACCGAGGACAGCACCGCCGAGCAGGCCAGCGCCGGGCTCGACGCGCTGACCGATGCCGAACGTGCGCGCTTCACCGAGCTCAACACCACCTATGTCGAGAAGCACGGCTTCCCCTTCATCATCGCGGTGCGCGACCACGACAAGGCGGGCATCCTCGCCGCCTTCGAGCGCCGCATCGCCAATGATACCGACACCGAGTTCGCCGAGGCCTGCCGACAGGTCGAACGCATCGCCCGCCTGCGCCTGGAGGCCCTCCTGTGAGCATCATGGACACCCCCCGCAGCTATGCCTTCCCGCCCGCCGGCATGCCCCCGCGCGAGGACAACCCTCACGGCGCCGCGGTCTTCACCACCGCCTATGCCTTCATCCCCGCCGGCACGATGCGCGACATCGTCAGCTCGCTGCTGCCGGGCTGGCAGCACACCCGCGCCTGGATCATCGCCAAGCCGCTCTCGGGCTTTGCCGAGAGCTTCGCGCAATACGCGGTGGAGCTGGCTCCGGGTGGCGGCAGCGAGGCACCCGAACCCGATGCGCAGGCGCAGGCGGCGCTGCTGGTCACGGAGGGCACCGCGCGGCTGACCGTCGGCGGCACGGAGTACGATCTGCGCGCGGGCCACGTCGTCTACCTGCCGCCGAGCTCCGGCTGGACACTGTGGAACGGCGGCGAGACGCCCTGCAAATTCCACTGGATCCGCAAGCGCTGGGAGGCGGCGCCGGGTGTCTCGGTGCCGCCGGTGATCGTCACCCATGACGAGGAGGTCCCGGTAAACTGGATGACCGGCTGCGAGGAGCTCTGGGGCACCCAGCGCTTCTTCGATCCCGCCGACATCCGCCACGACTTCCACGCCAACATCGTCACCTTCGGCAAGGGCGGGCGCATCCCCTTCGCCGAGACCCACGTGATGGAACACGGGCTCTACGTTCTGGAGGGGCGCGCGCGCTACCTGCTCAACCAGGACTGGGTCGAGGTCGGCCCCGGCGATTTCATGTGGCTGCGCGCCTTCTGCCCGCAGGCCTGCATCGTCGACGAGAGCGAGCGCTTCCGCTACCTGCTCTACAAGGACGTCAACCGCCACGTCTCGCTGGCCCCGGTGGGGGCGGCGCGATGAGGGAGATCGCCGCGCGCCCGCTGACCGCCGAGGGCTTCGCGCCCTATGGCGAGGTGCTCGAGGTGAAGGGCACCCCCGACAAGATCATCAACCAGGGGCTCTGCGGGCGGCACCACGACCGCGCCGCGCTGGACTTCGGCCCCGAGGGCCGGGCAGGCATCAGCCTCTTCGACGCCGAGCCGCGCGCCCTGCCCTATACGCTGGAACTGGTCGAGCGGCACCCCGAGGGCAGCCAGGCCTTCCTGCCGATGCACCAGAACGAGTGGCTGGTGATCGTCGCCGACCCCGGGTCCGGCGCGAACGAGGGACCCGGCGAGGCGCACGCCTTCCTCGCCGCGCCGGGACAGGGGATCAACTTTCACCGGGGCACCTGGCACGGGGTGCTGACGCCACTGCAGGCGCCGGGGCTCTTTGCCGTGGTCGACCGAATCGGCGCGACACCCAACCTTGAAGAACACTGGCTGGAGGCGCCGCTGCTGATCACCCGGGGCTGACGGCCCCTCCCCCGCACAGACGCCCGGCAGAGGCGGCGGGTCATCTCATACCCACTACGCAACACCGACGAGGGAGACTATGGCATGACTGACGCAACCGCCCCCAAGGGCCACCCAATCGGCACACCCGACCAGCTGATGGACCCCGACTACATGCCGCCGCTCGGCAAGGCGGTGCCGCTGGGGCTGCAGCACGTGATGGCGATGTTCGCCTCGAACGTCACCCCGGCGATCATCATCGCCGGGGCCGCGGGCTTCGGCTACGGATCGAACAGCCCCGACTTTCCCAACATGATCTACATGATCCAGATGGTGATGCTCTTTGCAGGCATCGCCACGCTGTTCCAGTCGATCGGCTTCGGCAGGGTCGGCGCGCGGCTGCCGATCGTGCAGGGCACCTCCTTTGCCTTTCTGCCGGTGATGATCCCGGCGGTGGCCGGTCAGGGAATTGCGGGCATGGCCGGGCTGATGACCGGCATCGTGATCGGCGGGATCTTCCACTTCTGCCTCGGCTTCGTCGTCACCCGGATCCGCCACGCGCTGCCGCCACTGGTCACCGGGCTGATCGTGCTGATGATCGGCCTCGCGCTGCTCAAGGTCGGCATCCAGTATGCCGCGGGCGGCGTGCCGAAACTGGGCACGCCGGAGTTCGGCAGTCTAGCCATGTGGCTGCCCGCGCTCGTCGTGATCTTGGTGACGCTGGCGGTGAAGTTCTTCACCCGTGGGCTTCTGGCGCTCTCGGCGGTGCTGGTCGGGCTGGTCGCGGGGTACCTCGTGTCGCTGGCCATGGGCCAGGTCAGCTTCGGCAGCGTCGCCAACGCGCCGGTCTTCGAGCTGCCCATGCCCTTCCGCTGGGGCATCGAGTTCAACTTCGCGATCATCCTCGGCATGTGCTTCATGGCGGTCATCTCGGCGATCGAGACCGTGGGCGACGTCTCGGGCATCACCAAGGGCGGCGCCGGGCGCGAGGCCACCGACAGGGAAATCGGCGGCGCGACCTTTGCCGACGGTCTCGGCACCGCGGTGGCGGGGGTCTTTGGCGGGCTGCCCAACACCTCGTTCAGCCAGAATGTCGGTCTGATCTCGATGACCGGGGTCATGAGCCGCCACGTGGTCACCATCGGCGCGCTCTTCCTGATCCTCTGCGGGCTAGTGCCAAAGGTCGGCGCGGCGGTCTCGACCGTGCCGATCAACGTGCTCGGCGGCGCGGTCATCGTGATGTTCGGCATGGTCTGCGCGGCGGGGGTCAACATGCTTTCCGAGGTGGTGTGGAACCGCCGCAACATGGTGATCTTCGCGATCTCGCTCTCGGTCGGTTTCGGGCTGCAGCTCGAGCCCACGGCGCTGCAGCACCTGCCCAAGACGGCACAGGTGCTGCTGACCTCCGGACTGCTACCGGCGGCGGGTCTGTCGATCCTGCTCAACCTTCTGCTGCCCGAAGACCTTCACTGAGGGGCGATCTTTCTGGTCGGCGCACTCAGTTGCGCCGACCGTCGTAGTGCCGATCATGCTGCCCACCGGGGTGCCAAGCGCCATGCCGGTCGTGGCCATTGCCGGCGCCACGGCCGCCGATGCGCCAGCCCGCCTTCTGGAGGCATTGCGCCGAGAAAACGTGCTCCTTGTCCTTGCCGATGCGGAGCTTCTTCTCGCAGCGGTCAGGCAGGGCGTCGGTGCGGATCGCGGCGCTGCGCAGGCAGGAGCGTTGCATCACCGCGCCCCGCTCGCCGCGCACCTCGCGCAGGCAGGCCCCCGGCAGAACCCCCTTCGGCCGCGCGTGTGACGGCTGCGCAAACTGCCCGTGACGGTCCTCGAAACGGTAGGGGCGCGGCAGGTGGGGCCGCGGATCGGGGGCGCGCCAGGAGTGCTCCTGCTGCGCCGCCTGAAGCTGCAGGGCCTTGGTCCTTTCCTTATCCTTCCTGTCGCGCTCGCGGTCCGCCTCGCGCGCCTCGCTGACCGCCTTGCCGATCATGTAGACGAGGGCCGCCCCGCCGATGACCTTGGCCACGTCCCGCGCCTCGGCGGCGCGGAGCGGGGCGGCGGAAAACCCGGTGACGACGAGCGAGGCGGCGAGCACGCCGGCGATGAACTTCCTGGACATGGGCTGTCTCCTTGGGGAACCTGTGGGCATCACGGCGGCTGCCGCGATCTCTCCCGACCCTCGGCCCACCCCGGAAAAACAGGCAATATCTCTCCGATGTTATCGGATATCCTGCACCTATCCGTCCGGGGCTATTGAATTGCGCCCGCCGCGCGCTCAGTCTCCCCCTATGAACATGCCGTTTCTCGCCCTCTCGTTCTCGCTCGCCCTCGGTGCCACTGCGGCGCAGGCCGAGTGCTATGCGGAGTACAAGGCCAAACAGGACGACCCGCTGCGCCTGCAGTACGGCATCGCCCTTCTGCCGACGGAAGCCTGCCCGTCGAAGAACACCGCGGCCGCGCAGCTGGAAATCCGGCTCGACCGCAACGGCTGGACGCTGCTGAGCGTCGTCGCCCTGTCCGAACAGCCGCCCTCGGAAGAAAAGAAGAAGAATGCCGGCGAGTTCTATCTCCGCTACTGACGCCCGCCGCGCAGGCGGGCGCATCGTCACCCTTGGCATCGCCGCGATCGTCGCCCTGCTGGTCCTTGCCGGCGGGCTGCTCATGCTCACCCTGCCCGATGGCAACGCCTTCAACGCGCGGGTCGAACGGATTTTCGTCGAGCATGACCTCACCGCCCAGGCCGAGGTGAAGCTGCTGGAGATCCTCGCGCTGTCGGGCACCGCCTTTGCCGACACGCTGGCGAGCTACCGCATGGTGATCTTCGTGCTGCTGGTCTTCGCCGCCGCAATGCTGGTGGCCGCGCTGGTCTTCCTGGTGATGCTGGCGGGGATGAACCGGCGCATGGCGCAGATCGAGCGCTCGGGCATCCAGGTCAGTTCACTGATCATCAGCCGCGAAGAGAACATGGTCTATCTCAACACCATGGGCTTCAAGCTGACCGCGGCGATGATCGAGACACTCTCGGTCCTGGCCGAGGCGCGGATGGACGACGAGACCCTGACCGGCGCGCAGATCGAGGGGATGATCTCGGGCCGCGATCCCAGCGATTGCGAAGAGGCCGCCGGGGCGACGCGGATCAAGCGCCTCCGCGACGGTCTGGGCAACCAGATGGTCAGCGAGCTTTTGGTGCGCAACATCGCCCGCAAGGGCTATCACCTGGCCATCGACAAGGACGTGATCGAAGTCGTCTGAGCGCCGCCGCGCAGCGGCAGCGGCGCAGCCGCAACGACGGGTTTTCGCCGCACCTTTCCGCAAATCCAACGAAAAGCTTGCGATTCCGAGGAGGCTGTACAAGACTGACCGGCGCTTGGACGCATGTCTTGCCGAGCTGGCTCCTTCCTAATTTAGACGGGGCTCGTCAGATTTTTGAAAGCCACATTTCATGTCGCAATTCTCCGACACCTTCGCGCGGCGCATATTCTCCGTGTGCCTGCTGCTCGCCCTTATTGGCGGCGGGTTCGTGTACGGCTCTGTTGCCACGCGGAAGCATCTCTTCCCCGCCCCACAACTCGAACTCACCTATGACATGCTCACCACGCTGGGGCACAACGATCTGACCAGCCACCCCCGGCGCCACCATCTTCAGCCGTCGCGCGGCATGGGCGACGGCGTGACCATCAACAAGATCGGCGACGACGGCGCGCTGGTCTTCATGGCCGGGTTCTTCGACGACGAAAACCAAGCCCGGCTGGTGCACCGCGATGGACACGTGATGCGCAAGTGGACGCTCGACTATTTCACCCATTTTCCCGACGCCAGAACCCGGGTCTGCGCGCTTGCCAGCGCGCTCAACGTCGACCAGCACGGCGCGCTGGTGACGCCGAAGGGAGAGGTCGTCTTCAACTACGAGTACTGCGGCACGGTGAAGCTCTCCCCCTGCGGCGAAGTGGTCTGGGCGTTGAGCGAGCGCACCCACCATTCGATCGTTCCCGCGTCGGGCGGCGGCTACTGGCTGCTTGGCCGCCAGCGCTGGCTCGATTCCGACGCGCCAGACCGCATGCCTCCCTTCTCCGCATCGGCGAGCGGGCTGGAGATCAAGGAGGACACGATCCTGAAAATCAGCGAGGCGGGTGAGATCGAGCAAGAGGTGTCGATCCCGAAGATACTCCGCGACGCCCATCTCGAGGCGCTGCTGACCGCCAATGGGGCGGACTTCAGCCGCCACGCCCCCGACCGCGACGAGCTGGTGCATTCCAACAAGGTCGGCGAGCTGCCCGCCGCCTACGCTGCCGCCTTTCCGCAGTTCGAGACCGGGGACTTGCTGGTCTCGATGCGCGATCTCAACCTCGTCATGGTTGTCGATCCGGTCAGCTGGGATGTGAAGTGGCACCAGACCGGCCCCTGGCTGCGCCAGCACGATCCCGAGTTCCGCCCCGACGGGCGCATCTCGATCTTCAACAACAACGTCTACCGCACCGATTACCCCGGCGAGGTGCTCGACCTCGACACGCCCAAGATCACCAATATCACCGCCGTCGATCCCGCCAGCGGCGAGATCGAGCTGCTCTTCGGCGAGGCGCCCGGGCAGAAGATGCTCTCGGCGATCCGCGGCCAGCACGAGATCCTGCCCGATGGCGGCATGGTGATCGCCGAGTTTGACGGCGGCCGGGTGATCCAGACCAGCGCCGAGGGCGAAGTGGTCTGGGAATATGTCAACGCCTTTGATGACGCCCATGTCGGCGAGATCACCAACGCCGACGTCCATCCCCCCGGCTATTTCGAAACGGCTTGGGAGACCTGCCCCCAGCCCTAGCCGCGCCCGTGGACCGCCAACCCTTTCCCCCTTTTCGACGAGGAGAACCCGAGAGATGACGCCTTTTGCACGCCTTGCGGCGCTCCTGCTTCTGAGTTTCGGCATGGGGCTGCCCGACCCGGCCGCCGCCTATATCGGACCCGGCGCCGGGCTTGGCGCCATCGCCGTCACCGTCGCCATCCTGCTCGGCGTGCTCCTGCTCATCGCCGGGCTGGTCTGGTACCCGCTCAAGCGGATGCTGAAAAGCCGGGCCGCCGCGCGCAGTGGCACGCGCAAATGATCGCCACCTTCCTCGTCTCGCTGCTGGCCGTGGCCGGTTTCGGCCTCGGGCTCTGGCGCAGTGAGGTCGTGCCGCTGTGCCGCGCCACGCTCGGCACAGCGATGACCGGTATCACCGCGATGATGGACAATGAGCTCGACGACGACGCCAAGGAGATTGCCGTGCGCCGGGCCGGTTTCGCGCTGATCGGCGCGGCCTTCGGCCTCTTCTGGCGCTTCGTCCTGTCTCTGGCGCTGGCCGCGCTGCCGGTGCTCGCCGCCGACCTCATGGGTCTGGTACCACGCGAGGCAGTGCTCTCGCTGATGCTGCGGCTCGACTACCTCTTCGTGGTCTCGGTGGCTGCGATCGCCGCGGCCGAGGGCCTGCGCCGCCTGCGTGGGCCGGGCCGCCACGATCCCGAGGCGCTGCCAGAGATCAACCGCTACTCCACCGCCGACCGCTTCTTCCACATGCTGGCCTTTGCCAGCCCCGCGGTGCTGAAGGGCGCCTCGAGGCTCGAGGACCGGCTGATGCCCGGCGCGGTGCAGGAGCCGGCCGGCCCGCCTATCTTTGTCACCTCGCTGGCGCGCGGCGGCACCACGGCGTTGCTCAACGCGCTGCACGAAGTGCCCGCCATCGCCACGCACACCTATCGCGACATGCCCTTCGTCACCGCGCCGGCGCTGTGGAACCGGCTCGCCGGCGGGCGGGGGCGCGACGTGGGGCGGCACGAGCGCGCCCATGGTGACGGTCTGGAGATCGACCTCGACAGCCCCGAGGCCTTCGAGGAGGTGCTGTGGAAGACGCTCTGGCCCGGCAAGTACCGCGCCGAAGGCATCGCGCTCTGGCAGGCCGAAGACCGCGACCCCACCGCCGAGGCCTTCATCGCCCGCCAGATGCGCAAGGTAATCCACGCCCGCAGCCCAGAGGGCCCGGCCCGCTACTGCTCGAAAAACAATGCGAATATTGCCCGCATCCCCTATCTGCTCGAGGCTTTCCCCGGCTGCCGCATCGTGGTGCCGTTGCGCCGGCCCGAGACCCATGCCGCCTCGCTTCTGCGCCAGCACCTGAACTTTCTGAAGCTGCAAGCGGACGACGAGTTCATTCGCCGATACATGCGCGACATCGGCCATTTCGAGTTCGGTCGGATCCACAGGCCGCTGCTCTTTCCCGGCTTCGATCCCGCCGCCTTTGAGACCACGACGCCGGACTATTGGATCAACTACTGGCTGCAGGCCTTCCGCTACGTGCAACCCTTCGAGGACCGCTGCCTCTTCGCGCTGCAGGACGACATGCGTGCCGACCCGCAGGAGACGCTCGAGGCACTCTGCGAAGCGCTCGGCGTGGCCCCCGGCAGGATCGATTTCAGTGCCCATTTCCGCCCCATGCCCGACCGGGCGCCGCAGGACCTCTACGATCCGGTCCTCTTTGCCGAGGCGGACGCGGTCTACGAACGCCTCGCGCAGCGCGGCGTCCTTCCCGGCGCCCTGTCTCCCGTCGGCGGAAAAGTGACCACCGTGCGCGCCTAGGCGCCGCGGCCCGCGTCCGCGCTGGATCACCCGCCCCGGCTGAGCTAGGCTCCGAGCGTTCCGGTTCAGGCCTTTAGCACCGGGACCGGTCGAAGGTTCGAGGCCGGACCCGCCCATTTCAGTCGATGGCAGGCAGCGATTTTTCAGCCTGCACCCACCCCGGCGCCTGCGCCGGTCATTTTTCCGCCGGCCCGTCCCCGGACATCCGCAACGGACTCACCAATGATTGAGTGGAGGCTCTCATGGCATACAAGGAAAAATTCACAGAGACCGACTGGGCGATGGTTCTGGAAGCGCCGATGCTCGCCGGGCTGGCAATCACTGCCGCCGACCCTGGCGGTCTGATCGGCGCGGTTCAGGAAAGCGCCGCGATGGCCGGCTCGCTCAAGGATGCCTCCGCAGGCTCGCTCGCCGCCGAGGTGGCCGAGGCCTACAAGACCTCGGAGGGTCGCTCTGCCGCGATGGACGGGGTGAAGGCGCTGGTGAAGGGCAAGAAGCCCCCCGAGATCACCGAGGCCGCGATCACCCGCCTGTCGGAGATCCTCGGCACGGTGAAAACCACCGCGCCGGAAGAGGCCGGGGCCTTCTCGGAGTTCCTGATCGACACGGCCACCCGCACCGCCGAGGCGGCCAAGGAGGGCGGCTTCCTCGGTTTCGGCGGCGAGGCGGTCTCCGACGCCGAGAAGAAGACGCTGGCCGACCTGCAGGCCGCGCTCGGTGGCAGCGCGGGGGTGTGACCGCCACCCGAAGGAAGGGGCGCGGCGCTCAGCCGCGCCGCAACTGCGCCAGAAGCCCCTGCGACGGCTCGCCGGTGACCGGCAGTCCGGCCCGCGCCTGGTAGCCTTCGATCGCCGCCGTGGTCTTCTTGCCCAGCACCCCGTCCGGCGTGCCCGCGTCAAAGCCCGCCGAATTGAGCCGGCCCTGCAACTCGCGCCGATCCTCGATGGTCAACCCGTAGCGGTCCGGCGGGAAGCCTCCGCGCAGCGGTCCCGCTCCCAAAAGCCGGTCCGACAGGTGGCCGACCCCGATCCCGTAGTTCTGCGCGTTGTTGTAGCGCAGGATGACATTGAAGTTGCGATAGACGAGGAAGGCCGGCCCGGCCGCGCCCTGCGGCAGCAGCAGCTTGCCCGAACCCGTGGGCAGCGATCCGCCCGCCGCCGGGCGCACCCCTGCCGCGGCCCAGCCCGCGCCGCTGCGCGAGCCCCCGGCCATGGAGGCTCCGCCCGCGGGCAGCAGCACCTCGACCCCCCAAGGCTCGCCGCGGCGCCAGCCGCTCCGCGCGAGATAGTTGGCGGTCGAAGCAAGCCCGTCGGTGGGATCCTCGGACCAGATGTCCCGCCGCCCGTCTCCGCGAAAGTCCACCGCGTAGCTCTGGTAGGTGGTGGGAATGAACTGCGTGTGGCCCATGGCACCGGCCCAGCTGCCGGTGAGATGCACGGGATCGATGTCGCCGCGCTCGAGGATGCGCAGCGCCGCCAACGTCTGCTGCTCGAAGAAGGCGCCGCGGCGCCCGTCAAAGGCCAGCGTCGAGCAGGCCGAGATCACCGGGATGTCGCCGCGCCGGGTGCCGTAACTGCTTTCCATGCCCCAGACCGCGCAGACAACATGCGGCGGCACGCCGTAGCGTGCCTCGATCTCGCGCAGCACGCCCATATTGCGGCGGAGTTCCGAGCGCCCCTGGCTGACCTTCTGCTCGTTGGCAGTGATCGCGAGGTAGTCCTCGAGCGTGCGGGTGAACTCGGTCTGGCTGCGGTCGCGTTCGACCACGCCGGGCAGGAAGCCCGCCGATCGGAATGCGGCATCATAGGTCGGGGCAGAGATGCCCTGCGACAGCGCGCGGCCGCGGAACGAGGCAACCCAGGCGTCCCAGCCGGGGTTCGGCTGCGGCCGCAGCGTGGGATCATCGGGCGCTGTTGCGCCGCCCGAAAAGCCGCCGCCTCCGCAGCCTGCCAGCAGGGCCATCGCCCCGCCCGTGATCAGGAAAGTCCGCCGTGTGCTGCCCATCTGCCCGCTCCGCCATTTATAGGTTTTGCAGCCAGACTGACGCGGCTCGGGCGCGCCGGCAAGAGCCTGCCGGAGCATAGGCAAGCCCTTGCCAACGGACGGATTTTGCCGCCCCGGCGGTCAGGAGGCCCCGACCAGCGCGCGCAGCTTGCCGAGCGCCCGATCATAATCTTCCTGGTAGTTGATCAGCCCCGCGTAGTCGCCGCCCTCGTCGAAGAGCAGCACCATGGCTGAATGATCCATCGTGTAGCCGCCATCGTCCAGCGGCACCTGGCGGGCGTAGATGCGGAAGGCCTTGATCGCCTTGTCCATCTGCTCGCGCGATCCAGAGACCCCCAGCACCCCGGGCACCCAGGAGACGTATTGCTCGAGCTGCTCGGCCGTGTCGCGCTCGGGATCGACGGTGACGAAGAAGACCCGCAGTTCTTGACCTGCCTCGCCCAGCCCCTCCTGCCATGTGGCAATGTCGCCAAGCGTGGTCGGGCAAACCTCGGGACAATGGGTGAAGCCGAAGAACACTGCCGAAGGGGCGCCCTTCAGGCTGTCCTCGGTGAAGGTGCTGCCGTCGGTGGCGGTCAGCTGATAGTCGCCGCGCCCCAGCGAGGCGGTGACATCTTGCTCCAGTCGCGGCGCGATGACGCGGACCCATAGCAGGGCGACAAGGGCCAGGAAGACCAGCCCCCAGAGCGCGATGCGGATGGCGGTAATGCCTTGCTTGCTCACGTCCAGCCCTCTCAGTTGCCGTGGGTCATGTGACCCTGGGCCGCGCCGCCCTTGGCGTTTGGCGCGCCGATGGCCAGCGGGATCTCGATGGTGCCGGCCTGCTCGAAGGTGAGCGAGACGGTGACGCTCTCGCCTTCGACCAGCGGCTGCTTCAGCCCCATCATCATGAGGTGGAAGCCGCCCGGCTTCAGCTCGACGGTCTCGCCCGCGGGGATCGGCAGGCCGTCGGGCAGCTCGCGCATCTTCATCACCTGCCCGTCCATGGCCATCTCGTGGATCTCCATGTGGTCGGCCCGCTCCGGCGAGGTGCTCGCGGCGATCAGCCGGTCATCCTCGGAGCCGGTGTTGGTCACGGTGAAAAAGCCGCCGCCCACCGGCTGGTTCGGCAGGCTGGCGCGCGAGAACGGCCTTTCGATGTGCAGGGCGCCGATTTCGTAGACCGCACCATCGTGCGCGGCCATCTGCGCGCCGTGGTCCATGTTGTGCTCTGCCTGCGCGTGATCCTCATGGGCGTGATCGGCATGCGCGTGGTCCGCATGGGCGCCAGCAGACGACAGCAGCGCGAAGCCGAGGGCGGTGATCAGGGTGGTCTTCATTGGGGGTCTCCTCCGACGCGCGCGCGGTCGCACCGCTGCCTGCGCGGGACATGATCCGGGCGTACCGGCCCGGCGGGTGTGTTCGAGAGTGCGGCGCCTGCGCCGCGGGCCCGGGTCAGGCCAGCGCCGGCGGGGCTCGCGGAGAGCTCCGGGGGTTGGCCGGCTGCGGCGGCAGGCCGAGAACGCGAAGGATGACCACCTCAAAGCTTCGATCCATGCGCAGCGCCAGCGCGGGGGGCACGGTTCTGGGCGCCTCGGGCAGAAGGTTGCAGACCGGGCAATGGTGGCCGTGGTGGGTGCCTTCCGTCTCGCAGAGGTCGGCCAGCGTGCCGCCCATGGCGAGGTAGCTTCGCAGGCTGGCAGTCTCCGGCCCCTCGGGCGCCAACCGCGCCGCGAAGACGACACTTGCCAACGCCACCGCGAGGACGGCGACGGCGAGGGTCAGGCGATGGGCGTGCGCGCGGATCATGCCCCGATTTGTAGCCGGGATCCGGAGCGCTTGGAAAGGGACGTCACGCCGCACCTGCCGGGCGCAGGTCATGGACCCGGACCGCGCGCCGCCCGGGATCAGACGTGGGCCGAGAGGAAGGGCAGCACCTCGGCCTCGAAGTCTTCGCGCTTGGTCAGGTTCACCGCGTGGCCGCCCTGATCGAAGATCACCAGCCTGGCGCCCGGGAGGCGTGCCGCCAGCCGCTCGGACTGGGCCACGTCGACCAGCGCGTCGTCCTTGCTGGCGATGAGCAGCAGGTCCGAGCCATCGGGGATCGCCGGCAGGCGGAAGTCGCGCAGCGCGTTGATGCGATGACTGATATTCTCGGCGCCCTGGAAGTGGGCGACCGCGTGCGCCTCCTCGGCGGCGATCTTCTCGGGGAAGGCGGCGATCCAAAATGGTGGGTAGAGGAAGTTCATCTGCAGCGCCGCGAAGGCCGCGAGCCCCTGCCCGGCCAGGGTCGCCAGCCGGATGTCGAAGCAGCGCGCGGTGTGGGCGTCGATCTCGGGCCAGGCATTGATCGCCACCACCCGCTCGACTCGGCGCTCTTCGCGCGCCGCCAGATCGAAGCCGACCAGCCCCCCGAGCGCGTGCCCTATGAGATCGAAGCGGTTCACCCCGGCGGCGTCGCAGATCTCGAGCACGTCATCGGCCATGGCCTCGATCGAGGTCGGGCCGAGCGCGCAGCTGTTCGCGCCAGTGCCGCGCTGGTCATATAGAATGAGATCGAAGCGCGGTTTCAGCGCCTCGAGATGCGACGTCCAATAGCCCTGCGCCCCGCCGAGGCCCGAGCACAGGACAAGCGTACGGGCGCCCTCGCGCCCGCACTTGTAGTGTGTGAACTTCATCCCTTGATGACCGCCACCGTGGCGATCTCGACCAACGCATCGGGCTTCACCAACCCGCATTGGATGCAGTAGCGCGCTGGCTTGTCGCCCGGAAAATAGGTCGCATAGACCTCGTTCACCGCGCCGTAGTTGGCCCAGTCGGTGACGAAGATGTGGTTCATCACCACGTCGTCCATCGTGCCCCCGGCGGTTTCGATCACCGACTTGATCGTCTCCAGCACGTGCTTGGTCTGCGCTGCCGCATCACCGACGTGTACGACGTTGTTTTCCTTGTCGAAGGGCAACGTGCCCGACACATAGACCACCCCGTCGGCCAGCACGCCCGGCAGGTAGGGTGCGAGCGGCTTGCCGGTGCCTTCGGGGATCACGGGAGTCTTAGGCATTCGAAAGTTCCTTTTCTTCCTTGGAGATGAGCGCGGCGCAGAAGTCGTCGGTCTTGGAGACCCAGCCGAAGAAGGTGGCGACGTTGTAGACCGAGGCCTTCTGGATGAAGTCCGGCCCGAGGTGGTTGGTCGCGTCTTCGAGCATCAGGCAATGGTACTCGAGGTGGAAGGCGTCACGCAGCGAGCTTTCCACGCAGACATTGGTGGCGATGCCGGTGAAAACCAGCGTCTTGATCCCGCGCGAGCGCAGGGCGCTGTCGAGGTAGGAGTTGAAAAAACCCGAGTAGCGCGGCTTGGGGATGAGCAGATCTCCCTCCTGCGGCTGCAGCTCGTCAATGATGTCATAGTCCCAACCGCCCTTGGCCAGAAGCTGGCCCCAGAGCTCGGGGCGCTTCTTCATCGTCTTGATGGCATTGGACTTCTTGACGTTGGGAGAGTCGGGCCCGCCCGCCTCGACATAGGCCGGATCCCAGCCGTTCTGCAGGAAGGTGACCAGCACACCGGCGTCACGGCAGGCCTTCGTCACCTTCGAGATGTTCTCTATGCAAGAGCGCGCGCCCGACACGTCGAAGCCCGCAAGGTCGACGTAGCCACCCTTGGTGGCATAGGCGTTCTGCATGTCCACCACGATCAGCGCGGTGGTCTTGGGATCGAAGCCGAAGGCTTCGGGTTGTGCGGAAACTTCCATCTCGGTCCTCATGCGGGTTCGGCGACCTGCACCGCTTTGCGGCAGGCCATGAGCGGCTGGATCCTGGCGCCGAAATCCTCGACCCCTTGCACGAAATCGTCGAAGGTCAGCAGAACGCCGCCCGTGCCGGGAACTTCTGCCACTTCGTCGAGCATCCGGGCGACGGTCTCGTAGGAGCCGACCAGCGTGCCCATGTTGATGTTCACCGCCGAAACCGGATCGGACATCTGCCGCACGTTGGTGTCGGTGCCTGATGTTGTGTCCGCCGCGCTCTGCAAGCCGAGCCAGGACAGCGCCTCTTCGTCGGCGCCCTGCTTGTAGTGCTCCCACTTGGCGCGGGCCTTCTCGTCGGTCTCGTCGGCGATGATCATGAAGAGCGCATAGGTCGACACGTCGCGCCCGGTCTTCGCGGTGGCTTCCTTGAGGCGCTCTGCGTTGGGCGCGAAGGCCTTGGGCGTGTTCACCCCCTTGCCGAAGCAGAAATTGTAATCGGCATATTGCGCCGAGAAGGCCATGCCTGCATCCGAGGAGCCGGCACAGATCACCTTCATGTCAGCCTGCGGCTGCGGGCTGAGCCGGCAATCGTCCATCTGGAAGAACTCGCCCTTGAGATCGCTCTTGCCGGTCTCCCAGAGGTCGCGCAGCACCTGCGCGTATTCGCCGAGATACTTGTAGCGGGTGCCGAAGAACGCATCCCCCGGCCACATGCCCATCTGGCTGTACTCGGGCTTCTGCCAGCCAGTGACGAGGTTCACCCCGAAGCGGCCGTTCGAGATGGAATCGATCGTCGCGGCCATGCGCGCGACGATCGCCGGCGGCATTACCAGCGAGGCGGCCGTGGCATAGAGCTTGATCTTGCTGGTGCAGGCGGCGAGCCCGGCCATCAGGGTGAAGCTCTCGAGGTTGTGGTCCCAGAACTCGGTCTTGCCGCCGAACCCACGCAGCTTGATCATGGTGAGCACAAAATCCAGCCCGTGCTTCTCGGCGCTGAGGGTGATCTGCTTGTTGAGCTCGAAGCTCGGCTTGTACTGCGGCGCGGTCTCGGAGATGAGCCAGCCGTTGTTTCCGATGGGAAGAAAGACCCCGATTTCCATGCATGACCTCTTGTCTGAACAGGTGTCCGGCGGCGCGCAGGCCGTCTGAGATCAGCAGAGATTTTTTTACCAAACGGTAAAATTAACTTTTGCGATTTTTGTGGGATGAAGCAGGCGGATGCTGAAGACCCGGGCGCTTTGCGCCGCAGGTGGCAGAAAATGTTCAGAATATGTATTGGGAATATCGGTTCCGCTGCACGCGGTACTGGGCGGCGTCACTCTCTGCGAGGCGCCCGGCTCGACGTCACGCACCATCTCGGCCTGATCGAACGAGAGTGCGGAGAAATTGATCTAGGGGGGTGTTTGGAGGCGAGTAGGGGAATCGAACCCCTGTGCACGGATTTGCAATCCGCTGCGTCACCACTCCGCCAACTCGCCGTATACCGTGTGGTGCATGGCGTTTAGCCGAGGCCACGCGGAAGCGCAAGCCCTCTTGCTACACAGTCTGCCGCACATTCATGTTTCGTCTTCGTTCTGTTCTACACTCTGGATGTTTGATCCGAACGAGCCTGTTCGACACCAGGACTTGAGGCACACTGCTGTCGACCAGGGCAACGCCTTCTGCGAACCAGAGAGAGCACCCCTTAGGAGACGACAGGCCCGAACCCTCTCCTCTCCGCGCGCCCGAAGCCGACAGCCCCAAGAGCGGCGTTTCCGGTGCCCGGAAGCGCCTTACCCCGTGGGCTGCGCCGAACGGCCCCGGCGCGACCTTTTCGGGGTGGCCAATATTCTCGTTGCACTCGCCCGATGCAGGTGAGAAACCGCGCGGGCGAAGTCGCCGAACCTAGTTGGAAGAACCTGTTAACCACGTAGGTTGACAGAGGCGCGACTCTACCACATATTGATGAAGACCAACCCGTGAGGAGCAACCACTATGACCACAGAGATCGGAAAGGAGCTGCGGAAACTGCGAATTGATGAGGACGAACGGCTGCTGGACATGTCCCAGCGCCTGAACAAGTCCTCCGCCTTCATTTCCGCCGTGGAGCGCGGCACGAAAAGCCCGCCGTCGGGCTTTGAAGAACTTGTCATCAAAGCCTATTGGCTCGCCGGGGACGCGGCAGACGCATTGCGCCGCGCCGCTGATCGGTCCCGGAAAGCCTTTACCATCGAGGCCGACACCCCACTGGCCCGGGACACTGCCGGGCTCATGGCCCGACGCATGGACAGCCTGTCCGATGATGAGCTCAAGAGCATCTTCCAAATCCTCAATAAGAAGGACGCAAAATGACCTCGGGTAGCGATTTCATCGTGCCGCCGCGCCGCTGGGCTGAAATCGGCGGTATTGCGAACACCCTCCGCCATAGCCTCGGGCTAGCGGAGGAACCCCACCTGCCGGTGATCGAGTTGATCGAGCGGGTGCTGGACCAGAAACTCGGGATTGTCCGCTTGGAGGTGGGCGAGCGGCACGAAATGGACGGTGCGGAGGGGCTGACCTGCCCCAATGGCGAGTTCATCATGCTGCGGGAGGATGTGTACAACGGGGTTTGGGCGGGCGACCGCCGCGCCCGGTTCACGACTGCCCACGAGCTGGGCCATTGGGCTCTGCATACGAACATCTCCATGGCCCGGGCTCGTCGGGGCGATGGAACCCCCACCTACCGCTTGGCGGAGCCGCAGGCGGATCAGTTCGCCGCAGAGCTATTGATGCCCGAAGGGTTCATTGACGCGTGGGATGACGAAAACGACCTGATGGAGCGCTTCGGCGTCTCGTTCAGCGCCGCCCGCAACCGCCTCCGCTACCTTCGCAAGAACGGGAGGCTCTAACGAATGAAGGCTCAGGTTGGCGCCCGAGCCTCCAAATGAAAATCTGAATCGTGCATCAGGGGCTTGACGATGCAGAGCCTCCCGAAACGCAAATCAGCTTCCGTGACAAGGGCCGATATAGCGCTATTCGGGTCAAATGGCAAGATACGCCCCGAAGGAGAACGAGGGAATGGCTAAGAAGCACACCCCCCCTCCGCCGGGTTATCGGTACGTGTTCCGCCCTTGGCGCACGTGTCCGAAGACCGGGCAGCGCCTCTACGCGAAAGCGTTTGGCCTGCGCGCCTGGCCGATTTTGGTTCCTGAGTGAGTTGGGCTTGACCCGATAGAAAATTGGACCGGGCGGTGGAAACATCGCCCGGTTCGGCCTTTCTAGGCAACGGTTCACAGCCCGGAACGGCACGGTTCGCGCACGGAACAGCGATTGAATTCAAGGAGAAGATGGTGACCTCGGCAGGACCTGAACCTGCTACTTATCTCTGAGAGAACGCCTCCCCCCGCAGAAGAGGTGAAACAGTGCACCCACCAGCGGTAGGCTCTTTCCAGCGAAGCAAAGCCAGTGCCAAGTTGGCTTTCGAATTGGGGCGCTACATAGGAGCTACACCCCTTGAACTCGACCAATAGCGTACGCACGTAGGGGGATGTGTACAGAGTGCGCTCAAGAACCCAAGCGCCTACCCAGCCTACAAACTGGCGCGATGTTAAACCTTGTGTTATCCTGAACGATGAGGGCACGTCTATCGTCAAGTGTACGAGCGATCACACTGAGTGGTCACAAACGAAATGGTAACTTGCTTATGCCAGAATCTTACCGTAGGCGTGTACAAGGTCGGAACTGAATCGATCTGAATGCAGTTCTGTAAGCGAAGCACATAGGAGGTGCGCAAATGCAAAATCTGTTCGTCGCGCTTCGCGAAAAGTACCCCGGAGCCGAGGTGCGCGACGTAAAATTCATCGTCAATCCTGAAGAGGTGGCTAACCAAGAGGTCGCCGAGATCGACGCAAAACTCGGTCAAGTGGTTGAAACCGCTGTGCCGCTTGCAGGTGCCGGGGCTTTGATGTAACCGGTCTGGACGCTAGACGCGTCCTGTTCACGACAGCCTCTAGCGAAACAGCTGGAGGCTTTTTTTTTGAAGATCACGGAACTGTCGCAGCACCTTCACCAGCTACGTCACAATCGTTCTGGTCGGGCGATTGGTAGCGCCATGAACGTTTCAGAGGTCTGGAACGCTGTCTTGGAATCTGACGAAACCAGCATTGATCGTCTAGACATCCACATTGAAGATTTGCCTCGTCCTGTCGATGGCATGTTCGCTCGGGTGGTAATTCCCGGCGAAGCGGGTGCACCAGATCAGGAAATTGGCGCTGTCTATGTCCACAACGACCTGCCCCTTCACTGGCGGGACTTCATCATCATAAAAGAGATGATGCACTGTTTCACCCCGATGACTCGATATTGCTCGACCCCGCATGACGCAGGGCAAGTTCTTCAGGCGCTTGTCCAGCGAGGTGGACGCTACACGCTCAACGTGGCTGCGGACGATGTCGGAATTTTGGCCGCTGCGGAAGTGATCCTTCCTCACAAAACCGTCGAGTCCTTGCTTGCAGCGAATCTGGATTGCAACGAAATCGCTGCCCGCCACGGGCTTCATCCTGAAATCGTGGAAGAAATTTGCCGCTACGACATAGTGCAATGGCGGAAAAACGGAGACCTTAACGGAGACTTCTGAGCTCCTTTTCGCTGCAGAGAATTTAGCGCGCTTTAGGCAGGCGTTTCAGTACTGCGCCGTAGCCATTGAAATCTGCTTCTTGAGCTCAAACGCGCAAACCGCCGAGGTGCTCCACAGCGAAGCGTAGTTATACCGCGCCCTATGCCTCCAGCGTGGGCGTGGATACTAGTGACCACGCGTGGCGCTCAGCACGCTTGCCAAACCGTCGCCGGCTACAGCTCCTTAGCCTCCAAATTCAGCGCAGCCATTTCGGAGTTCGTTTTCGCATCTCTCCCAGCGCCGCTCCCATGCTTTCCGCATAGCCCTGCGTCGGATCTCAGATGAGTGGACCATCGCTGAGTACCGGCGCGGCCATCCCCGCCAGAAATTCAACCCTAAGTCCTGGAAACCCATACGCGGCGGATTACCTCACCCGCCGCCGCACCTCTTCCAGCGCAGCCTCGAGGCTCGGCGCATATCCCTCTGCCACCGGCTGCACCTCGACGGCCCACACCCAGCTCAGCGACGAATCAGGAAGGTGTGACCTATGTACCCGCCCGACCGTCTGCCCATCCTTCAAGACGAGCCAATCGTTGTCGCCGTCGGTGCGGCCCGCGACAACAGTTCTCTTCCGTGTCCACATGGGACGCAGATAGATAGAGAACAAGATCAAGAGACGCGTAAGCCCGGCGCGACGGCCGGGCTCTTATCAATCAGGCGTCGGGCACACCTCAGGCCGGGATCTGCACCCCTACCCGATCCATAGCCTCGCGGTAATAGCGCAGCGCAAGGCGGTCGAGCACTCCGTCTCCGGGCACCAACCGCGCGATCGCATCCGGCACCGATTGCTGCGCATGGTAGATCGCATGAGATTTGATCACATCGAATCCAGCGTCCGGCCCTTCGAGCAGCGCGGCCTCGACGCCCGACTTGATGGCCGAGTGCAGGGCTTCACGCGCCGCTGCCTCGATCCTGATTCCGGTGAAGGCTTCGAAAGCCGCGGCGCCGCGGTTGATGATCAGCATAAGCGCGATGCCGAGCAGCCCGGCGATCGCCTGCACCAGCTCTGGGCTGGAAAGGAGAGCTTTGAGGAAGTCCATCTTGGGAACCTTTCGGTAGGCGGCATGCAGCCGCAGAGAGGACCAGCGCGAGGCGCCAGTCGGTTAGAGGGAGGAAGGGGATGAGCATCAGGGCAGATCGAGGTCAGGGAGATCGACCGTCTGACCTGCCAGCGCATGGCTGCAGTCGTTCAGGAAATGGATACTCCCCTCGCGCACGAAGCTGTGGCAGAGCAGAGGCTTCGGCTCGAACGGTTCGCCTCGCATGATGGCGGCGTGTTGCTGATCTGTGAGCTGCTCGGTGCCCTTGACCTTGATCGACGGCGAGAAGGTCGGGGCGTCCGCGTTGCCGTTGTAGCCCCAGCGCGGGCCGGGGCCTTTTCCGACCCCGACCTGGTGCATCATCCGGCAGCCGGGGCACATGAAGGAGACCATCCCGCCCTGCAGAGAGCGGAGCTTGCGACCGAGCCTCGCCATCAGGCAGCCCACCCCAGCGGTGCCCATGCCGCATCCTCGACCCTGAAGCCGGGGCAGAGCTTGTTGGCGAATTCGTTGTGCCCGGCGATCCGGCGGATTTGCGTGGCGTTGCAGGCCTTGGCGATCACGCCGCGCATCGCGTCGAGAGTCTCGCGGGTGTAGAAGTCCTCGGGCTTGCCCATGTGTGTCACGGTCTGCACCGGGACCATCGAGTAGCCGAGCGAACCCGCGTTGTGGCCGATGACATGCGCGCCGATCTCGGACCAGGCACGGCCTTCGATCACCTCGCCATCCGGGAAGATCAGCCCATGATAGCCGATGTCGCGCCAACCGTTGGCGAGGTGCCAGCTCCGCACTTCCTCGAACATCTGCCGATTGGACTTGCCTTTCCACCAGGTCTCCGATGTCGCGGTGGTGTGCAGCACGAAGAGACCGACCAGGTAGCCGGCGCTCCCCTGAAGCACCTGCTTCTCGTGCGAGACCCAGCCGCCCCAGCCGGGCGATACCGTGACATCCTCGACGATCGCGCCCGCGCGCGGCAGCCCGTCGGCCTCGACCAGGGCGCGGAGCCCGCGGTCAAGCTCGGGCGTCCAGACGCGGCTGACCGGTCCGGCGGCAAGATAGCCGAGGTCGATGATCGCCTGATGCATCTGCTCGACCGCATCACCCCAGCGGCCCTCGTGCGCCGCCAGCAGAGCGAGCATTTCTGCCTCGGTGCGCGGCCCCCAGAGGCCGTCTTCAGGCCCGGCCGAGAAGCCGAGCGCATTCGCCCCCGCCTGAAGGGCGCGGATTTCCTGTCTCATTGCAATCTCCATGAAAAAGCCCGGCATGAAGCCGGGCGTGAGGAATCAGTAAAACTGTGCTATTGAAGCGCTGCGCGACGGGCGCGCGGCAGTTCTCGTGATGCGCAACAGCGAGACGGCCGCGTTATGCTTCCGATCCTTGCAGCGCAGCCCGGTGCGCGAGCGCGGCCCCCTGCATGCCAGTAGCTTCCACAGGAACTGGCCACTGCGGAGATATCGGGTCGCGCTCCCCAACCTGAGCAGAAAAATGCCGATCCCTTTTCATTGAATCTCGGCGATTGATCTGCGGGAGCACCGGCCCCAGGCTTTCTGCGAGCGCGTCGCGGTGTGGTCTTTTCCCAGAAAGTCGCCCGTTCCGTAAGTTGAACGCAAAGCGAAAGCTCTGCGTCGCGCTCACCTCACTCGAGCACCTGGTAGGTCACCACGTAGGTACGGTCCGGCACGCGTTTGCCGCCGCAGTCATTGTCTATCATCAGGAAGAACTCGATGACGTCGTGCACGAAGCCGGGGGTGACAATGCTGAGTTCAGCGTTAAATTGAGCCTTGAGCGCGGCGCGGACTCTCACCCTCATCCCCGAATCTCGGGAGGGTTCAGGCCTCGGAACTTAACCCCTAGCGGGATTATCTGGCCAACCGAGGCCGGGCGCCGCGCTCACTCCTGCCCCTTTCTGTCATTGAATTTCCTTAGGACACTCAGGTTTCCGTGGTAACTTTGGCTCCGAGCGCGGCGAGCGCATCCGAGCCTTTAAAATCCTGATCATAGGCACGTAGGGATGAGATGCTTGGCTGGGCAGCGTGCGGACGTGAGGCAACCCTTCGCCTGCGGGTCGCCGCGCTCACCCCGTCTGAGACCCAATCCCCACGTACTCGTTTGAAACGGTCACCGGAACAATCCGAGGTCCCGCCCGTTTAAAGACGAGCGCGGCCGTCTGGCTGGTTTTTCTCTGCGCGGCGGCCCCTACCAGTAGCTTCAGCGGTTCGGGGAAGCTCCGCTGACAGCGGGCCGCGCTCACCTCCCCTGTTGAGATATGCGATCGAGCTTGCTGTCGATTTTTAGCAGCGTCGCCTGGATGCTTCGCAGGTCCGACGCCTGCCCCGCCTGGGTCAGCTCGGCCGCCCTCAAGCGCGCGTCGAGGCCGCGCGAGCCTTCCTCAAGCCTTGCGATCGACATCGCCTGGCTCTCTTGCGTGTTCGTCAGCGTCACATAGCCGGCCGTCACGGTGTCCATCATCGCGAGGATCGACAGGATATTGCCGGTGCTGACGGTGCTGTCGAACTTGATGTTGGGCATTGTGTTCCTTCCCATGAAAAAGCCCGCTGGCGGCGGGGTCATTGCAGGCTGGCCTGCAGGTCGCGTGAGCTGAGCCGGTTAAGCTGGCCAGAGCGCGTCGTCGGTGATGTCGCTCGGCGCGTCCGGCATGTCCTTCAGCGCGCGGGCCGCGAAGATGTGCGCCTGCTTGTGGGCCATCGCCGCCTGCCCAAAGGCGAGCATCGTCTGCGCATCCATTGGCACCAGCGTGTTGTCCTGCGCGATCCACGCAAAATCACTGCTCCCGCCGTGCCAGCGAAGGTCGCCCTGCTGGGCCCCGTCGGTGATCGCCGCGAGCGCGCTGGTCGCTGCGCCGGCCATGTTCTCGCGATCCTCGGGGCGGGTCTGATAGACCACCCCGCCGAAAGTGAACCCGCCGTTGATGCGCCGATCCCGTTCGGCATTGATCGCCGCGAGAAACTCGTCGCTGAAAGCGTCGAGCGTCCATTCTCCTGTCACCGGATCGAGCCGCTTGCCCGGCCCCTCTCCCGCCGGCACAGGCAGCCACGCCTCGCCGTTGTGATAGAACTCGCGGGGATTGCTCACTGGGTCCATTTCCAGATCGCCGTCTCCAAGGGGCGACGAGGACCACCGGGCGGGACGGCCCTCATCATCGAGCTGGACGTAAAGCCGGCGCACCGGCTCCAAGGCTTCTTCGGTCATGTCATCACCTCATTGCCGCAATGGCAGACAGGTTGCAGTTTTGGATGCCCGCCCCGCCAAAGTGGTTGATCTCGAATTTCACCTCGACGTTCCCAGCCGCCGCACCCTGCAGCGTGAAGGCGCGAATGTGGTAACGCTGCGCGCTGGTGTAGAAGCCTGCTGAGGTAAAATTCAGCAGCAAGCGCACACTGCCTTGCACCACAACACGGATGTTCCAATTCTGGCCGGGGATACCCGCCGGGGTGGTGGTCAGATCAAACGAGACGATGCCCTGGACATAGGAAGGCTTTGGCATGCTCGGCAGAGTAAATGCGGCCACGGTCGTCCACGTCGCACTATCGTTCGTCACCAGCCCCGAGCCTGCCACGCCCTGCCGGGTAATGCCGTCAGCTATGATCTCCTCAGCGCTGAGGGTGCCGACAGCAACCTCGGCCGCCGTCAACGACCTTGCCTTGAGGACATCCGCCTCCATGGACCGGGCAACCATCCGGTCGCCATAAACTGACGCGGTGCGGATGATATCGCCGTCGATGAAGGTCGCGCCGCCCGGACCATAGGGGGTGAGCTCGGTGGCGTTGACTGGACACTCGCAGAGCATCGGCTTGTGGAAGAAGAGATAGCTGCTGGTGCTCGACTGAGTTCCGAGTTTGCGAATGTGGATCCGCGCATAGGCTGCCCCGGTGGGGGCGGTCCCGCGAATCCCAATACGCTGCCATTCGTCAGGGTTGTCGGCAGACCCGGAATTGGTGGGGATAGTAACCGGGCCGGAGTAGTCGATGGTATTGCCGCTGGCATCAACCCACTGGATACGCAGCTGACCAACGCACCGATGCGTCGACACATAAACAGACGCTTCCCATTTCTGGTTCGCCCTGCATGGGGCGCCTAGCCCATTACCACCATCGGCCGTGTAGGAAGGGGTCGAGACAAAGTCAGCATAACCATCGGTCGCCGTGCCAGCTTGGTATATGTACAAGGTAGGGTAGCGAAGGCCCGCATAAGAGGACCCCGGTGAGCGGACCAGAAAGCTGCTCTGTGCGCCGACGCCGCCCCCCGCGTTGTTGCTCCAATCGTTCAAGCCCGCCCAGAAGGCAGTGTTGGTCAGCTGATTACCTGCAAAGCCAACCGCCAGCTTCCGCGTGGTGAGCGTGCCATCGGCGATGACGTCATCACCCTTAAGAACAACAGCCGAGCCGCTCGAACCATCCGGGTCATCATAGCTAGTCAGCCGCAATTCAGCGACTTCGGTGTTGCCAGCACTGGTAACCGCAGCCGTGATGCCAGTGCTGGCCCGCACCTTGCCGTCAAGCGTTGCAAGGGTCTGCGTGTCCTGCGCCACGGTGGCGGCCGTGTCGAGGTTCTGCAGGTCTTGCGGCGTGGCCGCCCGGATTTGGAAATAGTGGAACCGGATGTGCTTGCGCTGGATCGGCCCCAAACCGTTGCCATCATAGTTGGCCATGAGCCAGGCATCATGCGTGGTGAAGTTGCCGGGGAACGAGGCAGGGCGTTTGAGGATTGCCGAGGCGAAGGTCGGCACGCCTGCCTTCAATCCACCGGCAATCATGTCTTCCAGCTTTATCGCCGCTCGGCTCTCACCGCTGCTGTGGTTCCAGTCGAGCAGGATGCCAGCACCGCCAATTCCGGCGCCACCAACGTAGGTGAACATCACTTCCACTACATAGGCCGCTTCGTTCTGAGGCCCCTTCCAGCCGACGGAGGTTTGCATCCGCACACCAGAGTGAGCCGTCAAGTCGGTGTAATTGAAGCTGAGCGACTTCCCGACCGGGAAAATCTGGTTGGCCGCAGGGGGCTGAGTATCGGGTCCGCCGTTGAAGTCCAGCCACATCGACCCTGCATCGCCGTAGGTCTCGAAGTAGGCATCTTCAAAGCAGCCCACCCCCTGCCCTGTGATACGGGCGGCGGTCTGCGAGTAGGTCGCCGCGGCAACTGCGGAGCCGTTGGCGGCATTCTTACTGAGAGCAGCCGCCTCAGCGTGATTGAGCGCGTAGCCCGCCTGGGTCTGTGCCGACTGCGCATGGGTGGATGCGGCTCCTGCGAAGCTGCCAGCCTGGTCCTTGCTGGTGCTGGCATTTGAGGCACTAATAGAAGCCGCCGAGGCAGCCTGAGCCGCATTGTGCTCCTCGGTGATGTCGATGCATCGGAAGTCCCATACGTGGATGGCGTCCCCGGCAACCTGATTTGCGAGATCGATACCGGGTGCGATGAGCGAGGTGTCCCCTGCTACGTCAACTTCAAGTTCGTAAAACTTCCAGTTGGACCCCGTGTCAAAGCTGGTGGACGGATAGAATGCGACGGGGTCGCCGGAAAGGTTTTCGCACCGCATGCAGAAACGAGCGAAACCTTGCGTCTGGTTCAGGGTATAGACCCAAGCGCTAAGACGGTAACGCCGACCTTTGAAGTTGCCGGTATATGCCGGATCGACCCGAGCACCGTCCGTCAGGCGGATGTTTCTCGAGCCCACGGGAGCCACAGGGGGCGCGCTGTTGGCGTAGCCAGCCGTAGCAGTCCCTGGATACCAGAACTTTAGAGGATCCGCCCCAATGTAGTCATCACGGTTCGGCTCATACACCATGTTCCGGGTCGCTGAGGATCTAGACGTAACAGAGGCTAAACGGCTGAATTCGGACGCACTGTTGGCCGCGCCTTCTGCGTCAGCTTTGGCCGTCGCCGCCTGCCCCGCGTAGGTCGAGGCTTGCCCTGCGCTGGTGCCGGCATTGGTGGCGCTGGTATTCGCGGCACTTGCAGATTGGCCTGCTGCAGTTTCAGAAGCTGCCGCATTGCTTTCGCTAAGCGCTGCGGCAGCGGCGGCGTCTTGCGCCTCTTTCTGCGCGGTCACGTCCTCGACCTCGAAGCTCAGAACCTCGACGTCGCCCGTGCCGGTATAGGCCGAGGGCCAATAGGCAAAGCCGAGCATCCACGGGGTCAGGCCGTTCTGATCGGTGATCTCGTAGTTGAAGGTCTCGACCGTGTTCGCCGCCGCGAAGATGCAGTCTTTCGTCCAGGTCGCCGTCGTGCTGCTGAAGTCGCCGTTGATGCGACGGAACTGCAGGCGCAGAGCCGCATTTGTCTGGTCTCCCAGCGCCCCCACATAGCGCGCCCGAAGCGTCATGCGGAACGTCTTGCCCGGCGCGTTGCGCAGGTAGAACTTCGGCACCAGGTGCGAGTTGCTCGCCAGCGGGAGGCTCCGGTAGATCACCCGCCCGTCCGGCGTATCGCGGAACGCGTCGACCTTGTCCGGTTTCGCCTTAGGATTACCGACAATTGCGTCCGACCAGAACTTGCCGTCGAGCGCGAAATCCGAGGGATGCACGTAGAGCCCAGCGGTGCTGGCCACCAGTTCCTCGGAGGAAGCCGCCGCCGCCGCTGCCCCTTCGGCGTCCTGCTTTGCGGCCGCAGCCTGCTGCTCGTATGTGGAGGCGTTGCTTGCGGAGGTGGAAGCTGCATTCTTGGCAGCCGTTGCGGCGCTCGCTTGCTGTCCAGCTTCGGCGGCACTCGACTCCGCCGCACTGGCCGAGGAAGACGCAGCATCGGCTTTTTCACCTGCACGAGTTTCGGACAGCGCCGCATCCGCCTTGGAAGCCGCTGCGCTGTTCCTGGCAAGCACCGCCGCGTCACGCGCCGTCTGGGCGTCCTGCGCCGCCTTCTGCGCGGCGTCATAATCGACTGTGAGGCTCGCGACCGCCGCGTCCAGCTCATCTGACACCGCGTCTGCCGCCTGATGCGCGTCTTCCGCGTCCTGCAACGCCTGGTTGGCGACGGTCGACGCCTCGTCGAGCTGGTCTGTGAGCGCTGTATCGAGATCGTCTCTGACAAGCCGCACGTCGTCGGTCGTCACGTCCATCCAGCTCGTCCAGCTTCGCTGATCGGACGCGCCTGTCACAAAGCTTGCCCTGACCTGATAGGCGATATTGGGCACGAGACCATCGGAGATCAGCACGCTGCCCTCGGAGGCCTCGGCGAAGAGCCCGCGCTGCACCAGAGCGCCCGTCGCTGCAATGCGCAGCTGCCACGTCACCCGGAGCGACTTGTTGGGCGGCACCACCCAGCTCAGCAGGATGCCGGGACGCCGGCCCTTGCCCCCGCCATCGGGGATCTCGAAGGCCGCAGCGCTGGCCGAGATGAGCGGCGGCGCCGGCGGCGCCATGGTGGCCGTGACCACACCCGCAGAGACCCAGCCGCGCGTCTTCCCGTCCGCCCCGACCGCGCTCACCTCGACGCGGTAGCTCTCACCCTTCTCGAGGGCGCCGGTCAGCAGGGTGTATTCGCCCGCGGCGACCTTTTCCCCGTAAACCCAGGCGGCCTCTGCCTCGGCGTCGGACCAGCGCAGCTGCAGTGTCACGCCCTCGGCCGCCGAACCGGTCACGAAGGGCGCGAGTTGCACCGCGATGCGCGGGCGCACCGACAGGTCGGGCAGCACAATCTGGGTGAGGCTCGAGGAATAGGCCGAGATCACCACCGGCGCCGGTGGCAGACCTGCGGTCGCCGGATCGCGCGGCTCGGTGATCACCGGGCTGTAGGGCGGGATCGCCCCGCTGTCCGCGTCGAGGACGGCGGGCACAGCGTCCACCAGCTGCAGCTCGGCGCTCTCATCCGGCTTCGGCCGCACGCTGGTGACAATGAGGTCCACGCTTTCCTGCATCAGCTCTTCGACGATCACTAGGTCACCCACCGCAATGTCGCCCGCCGCCACATTGGTGTCCGGCGTCCAGACCCGGGCTTGGGGATCGACCGGAGAAAACGCGGTGAAGCTCTGATTGCCGCCGACGTTTCGGACCAGCATGCGGAAGCTGGCTTGCTCCATGTCGAAGACATCGTCGAGCGTGAGGCTGTCGACGAACCCGTCGCCGCCCACGGTGATGGCCTTGATGCGCGCCTGCCCCACGCCGATCAGCGGCACGTCATGCACGAAGCGTACCTTGTCGCCGCGCGTAACGCGCAGGTGCTCCCAGCCGACCTGCAGCGTGTAGGTGGCCGGGCGATTCAGCGCGGTCGCGAGGTGGTAGCGGCCCAGCCGGTAGACATTGCCCTGGTCTTCGTCATCAACAGTTACGACCACGCCCGGCAGATCGAGCGTCTCGAGCTCACTTGCTGTCTTTCGGGTGAAGCCATCGGCGAGGACGAGGATCTCGTCCTCCTGCCACTCGAGGCGCTCGGAGCGCGCCTTCACCCGGAAGCCGTGAATCTTGCGCGGGAAGCGGTGCTCGGCCTTGAAGCCCCAGCTGTTGCGCGGCGTGAACACCTGGCGCACCGGGCCCGCGGCGTTGTCGCGGATGATCGACCACTTGAGATCGGTGAGCGTGCGCTTGGCACGGCCCGCGGCGGCGATGATGTCGAGCACCTCGCCGAGCTGCGTTGCGGTGTCGACCACGTAGTCGCAGGTCCAGTGCGGCTCTTCCGTCGCCCAGGCTCGGAACGCCTCGAGGTCGATCCGCTCGTCGCGCACCGGTCTGCGCAGGTGCTGGCCACGGATTGCCTGCAGAAAGCCCCAGGCAGGATGGCGCACCGGCTGCGGGGCGGTCCACCCCGATCCGGTCCACACCGGCGCCAGCTGCTGCACGATCGCATTGAGGCTGTCCACCCGCCCGTTCAG
>NZ_JAAGOV010000026.1:0-165879 GCF_010500785.1 Salipiger sp. PrR003
GGCGCCCGCCACGGGACGCGCCTCGAGCGCGGCGACGCAGCCCGCCCGGTCTGCCGCCTCAAAGCCCGGCAGCAGCGCGGCGCGGCAGGGCGGCTCGCCCGCCAGCCCCGCGCAGAGCATCACGATGGCCTCGAACATGCCGCCTCCCGTTTCACCACGCGCCGTGTCGGGCCAAGCCTCGCGCCCCGGCGCGGCGCGATCCATACCGACCTTGCGCTCGGTAGCCCCCTGCCCCGCCGCGGCCTAGACTGCCGCGACCCAGACCCGACCCGGTCCAGGAGGAGCCCCATGCCGCGCCAAACCATCCCCGCCGCCCTGATCGCCGCCGCCCTCGCCCTGCCCGTGCAGGCCGCCGAGACCGCCGGCACGCCGTTGCAGGACAGTCCCACCTGGGAGGAGCTGCGCCCCGACATCACCGGCGACGCCGCCATCACCCCCGCGGGCGGCCTCTTCACCGTCGAGGCCCCCTACCGCGCCGAGGACGCCGCCACCGTGCCGCTGCACATCGTGCAGACCGACCCGTCGCTGCCGATCGAGCGCGCCACGGTGGTGATCGACGAGAATCCCTCGCCGGTTGCCGGCAGCTTCACCTTCGGCAGCGCCATGGCGCCGCTCGATTTCGAGCTGCGGCTGCGGGTGAACGCCTATTCCAACGTGCGGGTGATCGCCGAGACACCGCAGGGACTGCGCATGGACGGGCGCTACGTGAAGGCCTCGGGCGGCTGCTCGGCCCCGGCCAGCAAGGCAGGAGACGAGGCGCTGGCCGATCTGGGACGGATGAAGCTGCGGCTTTTCGGCCCGGCCGAGGACCACGCCCCGCAGCAGTCCACCGCCCGGCGCGAGGCGCAGATCCAGATCCGCCATCCCAACTTCTCGGGGCTGCAGCGCGACCAGATCACCCAGCTCTTCATCCCCGCGCATTTCATCGACCATCTCGAGGTCTGGCAGGGACAGGAGATGCTCTTCGCCATGGACGGCGGCATCTCCATCTCGGAAAACCCCGCCTTCCGGTTCACCTACGCCGACAACGGCGCACCGGCGCTGCGGGTGACCGCGACCGACACCGAGGGGAACGTCTTCGACTCGGAGCTGCCGAAAGCGGGCGGCTAGGGCCCCGCGCCCGCGTGCACATAGGCGCTCAGGACAGGGCTCAGCACGGGTCTCAGGATGGCGGCGCGGGCGGATGGCGCAGGCGGTTGTCGTCGTCGATGAGCCGCAGCCGGTGCGGCAGCGCCTCTCCCCAGCGCCAGAGCACGAGGTTGCGTGCCGCCGCGCGGGCGCCGGGCGCAAAGCTCGGCACGCGCATGCCGCAATAGCCCATCGCCAGCACCCGCTCCGCCAGGTCCTGCGTCGGCGCGCTGCCCTGCATCGCCTGCCGCGCCGCCCAGTCGGGCAGGGCCAGATCCTCGGGCCGTGCGCCGATCTGCGCCAGCGCCGCCACGTCGCAGGCGTCAAAAAGCGGATCGAGATCGGCCTCCACCGCCACCAGCGTCACCGGGGCGAACTGCCCGGCCTGCTGCACCTCGTTCAGTGCCGTCTCGACGCTGTCGGCAAGGTAGAGCGCCGCCCGGCCGACCCGGTTGAAGCGCCCGCCGAAGCGCTCGGCCCCCTCACCCGACAAGGGGCGGTAAGCCCAGTAGGGCGAGAGCGCGCGGTAGAGCGTGCCGCGGAACTGCATCAGGCGGGGATGCCGGCGTCGAGCCTGTCGAGATAGAGGTGCACCCAGTCGGCGTGGCCATCGCGCACAAGCTGCATCGCCGTCGCCTCACCAAAGCCCGAAAGCGGCGCCGAACGGTACCAGGCATAGGCCAGCAGGTCCGAGCCGAAGCGCGGCGCGACGCGGTTGACGATCTCGACCATCTCGCGCAGGCGCTTCTGGGTGCGCGGGTTGCCCACCCGGTTCGCCCTGGTCAGCGCGTCGCGCCCGAGCCCGGCGGTCTGGGCGATCTCGTCCACCGTGGTGCGCAGGCTCTGCGCCATCAGCCGCGGGGCAAAGAGCCCATCATCCGAAACACCGCGAAGATCCATGCCTGCCACCCATTATGACGTGATACGCGTCAATATGGGTGGCGAAGCGGAAGAGGTCAACCCTTGCGGTCAGAAGAAGCAGACCACCTCGGCCTCGGCCTGTGCCCGGCGCAACTCTGCGACGATGCCATCGGCCATGGCCGAGCTGTTGAAGATCGCCATGCGCTCGCCGCCGGTGAGCCGAAGCGACAGCACCGTCTCGGCCTCGACGTATTTATCATAGGGCAGGATGGCGGCGATCTCGTCGATCGAGCAGGCGCATTTGCGCAGGTTCTCGCGGCTCTGGCCGTTCGCGGCCATGCAGCCGAAGACGTAGTCGGCGCGCACCTCGGTCGGGTAGTCGTTGAGCCGCTCGGCCACTCCCTGCGCCGAGAGCGCCGCCGGGGCGCAGAGCGCCAGCACCAGAACCAGCCGGATCATTGCGCCGCCACCTCGTCGAAGCGCAGCTCCGAAAGATAGCCCCCCTGCGCGCCCTCGGCGCCCGGCGCCTCGGCGATCAGGCTCAGGTACCAGCCCGGCACCGCCTCGGACATGGTGACCCGCAGCTCGAGATCGCCGAAGCCCATCATCCGCGCCCGGTTCGGATCCTCGGCAAACGGGCGCAGGGTAACGGTGCGCGTCTCGATGGTCTTGCTGCCGTAGCTGGCCTGCCCGGTCTCGACCTCGGCGGGGCGCACCAGCGACTCCTTGATCCGGTTGCGGATGTAGAAGGGCGAGCCGCCGGCGGTCTCGGCCATGTCGCGGATCACCGTCTCGTAGAAATACATGATCATCGGGTTGCCGACGCTGGCCGGGAAGCTGCCGAGGTTGCGGTGCTTGCCGTCCTTCAGGAACTGCAGGTTGGCGATCCGCGCCTCGGGCGTCTGCTCGAACGAGAGCGCGATCTCGCCGCTGCCGGTCTCGGCCGCCTCGGGCAGCACGCCGTTCTGCACGGCGCGGCTGTAATGCAGCACCGAGCCGGCAGCGATGCTGTCGAGCGTGCCTTCCTTGAACAGCAGCTCATAGGTCTGCTCCGCCTCGGTGGTGGCCGCGGCTGCGGGCAGCGCGAGCGCCCCCAGCACGGCAATTAGGGCCAGTTTCCTGCGCATGGCGCGACTCCTCCCGCGTGGTCTCCCAGTGCGCAGCCTACCCCCCCTGCCCTGCCTGTCATTGCCGACTTTTGTCGGTGCCCGCCACGTCGCACCCTAGACCTCCGGCGACTGCCAGCGCACCTTCCAGTCGATCAGCGAGCGCAGCCGGGCCAGCTGCACCGGCTTGGTCAGCACCGAGAACCCCTGTGCCGCGCCCTTTTTCAGAAGCCCGTTGCCGCGGTTGGCGGTGATCATGATCGCCGGCACCTGCGCCCCGCTGGCGCGGCGGATCTCGGCGATCGCCACGTCGCCGGTCTCGCCGCCGTCAAGCTGGTAGTCGGCGAGGATGATGTCCGGCGGCATGCCCATGTCGCGCACGTGCCCCAGCGCCTCGGAGATCGAGCGCGCCGCCAGCACGCTCGCGCCCCATTGCTCGAGCTTTTGCGAGAAGGCGAAGAGCACGTCCGGGTCGTTCTCCACCAGCAGCACGATGTGGTCCATCTCGTAGGCCACGGCCGGGGCGCGCTCGCGGTCGTCTTCGGGCGCGGCGCGGCGGCCCTCGACCACCTCCATCTCGATGCTGAAGACCGAGCCCGCGCCGGGCTTGGAGCGCACCCGCACCTGGTGGCCGAGCTGGCGGCAGGTCCGGTCGACGATCGACAGCCCCAGCCCCACCCCCGAGCCGAGCGGCACGTTGTCGGCCCGGGCGAACTCCTCGAAGATGCGCTTCTGGTCCTTGCGCGAGATGCCGATGCCGGTGTCCCAGACCTGCAGCTCGATGCGCCCGCCGCGGCGCCGGCAGCCGACCAGCACCCGGCCGCCCTCTGGGGTGTATTGCAGCGCGTTGACCACGAGGTTCTGGATCGAGCGCAGCAGGTAGACCGGATCGGAGCGCACGAAGACCATGCTCGGCACCACGTCGAGCCGCACGCCGCGGCGCTGCGCCACCGGCACCTGATCCTCCCAGACGCTGCGCATCAGCGTGCCAAGGCAAAGCTCGGAGGGGGTCAGCGCCTTGTCGGCGCTCTCGAGCCGCGAGATGTCGAGCAATGAATGCAGCAGCTGCTCGATCGAGGTGAACGAGCCTTCGAGCCGCTCCACCGTCGGCGCAAAGCGCGTGTTGACCGCGGCATCGAGCAGGGTCGCGATGAGCAGCTTGGCTGCGTTGATCGGCTGCAGCAGGTCGTGGCTGGCGGCGGCAAGAAAGCGGGTCTTCGACGAGACCGCCGCCTCGGCCCGCTCCTTGGCCAGCCGCAGCTCTTCCTCGACCCGGGCCATTTCCTCGAACTGCAGGCGCAGCTGCGCGTTGGCGCGGGTCAGCTCGGCGGTGCGCTCGATCACCCGGTTCTCGAGCATCACCGTGGCGCGGGTTTCCAGCGTCACGTCCTTCAGCTCCAGCAGCACCCCGCCATCGGGCAGCCGGTGAGCGTGCAGGTCCAGCATCCGCCCCGAGGCATGGCGCAGCCGCCGCCGCAACCGCCCCTGCCGCTCCAGCCGGTCGAGCCAATGGGCGATGTCATGCTCGGCGGCCTCGGTGATCAGCCCATGCTGGGCGACGTAATCGAGCATCCGCGCCAGCTCGACCCCCTTTTGCAGCACCGTGTAGGGCAGCCCCAGAAGCTGGCGGAACTGCTGGTTGAACATCATCACCGCGCCCTCGGGCGAAAACGTGCAGACCCCCGATGTCATGTTCTCGAAGACCGCCTGCAGGTAGTCCGCCTGCCGGTCGATCAGGCTTTCCTTCTCGGACCGGTTGCGGCGCAGGATGGCGGTCATCTCGGTGAGCAGCAGCACGATGTTCTCGTCGCTCGTGCGCTGCAGGTTGATCTGGTACCAGCGGTCGCCGGTCAGCTCGATCACCAAAGACACCACCGAGGCCCCTGCCCTGCCCCGCCGCGCCTGTGCCAGCGCCGCGTCGAAGCTGCCCTCGACGCTCACCAGATGCGCGCTCCTGGCCATGGCCGAGAGACAGGCGCCGATCTCGAGCCCCGGCCGAAGCTGCTCGGAGATGTCGGGCAGCAGCCGCTGGAAGTTGTCGTTGCAGACCTCGAGCCGCCCGCCGGTGAACAGCGCCACCCCGCCATCGAGCGCCGCCAGCGCATCGGCGAGGTTCTTGCGCATCCGCTCTGAATCGTGCCGGGCGTGGCGCAGCGCATCCGTGGTCAGCTCGAGATCGCGGGTCTTGGCCCAGACCTGCGCCTGCAGAGCAATGGCCGACTGGAACGCGCCATAGGCGGTGCTGCCGATCTCGTGCTGCCGGTTGGCACGGCGGATCAGCGCGTCGATGATCTTCGCCTGCCGGGCGACCTGGTTCTCGAGCGGCTCGTTGGGGTCGATCATGCGAAATCGCGCCTCCCCGGCTCGAAGAAGGCGACGCCGACGAAGGTCTGGTTCACATGGACCCCGCAATGCTGCTCGCCGTAGGTGTTGAACCCCAGCACCCGGCGCCGCCGGAAGATCTCGCTCACCGCCGGGGCGAGCTGCTTCTGCTCGATCTCAAGCTTGCGCAGCACGCAGTCGAAGCCGAGCACGAAATCCGGCGGCGCGTCCTGCGGGCCGGTGACGTCGAGCTCGTGCTCGAGCGTCTCGAGGATCTCCTTGCCCCGGCCCAGCGTCAGGATCAGCCCGTCGTCGATCGCCCCGAGGAAGGACAGCGCGTGCGAGCTCGGCGCGCCATGCACCGCGCGCACGTGGTAGTTCATGTTCTGCCGCACAAGCATCGGGTTCTCGGCAAAGACCTGCGGCGACAGCCGCTCGACCGGCACGCCGACGATCCGCGCGTATTCCAGCGCCGCGGGAGCACCGTTGATCTCGAACACCAGCCGCTCCTCGGGCAGCGCGCGGGTCACCACCATCTGCTCGTCGGTGGGCAGGAAATGGTCGAAGCCGAGGCCACGGAACTCGAGATCCGTTTCAACCAGAAGGAGAACGGCCGCATTGCTGTGGAAACGCCCGTCGTGCAGCACGAAGGTCTCCTTGAAGGCAAGATTGTCTCCCGCCGAGCCGCCGAAGACCGGCACCTCGCCAAGCGCCGCCTCGAGCGTGGCAACCAGCATCTCTTCTTGCTTCGCGAGCCCGTCGGCAAAGATCAGGGCCAGCCGGTTCCAGCCGGCGGTGCGGCGGAAGCGCCCCGCGTGGCTGCGCACCTCCGAGGCAATGGATTTCATCAGCAAGGGTTTCAGAGGCGAGATCAGCATCGAGGCGCAGCGGAAATGCTCGCGCGGGAAGGCCAGCAGCAGCAGCGCCCCGGTCTCGTAGCCCTCCTGGGTGATCGTCCCGGCAGTGGTGCAGCCAAAGACCGGAACCCCGCCCGCCCCCTCTTCGAGCGCCTGCGCCACGGCGTCCAGCACCAGCCCCTCGGGCATGAAGGCGAGGATGAAGCACGTGTCCGACAGGTCGAGCACCGCCAGCGCTTCGCGGACGGCACCCGCGGCCTCGGTCCGGTACGAGACCGCGATGCGGACGAAGCGCGGCAACAGGCGGTCTGGCGCCATATGGGTCAGCGGCTCAGGAAGGCTTGGGCATCGGCATCCGCGGCACCGATGGTCGTGGCGGGCTGCGAGCTCTCGACCAGCACCGCCGCCTGCGTCCGGTTCTGCACCCCGAGCCGGCGCAGGAGCGCGGTGATATGCGCCTTCACCGTAGCCTCGGCGAGATCGAGTTCATAAGCGATCTGCTTGTTGGGCTTACCGGCGCAGATCAGTTTCATGATGCGTTTCTGCTGCGGCGTCAGCTCTGCGAGCTTGGGGTGCATCGCCTCGAAAGGCGGCGCCTCGGCCTCGCTCACGGTCTCGCCCAGGTACCCCGCGTGCACGTAGCGCCGACCGGCGGCGATCTCGCGAAGCGCCTCGCGCAGCAGCGGTGTCGGGGCGTCCTTGGGCAGGAAGCCCGCGGCCCCCTCCTCCATCAGCGCCTGCACCACCTGCACCGAGGTGAGCGAAGAGATCACCAGCACCGGCACCTCGGGCAGCGCCTCGTGCAGACGCTGGAACCCGGAAATGCCGCAGACATCCGGCAGCTTGAGGTCGAACATCACCAGATCGGGGGCGAGCCCCTGCGCCAGCAGATCGAGCGCCGCGCCGAGGGTCTGCGCCTTGGACGGCTGACATTCCGGGAACACCATCCGCAAGGCGGCGTCCAGCGCGTCGCTGTAGAGCGGATGATCGTCGACGATCAGAACAGGCCCAATCGTGCCCGATGCAGCCGCATCTTGCATGTCTTTCATTGAACTCTCCTCCCACGAAGAAGGTAGCGCATGAAATTTCACTCGCGCAACGGTGTTGTTCCCCAAGGTCAAGGAACGCGCGCCTCCGCGCCGACGTCCGCGGGGCGCGCGTGGGACCCCGTGCTAGGAGAGCGCCCCGCTCTGTTTGGCCACATGGGTGGCGATGGCGTCCATCAACGGCGGCGAGAGGCAGTCGTAGGGCTCGAGCCCCAGCTCGCGCAGCCGGCCGCGGATCTCGTCCATGCGGGACGGATCGACGCCGGATTCGATGATCGAAGAGACGAAGGCGGCAAATTCCGCCGGTGCCCATCCCTCCTCGGACGACAATTCCGTGTGCACGAAGTCGAGCCCGTGGAACGGGTGACCAGTGTTCTCGATGCGGCCGTACATATGCACGCCGCAGCCCTTGCAGGCGTGGCGCTGGATCGTAGCCGAGGCATCCACCACCTCGAGCTTGTCCGCATTCTCGAGCACCTCGACCTGGTCCCGCGCGACCACGGCGATCTGGCTGAACACCGCGCCGTCGGGCTTCCAGCACTTGGTGCAGCCGCAGACGTGATTGTGCGCCGTCTGCGCGCCGATGCGGACCACGACGGGATCGCTGCTGCATTTGCACCTGAGCGTGCCGCCGGCAAAATCGGGCCGTGCCGGGGTGATGCCGCCGTCCACCTGCGGATGAATCTTCACATGGCTGAACTGCGGCGTGGACGGGGACTCGTCCCCGCCGAACAATTTGTCGAGAATTCCCATTTCCTATGGCTCCTCCCATGCGCGCCCGCCTCCCTGCGGACCCGTGGCGCAAGGGTGCGGCCTCGTCCGGGCTCTGGCAATGCAACCATTCGTATCGGCTCGGCGCCCCCTCGCCCGCGCTCGGAGGCGGATTGTCAGCCGTACGGGCAGGCCCGGCGCAGCGCCTGGCCGAGATAGGGCGCGACCTGTTCCGGCGGCAGGTTCGCATCGAGCGCCACGAGGCCGCACTGCGGATCGGGATCGCCATCCTTGCCGTCGGTGACATGCAGCAGCCGCAACAGATGCGCCCGGCACAGCGCCTCGAGCCGCGCCCCCAGCCCCTGGCCGGGCATCTCGAAGCCCGAGGCAATCACCAGCCCCGCGCCGGGCAGCGCCAGCGCGTCAAGCGCGCCGAGCCCCGGCACCAGCGGCGGGTCGTCGAAACTGCCGGCGAGCGCCATGGCTTCGGCCGCCTCATGCGCGGCGACAAGACCGGTGATGATCTCCCGCATGCCGGGCTCGCCCTGGGCGGAGGGCACCACCACCGGCGCGCTCGCGCCAAGCGCCAGAAGCGCGACCCAGCCGCCGTCCTGCACCACGCGCCAGCCGATCAGCGCCAGCGCCTCGGCCGCCGCCACCGAGCGGAAGGCCCTGAGTTGACCGCTCAGCATCGAGGGCCGGAAGTCCGCCACCAGCACCGCACCGGGCCAGTCCCCGGCGAACCACGGATGGAAATGCTCCCGCGCGGTTTCGCGCAGCGCGACGAGCTCGGTCGCTCTGAGGCTTGCACCGGGGACGTGCAGGGAGCGGGTCATCTGGACTTCCTTGGTCAGGGCCCAAAGCGGGCGGCGGGCGCTTCGGCGCGGCGGCTCAGCCGCTGCACCAAAGAGATGAGGACAATCTAGCCGAAGCGGGCAGGGCGCCGGAACACAGCCCATGGTCGCAGCCCCGGCGAACCCGCAAAAACTTGCCAGAGGGCCATATTTTCAACCCCCTGAAAACATGCGCATTTTCAGATTGTCAGCTGACAATTTCCCGCATCGGGCCGGCGCGACAGGGCCGAGAGCAGCGAGAAGACGGAGAAAGAGCCCCTCTGCGCCATCTGTGTCAGCCGCCTGAGATAGGCGCCGGGCTTGCGGATCTGCGCGTGGCGTTCGAGCAGGCACAGCAGGGTTGCCGCGGCCCTTTCCGGGCCCATGATCCGCTGCGCTTCGTGCAGCACCGGCGGCTCTATTCCCATCATCGGCGCAAGCCTCTGCGAGATCGCCACCAGTTCGTGCCAGCCCTTTGGCGCATCCGGGAAGAAGGCGCGGTACTCCCGGCAGGTCTCTGCGATCATCGGGACGGTCAGGCGCGTGTCCTTCTCTGCAGGTTCGGCAGTTTCCAGGCGCGTCACCTTTGGCTGCTGCGCGTTCTCAGAGTCAGAATAGGATCTATCTGATTCCTGTATGTGCCGCTCATTTTGGGTGTTGCTGGCGCTCAATGGGGCGGGATCGGAGACTGTCAGCGCGGGGATGTCGTCGGGCGTCTCGGTCGGAAGCTCGGCCTCGAGACGGCTGACAATCGCGGTCAGAACGTCCTCGGAGCACTTGCGGCGCAGCAGCAGGCGGGCGGCCTCGAGAAGCTCTTCGGGCGCGCCCGTCTCGAGCAGCCGCTGGCGCAGCATGCCGAGCCTGGCGCGCAGCACAGCGATGCGTTCGCGGCGCAGGGTGGCCTCGGTGACCGCCCGCTCGAGCGCAGAGGCAGCACGGGCCAGGGGGGAGAGATCGAAGCCGAAGGCGACGCCGATCTCGGACCCGGCCTGGCGGGCGAAGCGCTTGCCATTGGCGCTGTCGTGACGGTGGATGATCCCGCGCGCGGTCAGCGCGGCAAGGTGCCGCCGCAGCGTGCTCTCTGGCATGCCCGAGAGCCGCTCGGACAGCGCCCGGTTCGAGGGGAAGACGATGGCCCCGCCGGGCGTGCCGGGCAGCTCGCGCTCCGGCCAGAAGCTGAGCAGTGCCTTCAGCACGGACAGCGGGCGGTGGCCGAGACCGAAGTCCTCGGCAGCAATGGTCAGATCGCGCAGCAGCGCCCACTTGTCGTGGGAGCCGACCTGCGCCGTCAGGCAAGCCGATAGCGGCCGCCCGACCGGGTGTCGGGACGTGTCCTGCATGTGAATTTTCACGAAAGACAACAAAATTCCTGCCCCACACCGAGATGCGGAGTTGACAGGGACCGGTGCTGGCGGCTAACTCAAAGTGCTACTTTCGAGAAGGGCCTTCCGGGATCCGTCCTGGGGGGCTTTTCTTTTTGTCGCCTGTCCTCTCGTGCCTCCGTTCCTGTTATCCTGCTCTCAGTCTTCCGACCGGGTGCTTTGCCAGCGGTCGTGAAGTTCGGTGATGATGGCTTCGGCCTGCGAGTCGAGCCACCGGTCGAAGCCGTCTGCAGTGCGCGAGGGCACCGTCAGAGTCAATCCGCGCGAGGTGCTGCGCACCTCTGCCAGCGCCATGCCGTCGCGGGAACGCAGGCTGCGCGGCCGCGGGGCAGGGGCCTTGGGCGCGCTCGCCTTGCGCTGCGTCGCGGCATAAACCGCTTCGAAGCGGGCGTCGGAATCCAGCGCCTCGAAATTGGGGTGCCTCATGGCGTCCTCGGCGCGCGCGCTCGCGGCCGCGTCCTGCAGCGCCTTGGCCAGCGCCATCCAGCGGTCGCGGCCGATGCTTGGGGCCGAGCCGATGCGGCGCAGGAAGGGCAGGGCAAAGGCCGTGCCCACCTTCAGCATCCGGCTCACCATCGGCAGGTCGATCGACAGCGCCGCGGCGATTGTCTGCCGGTCATAGCCCGAATCCTGCAGCTGGGCCGCGAAGCTCGCCTTTTCCACGAAGCTGAGATCCTGCCGCGAGGTGTTTTCCTGGCCCTGCGCCATGACCAGCGCGTGGTCGTCGAGCTGGCGGACCATCGCCTTGACCTTCATCCCCAGCTCGCGCAGCGCCCCGAGGCGGCGTCGGCCGTAAACGATCTCGAAGCGGCCGTTGGTCTTGGGATGCGGGCGCAGAAGCACCGGCACCTGCTGACCATAGGTCTGCAGGCTTTCCTTGAGCTGGTCCTGTGCGGCGGGGTCTAGGCCGAGACGGTCTTCGAAACCGGCGTCGTCGATGAGATCGGCGTCGATCTCCTGAACGGCGTTTTCCTGAAGTTTCGACAGCGAGCTCTGCAGCGCGCCGACGGCGCCGCGCGGCATCATCCGCGAGTCGGCCGGGCTCGGCTTGCGTTCGCCGCCCCCGAGCGTGGAAATCCGTGGTTCCAGAATGCCTTTGCGTGCCATCAGCGTCCCCATGCTTTCTGAATGAGAGACTCGACCTCATCATTGACTTGATTCAGTGAATCGATCGCGCGGTCATAGGTGTTGCGGTGGAACTGCGAGCGGTCGACCTCGTAGAGCGTCTGAGTCGTCAGCCCGGCGTCCGAGATCGCGGTGGATTTCAGCATCGACGAGACCATCACCTCCTCGCCGAACAGTTGGCGCAGGAAGGCCACCACCTGCTGCTGCGGCCCGTCATTGGGCTCGTAACGGTTGATCAGGAAGCGCAGGAAGTCGAACTCCATGCTGGCGCCGGCGTTCGACACGACGTCGAGCAGATCGGCGCTCATCTGCAGGAATTGCGCCATCGAGGCGATGTCCAGCATGTTGGGCACGATGGTGATCAGCACGCCGGTCGAGGCGCAGAGCGCCGACATGGTCAGATAGCCAAGCTGCGGCGGACAATCGAAGATGATCACGTCGTAATCGGCCTCGACCTCCTGCAGCGTCGCGGCCATCCGCGCGAAGAACGGCGGCTGCATGTTGGCCATCAGCGCCTGCGGCGTCTCATGCTCGAATTCCTGCAGGATCAGCCCGCCCGGCGCCAGGTCGATGCCGGTGAAATAGGTCTTCTGGATGATCTGCGACATGGGCACCGGATCGTCGTAGCGGATCGCGTCGTAGATCGTGCCGGAATGCAGGAAATCATACTCGGGGCGGTAGCCGAAGAGCGTGGTCAGCGAGGCCTGCGGGTCGATGTCCACGGCCAGAACGCGGTAGCCCTTGAGTGCCAGACGCTGCGCGGTGTGGATCGAGCTGGTGGTCTTGCCCGAGCCGCCCTTGAAGTTGAGGAAGGACAGCACCTGCACCTTGTCGCCCTCGCGGCGGCCGCGCAGGTAGGTGCCCTTGGTCTTGGCGGTATTGTCGAGCGTCTTGCGGATTTCCTGCAGATCTTCGCCGGAATAGTGTCTTCTTCCACCCGGCGTGGTATGCACCTCGGGCACGCGGTTCTCGAAATGCAGCTTGCGCAGGAAGCTCGGCGAGATGCCGAGCAGCTCTGCCGCCTCGCCCGCGGAAAAGCGGCGAAGTTCCTTGCGCGCATCGGGGGCGAAGACCTTGAGCATATGGTCCTCGAGCGCCGCGCTGATCGCCTCGGCGTTCTCCCGCACACGGGCGTTGATATGGATCGGTTCCGCCACTGCTGCCCTCATCTTCGGTAACGCTGTTTTCCGCCAGCGCTTTTATTACCGTTCCTTTATGCAAGAGAGAGCGGAGTTGTCCACAGATTCCTTCGCCAAGAGGGCAGGGGGGCCGCCGCAATATTTTGCGACTCTTCACAGCGCGGACGCAAGGTGACGGATAATTGTCTGAAATTGCGGCGCTTTTTACCTGCCATCCCCGCGCCAGTCGCTGGTGCGTGTGTTCCCGATTGGACGCGGGTCCGAGCGACCAATGGGGAGTCTCGGCGACAGGGTCCGCTGCGCACACGGAGGGCGACTCGCCGGCGAGTCGCCCCGCAACAGGCTCTAATCAGGCTCAAATGGCGCTGTTTCGGCTCATTCGGCGGGTTCCGTCGCGGGCTTGCCCGGGGCGCGCCGATAGGTGAGGGGCGAGTCGGCCAGCGCATGGGCGGCGGCGCGGGCATGAAGGTCGATATGGTGGGGCGAATTGATGCAAACCGGGTCGGTGGCGGCGGGGTCGCCCGCCAGCGCCATCGCCTGGCACCGGCAGCCGCCGAAATCGATCTCGCGGCGGTCGCAGCTTGCGCAGGGCTCCTGCATCCAGCCGGTGCCGCGATAGGCCTCAAAGGCGGCGCCCTCGGTCCAGATCGCCGCCAGCGGCCGGTCGCGGACGCTGTCGAAGCGCAGGTGGGCAATCGTCTGCGCGGCATGGCAGGGCAGCACGGTGCCGTCGGGCGCGATGTTGAGCCCGGTCGAGCCCCAGCCGCCCATGCAGCGCTTGGGGTAGTCGGAATGGTAGTCGGCGGGCACGTAGTCGATCACCAGCCGCCCCTTCAGCCGGACCCGCGCCTCGGCGACGCGGCGGCTGGCCTCTTCGGCCTGCGCCTTCGTCGGCATCAGCGCGTCGCGGTTCTCAAGCGCCCAGCCGTGGAATTGCACCGTCGCCACCTCGATGCGCCGTGCGCCCATCTCGAGCGCCATCTCGATCGCGCGGGGAAGTTGGTGCAGGTTGCGCCGGTGCAGCACCGCGTTGAGGGTCAGCGGAAAGCCGATCTGCCCGATCCACTGCGCCACCTGCAGCTTCCGGGCAAAGCCGCCCCGGTAGCCGCCGATCTCGTCGGCCATCTCGGGCGTGGTGCCCTGCAGGCTGAGCTGGATATGGTCGAGCCCGGCATCGTCGAGCGCGCGCAGCCGGCGTTCGCTGAGGCCGATGCCGGAGGTGATCAGGTTCGTGTAGAGCCCGGCGTCGCGCGCGGCGCGCACGAGTTCCTCGAGATCGCGGCGGGCGGCGGGCTCGCCGCCCGAGAGGTGAAGCTGCAGCACGCCGAGATCCGCCGCCTCGCGAAAGACGCGGGACCACTCCGCGGTGGACAGCTCGGCGTCCTGGCGCGTCAGCTCGAGCGGGTTCGAGCAATAGGGGCAGGACAGCGGGCAGCGGTGGGTCAGCTCGGCGAGCATCGCGATGGGAGGCTTGGCTGCGGTCATGGCGGGGCCTTTGATCTGTGCTGCAGCCCGGGCTCGGCGCCGGGCGCTGCGTATTTGAAAAGGAGACGGGTCAGGGAGAGAGGTCGAGAAAGCGCCTTGCGTGCAGCGCCTGCAGGAAGCCGGCGGCGTCGGCGGCGATCTGTTCGGGCGGCGCGGCGTAGCGGGCGGCAAGGATCCCTGTGATCTCGGCAAGGCTGCGCGTGCCGTCGACCTCGGAAAGGATCGCGTGGGCGATGGGGTCGAGGGTGACCGCGCGCTCGGGAGCGAGCAGCACCCAGCCGCCGCGCACCCGGTCGTGGTGCAGGCGCACGCCGCGGGGCAGGGCGGGGATGGCGGCGGGATCCATCAGGCGGCCTCGGCGCCGGGGGCCAGACCTTCGCCGGGGCGCCAGGCGCCGGGGGGGATGCGCGCGGGATCCACATAGGCGCCCCAGAGCGCGTCGAGCTGCGACCAGAGCACGTCGGTCTTGAAGATCAGCGCGCGGGCGGCCTGGTCCTGTTTCTCGAGGGTGTCGGCGTGGCCCAGCACCCAGTCGAGACCGAAGGCGACGTCTTTCGGCGCTTCCTTGAGGCGGTTGCGGAAGTAGCTCAGCGCCGCCTCGTCGGCGAAGGCGTAGTTCTGCAGCAGCCCCTCGATCCGCGAGGCGTGGATCTTGGGCGCGAAGAGCTCGGTGAGCGAGGCGGCGACGGCCTCGAGCAGGGTCTTGTCGCGGACGAAGCGCACGTAGGCATCGACGGCGAAACGGGTGGCGGGCAGCACGCCCTCGCAGGAGGCGACGTAGTCGCGGTCGAGCCCCACCGCCTCGGCTAGGCGCAGCCAGCGGCGGATGCCGCCTTCGTTGGTCTCGGTGCCGTCGTGATCCTCGATCCGCGAGCGCCAGGCGCGGCGCAGGGCGGGATCCTCGACGCGGGACATGAAGGCGGCATCCTTCATCGGGATGGAGTGCTGGTAATAGTAGCGGTTGATCACCCAGGCGCGGACCTCGTCGGGGCTGCACTGCCCGCCGTGCAGCCGGTGGTGGAAGGGGTGCAGGTCGTGGTAGCGCGTCGCGCCGATGCGGCGGAGGCGGGCCTCGAAGTCTGCGCGGGACTCTGCGTCGGTCATGCGGTCAGCTCCATGCCATCGTGGCCTATGGTCCAGCCCGCCGCCTCGGCCTCGGCCCGCTCGGGGGCGCCGGGGCGCAGCACCGGGTTGGTGTTGTTCATGTGGACAAAGACCTTGCGGCCCAGATCGAGCCCGTCGAAGGCGGCGATCGACCCCGCGGGGCCGCTCATTGACATGTGCCCCATGCGGCGGCCGGTTTTTTGCCCGAGCCCGGCGGCGATCATCTCGTCGTCGCGCCAGAGCGTGCCGTCGAAGAAGACCAGCGCGGCGCCGGTCAGCCGGGCGCGCAGGCTCTCGTCGAGCCGGGCGCAGCCGGGGATGTAATAGGCGCGGGCGCTGCCCGCACGCAGCTCGACGCCCACGGTCTGCTCGCCCATGAGGTCGGTGTCCACCTCGGCGCCCTCCATGTAGAGCGGCACCTTGCCGGGCACCGCAAAGAGCGTGGCGCTCAGCCCGGGGGCGATCTCGGCGGGCGTGTCCAGCGCCAGCGCGGCGCGGGGCACCACGGCGCTGTCGAGCGCCGAGAAGACCGGGTTTTCGGCGATCACCGCGTGGATGCCGGGGGTGGCGTAGAGCGTGAAGCGCTGCATCTCGCGCAGCGTCAGGAGCCCGGCGATGTGGTCGATGTCGCCATTGGTCACCAGCACCGAGCGCAGCGGCATGTCGCGCAGCCCGGTGGGGTGCAGCTCGGCGGTGGCGGCGAGCTGCGCACGGATGTCCGGCGAGGCGTTGAGGATCGCCCAGTCCGTGCCATTCGCCGAGACGGCCAGCGAACTTTGGGTCTGGGCGGGGATGTCGCCTGCACGGGCCATCCGGCAGTTCTCGCAGCCGCAGTTCCACTGGGGCAAACCGCCCCCGGCTGCGGCTCCGAGAATACGCGCGCGGATCTGTTGCATCACGTTCTCCGCGCGCGGCTGATCAGAACAGCACCCCGTCGTCGTGCTCGGGTCCGTACATGTTGATTTCCATGCCGCACTCGATTTCGCGGATCACGGGTTTCGTCCAGGCCATGAAAGTCTCCTCCTCTCGCAGGTTGCCATGGCAGGAGTGTGCGGCCTCGGGGGTCCGCGGGGCGACTCTTATCTTCTAAGAAGCGCCGCGACGAAAGTCGGTGTCCGCGCCGCTCAGCGGATCGGCGGCGTGCCCTCGAGGCAGAAGCCCTGCTGCCGCAAGGTGATGATATCAAATCCGAAATCTGCCGAAGGTTTCAATTTCCTGCGCAGGTAACCGATGTAGACATCAACGACGTTTTCCGAGCGCGAGTCGCCGGCCCAGAGCCGGTCGAAGATCTCGCCGCGCGAGAGCGGGGTGCCGGCATGGGTGGCGAGCAACGCCAAGAGGGCGAACTCGCGGTCGGTGAGCTGCAGGCTGCGGGCGCGGGTGCTGAGACTGTGGTCCGCGGCCGACAGGCGCGCGGGTTCGGGGCGGATCGCGGCGGCGCGGTGCTGCTGCACCTGGAGGCGCGCGACGAGCTCGTCGAAGGCAAAGGGTTTGACCACGTAGTCATCGGCCCCGGCGGCGAGCCCGGCGGCGCGCTGCTCGACCTCGGAAAGCGCCGAGAGCATGACCACCGGAAGCTGCGCCCCGGCGGCGCGGGCGCTGCGCACCAGCTCGATGCCGCTGTCGGCGCCAAGCATGACGTCGATCACCGCCGCGTCGAAGCGCTGCCCGGTGAGCCGTTCGAGCGCCAGATCGGCGCGGTTGCAGGTTTCCACCGCGTAGCCGTGCAGCCCCAGCCCGCGGGCCAGGGCCGAGCAGATCTCGGGGTCGTCATCGACGACAAGGAGGCGGGGGGCATGGCTCATGGCGGCAGGCTAGCGCGCGGCGCGCGGCAGGCGAAGCGCGATCTTGGTCCCGGGTGAGCCGCCGAGCGCCTCGGCGCGGGGCAGGGGGCTTTCGATGGCGATGTGCCCGCCCTGCTGCTCGATCACCCAGCGGGCCAGCGGCAGGCCGAGGCCGAAGCCCTGTGTCCGCGTGCCGCCGCCGCCCTGCGCGAAGCGGTCGAAGAGCCGGGCCTGCAGCTCTTGCGGGATGCCGGGGCCGTTGTCGGTGAGGGTGATTTCCGCCTCGGGTCCATCGGCGCGCAGCGCTAGCTTCAGGGCGCCGCCGCTGCGGGCGTGGCGGATGGCGTTGCGGATCAACCCCGCCAGCACCTGCCGCAGCCAGTTGCGGTCTGCCTCGACGATCAGCGCGGCAGGGGGGGCGTCGGGGCCGAGGAGGTGCATCCCGGCGTTCGAGAGCTCGGCCGCGGTTTCGGCCGCAGCCTCCCGCGCCAGCTCCGCCAGATCGACCGGCACCGGGTCCAGCGCCAGCTGCCCGGTCTCGGAGCGGGCGACGCGCAGCAGGTCGTCGATGCGTCGGCTGAGGCGGCTGGCACGGGTCTCGATGGTGGCAAAGGCGGCCTCGGGTGCGGGCGCGCCCTGTCTGCCGAGCTGCGCCTCCATCAGGATCACCGTCAGCGGGGTGCGCAATTCGTGGCTGATGTCGGCGAAGAAGCGGCGGCGGTCCTCGTCGGTGCGTTCGAGCCGGGTGTTGGCGGCGCGCAGAGCCTCGGTACGCTGCGCGATGGTCTGGTTGAGCTGCGCGCGGTCCTCGGCCACCGCCTCGGCGCGGGTGGCGAGAGCCTGGGCCATGCGGCTGGTTTCGCCGTAGAGCGCGCCGATCTCGTCCTGGCGGGTGCCGGGCAGGGCGATGGCGAAATCCTCCTGCCCGATGCGCCGGGCGGCGGCGCGCAGCGCGTCGAGGCGGCGGAACTGCGGCCGCACGAGGCCGAAGTAGAACCCCGTCGAGAGCGCCAGCGCGAGCAGCCCCATGCCGAACGCCGCCAAGACCAGCCGCTGGCGCAGCGCGTCGATGCCCCGCAAGATCTCGCGGCGGAGCCGGCGCTCCTCGTTCACCGCCTCGGCAAGCAGCGGGTCCACCCCCGAGGCGAAAGTGTCGAGATGCGCGCGCAGGCGGGCGGGGTCGGTGGTGTCGGAGGTCAGCCCGGCCTGCGCCGAGTGGAACAGCGCCTCGATCCGGGCGATGGAGAGCGAGAGCGTGGCGCGCCGGCTCTGCGCGTCGAGCCCCTGCGCGGCGGCGACCTCGGTGTCGAGCCCGGCGCGCAGCCGCGCGAAGGTCTGGGCAAGGGTCGCGGCGAGGCCCTGGGTGCGCGCGGCGCGGGTCTCGGGGGGCTGGCCGCGCTGGATCAGCTCGGCGGCGACGACGATATAGGTAGAGACCTGCGTGGAAAGCGCGGCATAATCCTCGAGCCGCGCCTCGGCCGCCAGCGCCGAATCGAGTCGGTCCGAGACCCGGGCCATTCCGAGCACGATGATCGCCGCGGTCAGCAGCGTCGCAAGGCCAAGCAGCCCCGCGCCGAGTCCCAGTCGCGCCTTGAGGGAGAGGCCCGATCGCCCGACCCCCTGCCGCCGAGCTTCCGTGTCTGCCTTGAAAATGTGCGTTCGCCCAAGAAACGCGCGCGTTCTCTGGGCAATGCTGCAGTGCGGCGCAACTGACATAAATCGTGAGACCCGAATATTAACACTCAGGGGGATACTGGAAGGGCATCACGTTCAAACCCACGAGGCAACCATGATTGAGCTTCTCTTTATGGCGTGCTTGTCAAGTGCGCCCGATCAGTGTCAGCAGCGCAGCCTGATATATTCCGATGTCACCCCTCTGGCCTGCATGATGGGTGCCCAGCCGGAACTGGCCCGCTGGGTCGAGGAACATCCGGCCTACACGGTGTCCCACTGGAAATGCCGCGAACTCGGCACCGGTGAGCGCGAAGCGTGACCCCGCGCGCGGCCCGGCGGGCCATCTGCGGAGCGCGATCCATTCGTTAGTGAATTTCTATGTAGGTAATCTCTACCATCCCGGGTGGCCGGGACGAACCGCTCCCTAAGGAGCAATTGACGCGGCGCGACTCAGGCGTCACCCTCTCCGGCTGGAGAGGGAGGTCTTCGTGCAGGGCAGTGACACCGCGACGCGCTTCATTGGCAGGGGCATGGGCGGAACGACAGGCGATGCGCGCAGCGGCGCGCGGTCCGAACCGGCACGGCTCGGCGTCACGGCGGTTTCGCTGGCCGTGCTCGTGCTGCTCTGGGTGCTTGCCGCCCATCTCACCGATGATCCGCAGATCCTGCCGCAGCCCTGGGCGCTGGCGGCGCCCTTTGCCGAGGCGCTGCGCTCGGGCGAGCTGCTCTATCACCTGGGACGCACGCTGGGCCGCGTGGCCTGGGCCTTTGCCCTGGCGATGGGCGCGGGCATTGCGCTTGGCATGGCCATGGGGCGCTTTCCGAAGCTCGACCGTTGGCTCGATCCCTGGCTGGTGATCTTCCTCAACCTGCCGGCGCTGGTGCTGATCGTGCTGTGCTATCTCTGGATCGGCCTCAACGAGACCGCCGCCATCGTCGCCGTCACGCTCAACAAGATCCCCAATGTCGCCACGGTGATCCGCGAGGGCGCGCGGGCGCTCGACCCGGGGCTTGACGCCATGGCGCAGGTCTATCGCATGCCGCTGGCGCGCCGCCTGCGCCACGTGGTGCTGCCGCAGCTCGCGCCCTTCATCACGGGCGCCGCGCGCTCGGGGATCGCGGTGATCTGGAAGATCGTTCTGGTGGTGGAATTCCTTGGCCGATCGGACGGGGTGGGATTTCAGATCCACCTCTATTTCCAGCTCTTCGACGTCGGCATGGTGCTGGTCTACGCGTTTTCCTTCATCGCGGTGATGCTGGCGGTGGAATGGCTGGTGCTGCAGCCCTGGGAGCGGCGGGTGCGCCGCTGGCGGGGGTGACCGGAGCCTGAATGACCGCCCTCGACGTCTCTGATCTGCGTTACAGCTACGGGTCCAAGCGCGCGCTCGACGGTGTGAGCTTTGCGTTGCGCCCCGGGTTCACCGCGCTGCTCGGGCCGAACGGGGCGGGCAAATCGACGCTCTTCGCGCTGCTCACCCGGCTTTTCGTCACCCGCGAGGGGCGCATCACCGTCGCCGGGCACGACATGGCCCGCGCGCCGCGCGCGGCGTTGTCGAAGATCGGCGTGGTCTTCCAGCAGCCGACGCTCGATCTCGACATGAGCGTGATGCGCAACATGCGCTATTTCGCGGCGCTTCACGGCATCGCCGGGCGCGAGGCGGTGCGGCGCAGCGAGGCGGCGCTGGCGCAGCTCGGCATGGCCGAACGGGCCGGGGAGAAGGCGCGCAATCTCAACGGCGGCCACCGGCGGCGCATGGAGATCGCCCGGGCGCTCATCCACCAGCCGCAGGTGCTGCTGCTCGACGAGCCGACGGTGGGGCTCGATTTCGAGAGCCGGCAGGCCATCGTCGATCACGTGCACGGGCTGGCGAAGGCCGGGCTGACGGTGCTCTGGGCCACGCATCTCGTCGACGAAATCGCCGAGGGTGACGACGTGGTGGTGCTGCACAAGGGGCGCGTGCTCGCGCATGAGCCAGCCTCGGAGCTGCGCGCCCGCCGGCCGCTGGCCGAGGTGTTCATCGAGATGACCGGGCAGAAGAGCACCGCGCGGGAGGGGCAGGGATGAACGCCTGGCTGGTCGCCATGCTTGCCATCGTCCGGCGCGAGGCGGCCCGCTTCGTGCACCAGCGGTCGCGGTTCCTGGCGGCGCTGGTGCGGCCGCTGGTCTGGCTCATCGTCTTTGCCGCAGGCTTTCGCGCTGCGCTGGGGATGTCGATCATCCCGCCCTACGAGACCTATATCACCTACGAGGTCTACATCATCCCCGGCCTTTGCGGGATGATCCAGCTGTTCAACGGCATGCAGAGTTCGCTTTCGCTGGTCTACGATCAGGAAATGGGCTCGATGCGGCTGCTGCTGACCTCGCCGCTGCCGCGCTGGTGGCTGCTGCTGTCGAAGCTGCTGGCGGGGGTCGCGGTCTCGGTGCTGCAGGTCTACGTCTTTCTCACCGTGGCGGCGGGCTTCGGCATCGTCCTGCCGGGCTGGGGCTATGTGCTGGTGCTGCCGGCGCTGATCCTGTCGGGGCTGATGCTGGGGGCGCTGGGGCTGCTGATCTCGTCCACCATCCGCCAGCTCGAGAATTTCGCCGGGGTGATGAACTTCGTGATCTTCCCGATGTTCTTCCTGTCGACCGCGCTCTACCCGCTTTGGAAGATGGCCGAGAGCTCGACCCTGCTGCGCGACATCTGCGCGGTGAACCCCTTTACCCATGCGGTCGAGCTGATCCGCTTCGCGCTTTACCAGAGCCTGAACGGCTGGGCGCTGCTTTGGGTGGTGCTGGCCTTTGCCCTGTTCTTCGGGCTGGCGCTGGTCGGCTACGACCCGGCGCACGGGATGAGCCGGCGCCCGAAGCGCGGCTGAGCGGAGTCAGGCGAGGCAGGTCTCGAGCGCCGCGACAACTTCGAGGAAGGCCGGGTCGGTGTCGCGCAGGCGCGGCCAGATCAGCGCGATCTCTGTCGCCGCGTCGGAGGTCGAGATCGGCACCGTCGCCACGGGGCGTCCGTCGTAGCAGAGGCTGCTCGGCGGCGCGGAGTAGCTGATGCCGATCCCGGCGCCATGCGCCGCCAGCGAGCGCATCATCTCGAGCGAGCGCACCCTGTGGCCGACGGTGGGGCTGAGCCGCATGGCCTCGAAGAGCGTGGTCATGAAGCCCTCGGACAGCTCTTCGGAGAAGAAGATCAGCGGATGCGCCGCCAGTTCCTGCAGGGTCAGCGTCTCGTTCCGGGCCAGCGGATGGTCCGGCGTGAGGAAGGCCACCGGCAGGATCGTCTTCAGCACGCGGCGCTCGAACCGCGCGCCGAAGCCGACGTCATAGGAGATCGCCAGATCGACGCGGCCCTCGTCGAGCGCCGCGGCCAGATCGGAGAACCGCCCCTCGGCGCCCTCGAAGCTGACCTCGGCAAAGCGGCCGCGCAGGTGGTCCAGCGCCTTGGCGAGCTGCAGCGGCGCGAGATCCTCGAAGCAGCCGAGCACAAAGGGCGCAGGGCTGTCCGAGCTGCGCTCGATCCCCTCGGCAAGCAGCAGCAACTCGCGGATCCGGCCGAGGAGGCGATGTCCCTGCGGTGTGATCTCGACCGGGGCGCCCTTGCGGCGCAGGAAGAGGCGGGTGCCGAGCCGCTCTTCGATCCGGGTGATCGCCACCGACAGCGAGGGCTGCGAGACGTTCAGCCGCCGGGCCGCCTCGGTCAGGCTGCGCAGCTCGGCGACGGCGATCAGGTATTCGTATTGGCGCAGGGTGTTATATAGCATGAAGTTATGTAATTCATGATAAGACATTATTGGAGGTTATCTTTTAGCGGGACTAGGCTCGCCCGAAAAGAGGATATTCCGATGCACGCACTACTCACTCAGGACATGGTCGAGACCTTCCAGCGCGACGGCGTCGTGCTGATCAAGGGGCTCTTCGCCGACCACGTTGACGACATCCGCGCCGGGATCGCGCGCAACATGGCAGAGCCCGGGCCCTATGCCGCCGAGAACCTCAAGGAGGGCGAGGCGGGGCGCTTCTTCGACGATTATTGCAACTGGCAGCGCATCCCCGAGTTCGAGCGCGTGCTGCGCAGCTCGCCCGCGGCCGAGGTCGCGGCCGAGCTGATGCGCTCGGACAGGGTGCAGGTCTTCCACGATCATGTGCTGGTCAAGGAACCCGGCACCTCCAAGCCGACGCCCTGGCACCAGGATGGGCCCTATTACTTCGTGGACGGGATGCAGAACGTCAGCTTCTGGTCGCCGGTGGACCCGGTCACCGATGCCAGCCTGCGCTGCGTCGCCGGAAGCCACCTGTGGGACAAGCCGGTGCTGCCGAAGCGCTGGCTGTCCGAGACCGACTTCTTCCCCGACAGCGACGCCTACATGCCGGTGCCCGATCCCGACGCCGAGGGCATGGACATCCGGGAATGGCAGATGGAGCCGGGCGATGCCGTGGCCTTCAACTACGGCATCCTGCATGGCGCCCGGGGCAACACCTCGACCTCGCGCCGCCGGGCCTTTTCGCTGCGGCTGGTCGGGGACGACGCGCGCTACGTCGCGCGCCCGGGTCCCACCTCGCCGCCATTCCCCGGCCACGGCATGCAGCCCGGAGACGTGCTGCGCGAGGACTGGTTCCCGGTGATCTTCGAGCGCTGAGGGCGCTCGCGGCGGGGGGGCTTGGGCTGGGGTCAGGCGGTGGTCCAATCCGCCTGGCCGCAGGGGCGCTCGCCCCTGTCAGGTCTTTGCCAGCCGGTAGATCGCAGGGATCACCAGCACGGTCAGCGCGGTCGAGGTCAGCAGCCCGAAGAGCAGCGAGATCGCCAGGCCCTGGAAGATCGGGTCCATCAGGATCACCGCCGCGCCGATCATCGCCGCCAGCGCGGTCAGCAGGATCGGCTTGAAGCGTGTCGCCCCGGCCTCGATCAGCGTCTCGACATCGAGCGGTTTGTCGGGCTGGGCGTGGCGGATGAAGTCCACCAGCAGGATCGAGTTGCGCACGATGATCCCCGCCAGCGCGATGAAGCCGATCATCGAGGGCGCCGAGAAGGGCGCGCCAAAAAGCCAGTGGCCGACGATGATGCCGAGGAAGGTCAGCGGCACCGGCGTCAGGATCACCAGCGGCAGGCGGAAGCTGCCGAACTGCGCCACCACGAGGATGTAAATTCCCAGCAGGGCCACCGCGAAGGCCGCGCCCATGTCGCGGAAGGTGACCCAGGTGACCTCCCATTCGCCATCCCACAGAATGCTCGGGCTCGAGGTGTCCTGCGGCTGGCCGTGCATCGAGATCGACGGCTTTTGCCCTTCGGGCCAGTCGAGACCATCCAGGATGTCGGCGGCGGCAAGCATGCCGTAGAGCGGCGACTCGAAGTCGCCCGCCATCTCGCCCATCACCATGATCGTCTCGAGGCCGTTGTGGCGGAAGATCGGGAAGGAGGTGAGCTCGTCCTGCAAGGTCACCACATCGCCCAGTTCCACCACGCCGCGCCCGCCGGGCAGGGCGTCGGCCGGCACCGGGGTCGAGAGCGCGGTCGCATCCATCACCCGGTCCGAGCGGTCGCGCGACAGCACGATGGGGATGGGCCGCCGCTCGCCGCCACGGTGCGAGTAGCCCACGGTGCCGCTCCCGTAGAGCAGCGACAGCGTCTCCAGCGCGTCGGATTCCTGCACCTTGTAGAAATCCAGCGCCGAGGGGTCGAGCCCCACGCGGCGGCGCGGGGCCTGCACGCCGTAGCTGTCGTCGACATCGACGACGTAGGGGATCTCGTCGAAAGCGGCGCGGACGCGCTCGGCCACCCTGCGGCGGCTCTCGGCGTCGGGGCCGTAGACCTCGGCCATGAGCGTCGAGATCACCGGCGGGCCGGGGGGCGGCTCGACGGTCTTCAGCACCGTGCCTGCGGGCAGCTCGAGCGCCGCGAGCTTCTCGCGCAGGTCCAGAGCGATCTGGTGGCTGGTGCGGTCGCGGTCCCCCTTGGGGGCGAGGTTGATCTGCACGTCGCCCATCTCGGGGAGCTGGCGCAGGTAGTAGTGCCGCACCAGCCCGTTGAAGTTGAACGCCGAGGCGGTGCCCGCGTGGGTCTGGGCCGAGATCGCCTCGGGCAGGGTGAGCGCGACGCGCGCCACCTGCTGCGCGACCGCGGCGGTGGTCTCGAGCGCGCTGCCCTCGGGCAGATCGATGACCACCGACAGCTCGGACTTGTTGTCGAAGGGCAGCAGCTTGACCGTGACGTCGCGCGTGTAGAGCGCGGCGAGCGAGCCGAAGGAGAGAACGGCCACCCCCAGCAGGAAGAGCGCCGAGACGGATTTGCGCGCCAGCAGCGGCCGGGCAACCGCGGCATAGAGCCGCCCCAGCGCGCCACCCGCCGCGCCGTGCTCGGCGCCAGGGTGCAGCGGCGCGCGGCCGGCGATCCTGAGCATCAGCCACGGCGTGATGATCACCGCCACGAAGAAGGAGAAGATCATCGCCGCCGAGGCGTTGGCGGGGATGGGGCTCATGTAGGGCCCCATGAGGCCCGACACGAAGAGCATCGGCAGCAGCGCCACCACAACGGTCAGCGTGGCCACGATGGTCGGGTTGCCGACCTCTGCCACCGCCGCGACGGTGGCGCCGAAGCGGCTCTGGCCCGCGTGCTTCATGGCCCAGTGGCGGGCAATGTTCTCGATCACCACGATGGCGTCGTCGACGAGGATGCCGATCGAGAAGATCAGCGCGAAGAGCGACACGCGGTTGAGCGTGTAGCCCATGATCCAGGCGGCGAAGAGCGTCAGAAGGATGGTCACCGGGATGACGATGGCGACCACGATGGCCTCGCGCCAGCCGATGGCGAAGAGCACCAGCACGACGATCGACAGCGTGGCGAGCCCGAGGTGGAAGAGCAGCTCGTTGGCCTTTTCGTCGGCGGTCTCGCCATAGTCGCGGGTGATCTCGACCGTTATGGACGAGGGGATGATATCGCCCTCCATCGCTTCGACCCGGTGCAGGATCTCCTCGGCAACCACAACGGCATTGGCCCCGGCGCGCTTGGCCAGCGCCAGCGTCACGGCGGGGCGGCTCTCAATGCCTTTGGGCCCGTGGCCGACGGTGCTGACGTAGTCCACGCCGGTGTCGGTCTCGAGCGTGACCTCGGCCACGTCGCGCAGGTAGACGGTGCGCCCGTCGCGGGCGGTCAGCTCGAGATTGCCGATCTCCTCGGAGGTGGTGAGCGTCTCGCCGACCACCAGCCCGACCTGCCGGCCGCCCTCGCGCAGGGTGCCGAGGGGCAGCGCGGTATTGGCGCCCTCGATCTTGCCCCAGAGCTGTTGCAGGGTGATCCCGTAGAGCGCGAGCCGCGCCGGGTCGGGGTTCACCCGCAGCTGCGGCTCGGTGCCGCCGATGACATAGGTGAGGCCCACATCCTTGATGGCCGCGAGCCGCGCCTCGAGCTCGCGCGCGACGCGGGTGAGATCGGCGGGGGTGACGGCGGTCTGCCCCTCGGCGGGCGAGAGGGTGAGCGCCACGATGGCCACGTCGTTGATGCCCCGCCCGACGATCAGCGGCTCGGGGATGCCGACGGGGATGCGGCCCAGGTTGGCGAGGATGCGGTCGCGCACGCGCAGGATCGCGGTGTCGGACGACACGCCGACGTTGAATCGCGCGGTGACCATGACCACGTCGTCGCGGGTCTCGGAGTAGACGTGTTCGACCTCGTCGATGCCCTTGACGATGGTCTCGAGCGGCTCGGTCACCAGTTTCACCGCGTCCCCGGCGCGCAGCCCGTCCGCCTGCACGTGGATGTCGACGAGCGGGACCGAGATCTGCGGCTCCTCCTCGCGCGGCAGGGCGGCAAGGGCGATGAGGCCCACCGCGAGCGAGGCGATGAGGAACAGCGGGGTGAGCGGCGACTTGAGGAAGGCGCGGGTGAGGTGCCCGGCCAGTCCGAGGGCGCCCGAGGCGCCGCTATCGTGGTCAGTCATCGAAGAGCACCACGGCCTCGCCGGCATCGAGCCCGGTCAGGATTTCGCGCCATGCGGCGCCTTCCCGGGTCACCGCGCGGCCCGGCACGACGATGCGCTGCACCGGTCCCTCGGCGGTTTCGACCAGGACCATGTCGAGCCCGCCGCCCCTGCCGATTGCGGCCTCGGGCACGAGGATGGCCTGCCGCGCGCCCACCGGAAGCCGCACCGGCAGGCGCAGGCCGACGTAGCGCTCTTCGAGCCCGGCGACCTCGACGTCGGCCTGCAGGCGACCGCCCTCGATCTGCGGGTAGAGCTTGGCGATGGTCCCCCCGCCAGTGGGGCTCCCGGTGGGACTTGCGGGGCCGTGGCCTCTTTCCATCTCGATCCGGTCGCCCTCGGCCAGGGTCTGCGCGAACCGCTCGGGAATCGACAGGCGCAGGAAGGCGCCGCCGCTGCCGATCAGCGCAACCGTCTCGCCTTGTCCGACGAAGGAGCCGCGCGAGACCGGCACCGACAGCACGATGCCCGCCTCGGGCGCGGTGACCCCGCCTTCCTCGATCTGCCGCTGGATCACCCGGCGCTGCGCCTCGGTTGCGGCGATCTGACTGGTCAGCACGTCGACCGAGGTCTGCAACGCGTCGAGCCTTTGCGCCGAGATCGTGCCGCTCTGCTGCAGGGTCTGGCCACGGGTGAGATCGGCTTGGGCGTTGCCGAGCTGGGCGCGCAGGGCCTCGGCCTGGGCATCGAGCGCGTCGATCTGGACCGAGAGCTTTTCATCCTCGACGGTGCCGACGAGCTGCCCGGCGTCGACCCGGTCGCCCTCGGTGACGTTCAGCGCGACCAGCGTGCCCGCGATGCGGGCCCGGGCGGGCAGCTCGTTGCGGGTCTCGACCTCGCCGTAGACGGGCTTCCACTCGGTGATCGGTTCGGAAATGACGGGCTGCGTCTGGGCCAGAGCGCCGCTGGCGGCCCAGAACAGGAGTATCGAAAGCACGGTAGGTCGCATGGCAGTCCCTCGCGGTCGACTTAATATTCGATAAGGTGAATATAAATAGAATTCCAGTAGAAACCTGCACTTCATACTTGGGCGAGGCGTTGCCGGGCACAGGCGATCATCGGCCCCGCGCCCCGCTCACCTGTCCGCCAGGACCTCGGGCGCGGCGCCGGTGAGCTCGCGCCCGGCGCTCTGGTACCAGCGCTGGAGGCCGTCCCAGATCTCTTCGGCCTCTTCCGCGTACCAGAAGAGATCGCGGTCCTCGGGGTCGATCACCCCTTCCTCGACAAGGAAGTCCACGTCGAAGGCCCGCCGCCAGAAGCTTTCGCCGACCAGCACCACGGGCACCGGGAGGATCTTGCGGGTCTGGATCAACGTCAGCGTTTCGAAGAGCTCGTCCATCGTGCCGTAGCCGCCGGGGAAGACGACCAGCGCACGGGCGCGCTTGAGGAAATGCAGCTTGCGCAGGGCGAAGTAATGGAAGCGGAAGCAGAGGTCGGGCGTGAGGTAGGGATTGGGGTATTGCTCGTGCGGCAGGGTGATGTTGAGACCGACACTGCGCGCCCCGGCCTCTTGGCTGCCGCGGTTCGCCGCCTCCATCATGCCCGGCCCGCCGCCGGTGACCACCACCAGCCGGTTGCCGGGCGGCCCTTCCTGCGAGCCGACGATCCGCCCGAAGGCGCGCGCGACGTCGTAGTAGCGACTCTTGTCGGCCACGCGCCGGGCGATGGCGAGGGCGTCTTGCAGGGCCGGATTGCCGGGGGATTGCGCCAATGCGGCCGCGCGCGCGGCCACCTCCGCCGCGGCGCGAGCCGGCTCGGGAATGCGCGTCGCGCCGAAGACGACGACGGAATGGGCGATGCCATGCGCCTGCAGCAGCGTCTCGGCCTTCTGGTAGTCGAGCATCAGCCGCACGCCGCGCATGTCGTCCCGGTCGAGGAAGTCCACGTCGTGATCGCCCGCTCGGTAGCTCGGACTGGCCATGATCCGGCGCACGAGATCCGGCGCGCGCCGGTCCTCGGTGGCGGGTTTCGGCGCGCACCAAGGCAGGTCCACGTCGCGCTCCGCGCTCGGCGGCGGTGTCTCGGGGCAATCTTCCATCATCGGCCCTCCTTCTTCTTTGCGCGCACCGGCAGGCGTCCGGCGGCAAGCTCCATGATCTCCGCGGTGAACGCATCCCGCCGCTGCCGCCCGAACGCCGCAAAAGCCCCGCCGAAATGCTCGTCCACCACCGCGCGGCGGAGGGCGGCGACCTTGTCTGCCGGGTCGAAGCTCTGGGGTTTCATGGGGCGGTCCTCGCCAGGACGATCTGCTTCAAGGTAACGGATTCGCGCGCCGTCACCTTGCGCCGTGTCAAACCCCCCGCCTTTGCAGCGACTTGTGAAGGCGACCGCGATCCCCTTGCCTTGCGCTTCGCGACAGGTCCCGGGTCAGCGCCGGGCTTTCCCGCGGCGCCCGCGTGGCGCATAGTCAGCTCAGGAGGATCCCACCATGATAGACGTGAAAGATATCGGTGAGCACGGCATTCTCGAGCTGACGATGACCCCGCCGGTCACCGATTCGGATTACCGCGACAAGCTGATGCCCGCGCTCGACGCGGCGCTGACCAAGGGGGACCGGCTTCGGTTGCTGGCCATTGTCGAGGCGCGCCCCTCGGAATTTACCCTCGGCGCGATGGTGCAGGACGCGCGGACCGGGCTCAAACACTGGCGCGGCTTCGACCGCATCGCGCTGGTGAGCGACGACAAGGTCGTCAGGGCGGCGGTCGGGGGGGTGTCGGTCTTCATGCCGTGCCCGGTCTCCACCTTCGCGATGGCCGAGGTCGACGCGGCGCGGCGCTGGCTGCGCGAGAGCCTCGGCACGATCCAGCAGGAGGATCTTGGCGACGGCATGCTCGAGGTGCGGCTGCGCGGAAAAGTGGATGGCGCAGCCTATGACGAGGCCATCGGCGATCTCGACAGTTTCTTCGCGGCGCATGAAACGGTGCGGCTGCTCATCGACCTGCGCGATTTCGACGGCTGGCAGGGGCTCGACGCGCTGCGCGACCATTTCTACCTCGTGCGCGGCCATGCCAAGCGGGTGCAGCGCGCGGCGATCGTCGGCGATGCCGGCTGGCAGGAGATGGCGGTTCAGATCGGCAAGCGCGCCTTCGGACTCGAGGCGAAGTATTTCGCCGCCGCCGATATGGCCAAGGCGAAGGCGTGGCTGGCGGGTTGAGTGCGCCGAAGGCTAGCGCCCGAGCCGCCCCTGCACGCGGAGCCTGACGTCGTCGGGCTCCTCGCCGAGCGCGCGCAGGAGCGCGGCGAGATCGCCGCGGGTGCCGTGCAGCTGGTCGATGAGCTGCATGACCATCCCGAGCGCGTCGTCGTTCAGCTCGAAGTCGTCGCAGAGATCGCAGAGAAGCTCCATCCGCGCGATGTCGACCTGGCGATAGACCGCCCGACCGCTCGCCTCGGCGGGAAAGATCACCTGCGCGCGCAGGAAGCGGGTGAGGCGCGCGCGGTCGAGCCGCCCGACGGCGGCGATGGCTTCTTCCTCGGAGTAGAAGACGCGGGTCATGCTCAAGTCCTCCAGCCCTTGCGCGGATCATACGGATGGCTCTTGGCCCAGTCCTCCATGAAGTCGGCGAGCCTGTCGTCGACCTGCTTGGGCATCACGATCTGCAGCTCGATGCGCTGGTCGCCGGCGGGGCGTCCCGCGGCGGCGACGCCCCGCCCGCGCAGCCGCAGGGTCTGGCCGCTGCTGGCGCCGTTGGGGATGGTGACCTTCACCGGCCCGGCGATGGTGGGCGCCTCGACCTTGGCCCCGAGCGTTGCCTCGTAAAGGGTGATCGGCAGCGAGATGACGATGTCGTCGCCCTCGCGGCGGAAGATCGGGTGCGGCTGGATCGAGAGGGTCACATAGGCATCGCCCGGCGCGCCGCCGCCGATGCCCGGCCCACCCTTGCCGCGCAGCCGCAGGGTGGTGCCGTCGGCGACTCCCTTGGGGATTTTCACCTCGAGGTTGCCGCCGCCGGGCAGGGTGATCCGCATGGAGCCGCCGTTCGCCGCGTCGAGGAAGGGGACCTCGAGCGCGTATTGCGCATCGGCGCCGCGGGCGCGGAAGCCGTAGCCGCCCTGTCCCTGAGCGTGTCCACTGCCCTGGCCCCCGGCCTGACGGCGCAGGAACTCGGCGAAGATGTCCTCGGCGTCGCCAAAGTCCTCGTAGCGCGGGTCGCGGCGGTAGGGGTTGTCGGCCTGCTCGGCGAAATCGCGGTAGAAGCGGCGCTCCTGCGGGCGCTCCTGCCCGCTGGCGTCGATCTCGCCGCGGTCGAAGCGGGCGCGCTTCTCGGGGTCCTTTAGCAGCTCGAAGGCGGCGCCGGCCGCCTTGAAGCGCGCTTCGGAGGTTGAATCGCCCGGGTGCAGGTCGGGGTGGCTCTCCTTGGCGATCCTGCGGTAGGCCTTCTTGATCTCGTCGGCGCTGGCGGTCTTTGTCACGCCGAGCACGTCATAGGGGTTGTCGCTCATCGCCGCTCCACCGGTGAGTCCGCTCGTGACGAGTAGAGCCGGTTCGGGCGTGTCCCGCAACTGCGCGCTGCGGTTTTCGGGCCCGAAGGCCGGCAGCCCGGGGGCTGCCGGCGTGGACCAGGGTATGAGAGCGCCGGGCTCAGTAGACCGTCACGTCGAAGCCGAACCACTTCTCGGAGAGCGCCTTGGTGGTGCCGTCTGCCTTCACCGAGTCCAGCGCCTTGTCGAACATCTCGCGCAGCTCGGTGTCTTCCTTGCGCAGGCCGACCGAAGAGCCGCGGCCGAGGATGCCGCCCTGGAAGCGCGGGCCCGCCATGGTCATCTCGGCGTTTGCCGGTTCCTTGATCGTGGTCATCAGGTAGGCGGGCGAGGCGATCACCGCGTCGATGCGCCCGGCCAGCAGGTCGAGGTCATGCTGCTCGGTCGCCTTGTACTCGCGGATGGTCAGCTCGTCACCGAAGGTCTCCTGCATGAAGCGGGCCGAGATCGCCGAGCTCTGCACGCCGATGGTCTTGCCCTTCAGCATCGGGCGGATCTCCTCGATCGCCTCTGCCGCGCCCTCGGGGTTGTTGGCGAGGTTGAACAGCTCGCCCTTCAGCGGCAGCTGCTCGAGCTCGCTGCCCTTGAGCACGCCGAAGGTCTGGCCGGTGGAGCCGTAGGGCTGCGAGAAGGAGATCACCTCTTCGCGCTTTGCAGTGGCCGACATGCCGGCCATGATCGCGTCGTACTTGCCGGCCAGCAGGCCGGGGATGATGCCGTCCCAGTTCTGCGCGACGAGGGTGCATTCGACCTCCATCCGCTCGCAGAGCACCTTGTAGAGATCAACCTCGTAGCCGGTCAGCGTGCCGTCGGCCTCGGTGAAATTCCACGGCGCGAAGGCGCCTTCGGTGGCGATGGTGACGTGGGTCCAGTCCTTCGCCTCGGCAGTTGCGGCAATGGCGGCAAGGCCGAGCGTCGCGGCGATGAGTGTTTTTTTCATGGTGTATTCCCTTGTTGGTCTTTGGTTGCTCTGTTCGGGGGGAGCGCCGCTCAGGTCGTGGCGAAGCGCTGGAAACGGTCGGATCCGCCGCCGCCGAAAAGCTCGGCCGGGCTGCCCTCGCAGTCGATCTGTCCCTCATGCAGGAAGACGACCCGGTTCGAGACGTCGCGGGCAAAACCCATCTCGTGGGTGACGACGAGCATGGTGCGGCCTTCTTCTGCGAGGCCGCGCATCACCCGCAGCACCTCGCCCACCAACTCGGGGTCGAGCGCCGAGGTTGGCTCGTCGAAGAGCATCACGTCGGGGTGCATGGCGAGCGCGCGGGCGATCGCCGCGCGCTGCTGCTGGCCGCCCGAGAGCTGCGCGGGATAGGCGTCGCGCTTGGCGGCGATGCCGACCTTGTCGAGGAAGGCCAGCGCCTCGTCCTTCGCCTCGGCCTTCGAGCGGCCGAGCACGTGGATCGGCGCCTCCATGACGTTCTCGAGCACGGTCTTGTGCGACCAGAGATTGAACGACTGGAACACCATGCCGACGCGAGCGCGCAGTCTTTGCACCCTCGCCGGATCGGCGGGCTTTGCCCGTCCGGCGCGGTCAGTGGCCAGCTCGATGCGCTCGTCGCCGATCCAGACCTCGCCGCCCGTGGGCGTCTCGAGCAGGTTGATGCAGCGCAGCATGGTGGATTTGCCCGAGCCCGAGGAGCCGAGGATCGAGACGACTTCGCCCCGGCGCGCCTCGAGATCGACGCCGCGCAGCATCTCGTTCGCGCCGAAGGATTTTCGCAGGCCGCGCAGGCGGATGGCGGGAGAGGTCATGGCTTGGCTCCTGTCAGGCGGGTGTCGGGGGCGGGCTTGCCCGTGGCGACCGGGCGCAAATGCGCGGTCAGCCGGTGGTCGGCGACGGCCACGATGCGGGTGAGCACGAAGTTGATGGCGAGGTAGATCGCACCGGCGGCGGCGAAGACCTCGATCACCCGGTAGGTGTCCGAGATCAGCTTGGCGGCGAGGCCGGTGATCTCCATCAGCGTGATCATCGAGGCCAGCGAGGTCGCCTTGCACAGCAGGATCAGCTCGTTGCCATAGGCGGGCAGGGCCTGTCGCACCGCCTGCGGCAGCACGATCCGGCGGAACGCCAGCCAGGGCGACATGCCGCAGGCCATGGCCGCCTCGCGCTGGCCGTGGCTGACCGACTGTAGTCCGCCGCGCACGATCTCGGAGCCATAGGCGCCGGTGTTGAGCGCCAGCGCGAGGATGGCACACCAGAAGGGCTCGCGCAGCACCGGCCAGAGCAGGCTGCTTCGCACCGCCTCGAACTGGCCGAGCCCGTAGTAGATGAGGAACATCTGCACGAGGAGCGGCGTGCCGCGGAAGACAAAGACGTAGACCTTCGCTGCCTGCTGCAGGGCGCGCGGCCCCCAGAGCCGGGCGGCGGCAATGGCGATGGCGATGACCACGCCGATCGTGACCGAGAGCGTGGCCAGCAGCAGCGTCAGCGGGATGCCGGCAGAGAGCGTCCGGACGGTCTGCCAGAGGAAGGGAAAGTCCATCGTGTTACCTCTGCAGGCCGCGATTGAAGTGCCGCTCGGCGCGGCCGAGGATCAGCCCCGAGCCCCAGGTGACGACGAGGAAGAGCACCGCCGCGGCGAAGAAGAAGTAGAAGGGCTGGCGGGTCGACCCGGCGCCGATCTGCGCCTGCCGCAGCAGCTCGACGACCCCGGTGACCGAGACCAGCGCGCTTTCCTTGAGGGTGATCTGCCAGACGTTGCCCATCCCGGGCAGCGCGTGGCGCGCGGTCAGCGGCAGCACGATGCGGCGGAACAGCGTGCTGCGCGACATGCCGATGGCGCTGGCGGCCTCGATCTCGCCGGGGTTCACCGCCCGGTAGGCGCCGCGGAACACCTCGGCATGCTGCGCCGCCGATACCACGCCGATCGCCATGGCGCCCGCCGCGAACCCGGGCAGGTCGACGAAGCCCTCGTAGCCGAAGCCGCGCATGAGCTTGGTCAGCATCATCGAGCCGCCGAAGTAGAAGAGGTAGATCACCAGCAGGTCGGGAATGCCGCGCAGCACGGTGGTGTAGGTTCCGGCGATCCCCCGCAGCACCGGGCCGCCGCGCAGCTTGGCCCAGGCCAGCAGTGCGCCGAGCGTGCCGCCGATCAGGTAGCCGGTGCCGGCGACGGCAAGGGTCATCAGCGTCGCCTGCAGCAGGGCAGGGGCCCAGCCATCGGGGCCGAAGCTCATCAGGTCGAAGAATCCGGGGCGGTCCATGGTCTGCTCTCGCTTGGGGGTCAGGCCGGAACCGGCAGGTCCGGGGCGACGTCATCGGGCAGCGGGTTGACGAAGGGCCGCCCGTCGCGGCGGCGCTCGAAGTCCGCCTTGGCGGCAGCCAGTTGCGCCGGGTCCTCGAAGACCGCCTTGGCGGTGGCGGCCATCACCTTTGCGGCGTGAACCATGCCCTTGTGGGCGATGCCAGACTGTCCCTGCGCCACCAGCTGCCAGGAGTGCCCGGGCGTGCCGATGGCATAGGTCGCGCCGCGCACCTGCACGGTGGGCACGACCCAGCTCACCGTGCCGACATCGGTCGAGCCGACGCCGCCGCCCTGTCCCTGGGTGAGCGGCGGGATGAAATCGCAGAGCGGCAGATCCATCCGCGGCGCCACGCCGAAGCGCTTGAAGGCGGCGCGGATTTCCTCGGGGGTGAGGGTCTTGCGGATCGCCTCGGCAAAGCGGCGGTCCTCGGCGTCGAAGGCGGGCGGGCCGAGCCGTTCAAGCTGGGCGTGCATGAGCGCTTCGAGGGGCGTGTTGCCGATCAGGTTGGCATCGCCCGAGAGCACCCGGTTGCGCACCGTTGTGCCGGTCATCAGCGCCGCGCCCTCGGCCACCTTGCGGACCCGTTCGACCAGCGGCAGCAGCTCGTCGAGCTCGCGCGCGCGGATCAGGTAGCGCACCGCCGCATAGGGCTGCACGACGTTGGGCGCATGGCCGCCGGCGTCGGTGATCGCGTAGTGGATGCGGGCCGAGTCGACCATGTGCTCGCGCAGGAAGTTCACGCCGACGTTCATCAGCTCGACCGCGTCGAGCGCCGAGCGCCCCAGTTCCGGCGCGGCGGCAGCATGCGCGGAGCGGCCCTCGAATTCAAAGAGGATTTCGTTGCAGGCCAGCGAGATCGGGGTGTTGACCGCGGCGAGCGGCGCGGGGTGCCAGCAGATCGCCACATCGACGTCGTCGAAGAGCCCCTCGCGCACCATGAAGCCCTTGCCCGAGCCGCCCTCCTCGGCGGGGCAGCCGTAGTAGCGCACCCGCCCGGGGCGGCCGGTCTCCTCGAGCCAGCCCTTCAGCGCAGCGGCGGCCAGCATCGAACCCGCGCCAAGCACGTTGTGGCCGCAGCCATGCCCCGGTGCGCCGGTCTGCAACGGCATCTTCTCGGCCACGCCCGCCCGCTGGCTGAGCCCCGGCAGCGCGTCATATTCACCGAGGATGGCGATCACCGGCCCGCCGTCTCCGGCCTCGCCCATCACCGCGGTCGGCAGTCCCGCGACGCCCCGGGTGACGCGGAAGCCCTCGGCCTCGAGCATCTCGGCGTGTTCGGCGCAGGACCGGTGCTCGGCGAAATTGGTCTCCGGCATGTCCCACACCCGGTCCGACAAGGCGCAGAACGCCGCCTCCCGCGCGTCCACCTGGGGCCAGATGCTGTCGGTGTTGCTGGCGGTCATTTTGATTGCCCTCGCGGTTCTGCCTGATATTGGCTGCAGTATTGGTGCCAATTTTGGTAACATTGCAAGATCGAAGTTTGGGCAGTTTGAAAACAGCCGCTGCCCGGAGGACTTCGGGGCCGGCGATGAAACGATTCCTTTGCCGCGGGGCATGGTCTAGAACCGGGAGAAGGGACAGGGACAAGAAATGTCAGAAGACGCCGAGAAGATCATCGAACGCCTGGCGCAGGATCTGCGCGCGGGACGGTTCACGCCGGGTTCATGGCTCAAGCAAGTGGATTTGCAGAAGCGCTACGGGGTTGGCCGCGCGCCGGTGCGCAAGGCGCTGGAGGCGCTCGCCGGGCGGCGGCTGATCCGGCATGAGAAAAATCGTGGGTATTCGGTTCACCCGGCCGATACCGAGGAGGCGGACCAGGTTCTCGATATCCGCGTCGCCATCGAGACCGGCTTTGCCGAGGCGATCTGCCGCAATGCCGCCGAGGCCGACATCGCCGACCTCGGGCGTCTGGCCGCGGAGTTCGAGAAGATCGCGATCAATGGTCCGTTTCACCTGCTTTATGACGCCAATCTCGCGTTTCACGGCGCCCTGCTGGGCTGTGCGCGCAACCCGGCGATGGTGGCTCTGGTCGCCGATCTTCGGATGCGCACCTCGCCGGCCCCAGCCTCGCAATGGTTGGATCGCTCTCGAATCGAACGCTCGGCGCAGGAGCATTTCGACATGGTCGAGGCGGTCAGAACGGGCGATGGCGCAGGGCTGGCGCGGTTGATCCGCGACCATATCCTGCAGCGCGCCGACTGAGGCGCGAACACGACAGGGCCCGGAGCAGCGGTGACCGCTCCGGGCCCTGCGGGATATTGCGTCGAAGCGATAAAACCTGCTCCGCTCGGGGTATTTTGCCGGGCGTTCAGGCGGCGCGCGACTGCGACCGGCCGCGCGGCGCGATCGACGAGACCAAGACGCTGAGCCGCATGACCTCGTAAAAATCCCGATCCCCCAGAATCTCGCGTGGCGAGCGGTTTTCCAGCGCGCGCTGCGGCGCATTCAAAAAGGCCTTTTCGAGGTCGGTCGCCCCGAGCTTGAGGCGCACCAATTTCCGCAACGAGCGGACCGTATCAAAATCGACAGTCATGAAATCACCTCCCTTGCACAGGCACCTCCACCGTACCCGCGCTGCACAACTTTAATATGACTGTCGCGCCTGTCACGCTGCGGCGCGGCGCCGCAGCGGCCTTGTGAGCGAAGCTCTGCCGGGCGCCGGGAGGGTTCATAATTGTCTCACGGCATCAGACGTTTGACCGTCAGCGCTCTCGGCGCCCGCGTGCCGATAGCGCCGGTGGAGAGGTCCCTTCAGGTCACAATTCCCGCATCCTTTAGGTTGTTTATTTCCGTCTCCACCGCCGCGGCGAAGGCCAGGCCGACCGACCCCAGCGGGCGATCGTGGGGCACGAACTGGGCGATGTCCCAGGTGATTGCCGGAATCAGCCGATGCGAGGAGACTCTCTCCAGGTCGATGAGCTGATTGGCCACCGGGTCGACGATCGCCACCCCGACGCCGCGCTCGACCAGCCGGACCACGCTGTGCAGGGTGCGCAGCTCGGCGGCGATGGTCCGGTGCACGTTGATCGTATCCATCATGTGGTCCACGCGCTGCCGCAGCGGGCTGCCCTGCGCAAGGTCGATGAACCACTCCTTGCGCAGCCGGGGCAGGGGGATCTCGTCAAGCTCGCCAAGCGCGTGTCCCTTCGGCAGCAGGCAATGCGCCTCGCAATGGGCAAGCGGGCGGGATTCGGCACCGAAGGCCTCGGCGTTGAGCGTGATGCCGAAGGCCAGGTCGCAGCGCTGTTCGCTGATCATCCGCAGCATCTCGGCCATGCCGACGTCGACGATTTGCACCGTGGCCTGCGGATGGGTGACGCGGAAGGCGCGCAGCGCGTCGAGCAGGAAGGTGTCGCAGAAGATCGGCTGCGCCGCGATCACCAGATGGCCGACCTCGCCGTTGGCAATGGCGAGGGCCTCCTGTTCGAGCCCGCGCAGCCCGGCAAGGTGACGCACCACGGTCTGGTGAAAGCGAAAGGCCTCGGGCGTCGGCGCCAGTCGGTTGCGCTTGCGCCGAAAGAGGGCGAATCCGACTTTTTCCTCCAGAGATGCCAGAAGGCGGCTCACCAAGGGCTGGCTTGCCGCGAGATCTTCCGCCGCCATCTTGACGCCGCCAAGGCGCATGTAGGCGTCAAATGCCTCTAATTCCCGTGTCTTGAACACAAACCTCTCCCTCAGTATGCAGTTTATGCAAGTTGCGGTGTACTATTGTCAACTTCCGCATACTGTGAATGGTGCACCACATCCAACAGTCCGGCCCGGCCGGAAAAGATGTGAGGTAATCATGAAGAAACTTCTCGGAAGCATCGCTCTGGCGGTGATCGCTGCAACCGGCCCCGCGGTCGCGCAGGACTATCCCGATCAGGCGGTGACGCTGGTCGTCCCCTACGGCCCCGGCGGCGCTTCGGACCTTGCCGGCCGTGCGCTGGCGGAAACCGCGCAGCCCTTCCTCGGCCAGCCGGTGACGGTGATGAACAAGCCCGGCGCCGGCGGCATGAACGGGGCGCGCTCGGTCTCCGAAGCCGAGCCGGACGGCTACACGCTGCTGCTGGCCCGCGTCGGCATGGCGCTCTCGCCGGCCGTGACCCCCGGCAATGCCGTGGAGTGGGACGCCTACACCTTCCTCGGCGCGCTGGAAGCCACGCCGATGATCCTCGCGGTGCGCGGTGACGCGCCCTACAACAGCGTCGAAGAGCTGGTGGCGGCGATCAAGGACAGCGACGGTCGCATGACCTATGCCGCCTCGGGCGCAACCGCGATCGACGGCTTCACCACGCAGGCGCTGCTGGCCGACAACGATCTCGACCCGCTGACCGCCGCGACGCTGGTGCCCTACAAGGGCGGCGGCGAGCTCGCCACCGCGCTGCTCGGCGGCCACGTCGATTTCGTCGCCATGGCAGCCGCCTCGCTGATGCCGCACATCAAGAGCGGCGACATGAAGGCGCTGATGGTCTTCGCTCCCAAGCGCATGGGCGATCTGCCCGAGGTCGCCACCGCGGCCGAGCTCGGCTACGAGAAGGCCGGCCAGATCGCAGGCTGGAGCGCGCTCTACGGTCCCAAGAACCTGCCCGAGGACGTGGTTGCCAAGTGGCACGAGGTGCTGGGCAAGGTCGCGACGGATGAGACGTGGCTCGACCTTGCGGCACGCCGCGGCTCGATCTCGACCATCGGCGACGTCGACATGACCGACTACGCCAAGAGCCAGTACGAGCTGTTCCACGGGCTTGCGCAGGACTTCGGCTACCTGTCGAACTGAGCGCCAAGCGCTCAGGGTGGCGCCGAGGCGCCGCCCGCCTGACTGCCTGAACCCTGGTGCGGTCCCGATCTCGCGGGCCGCACCCCGCCCCGCCCCAGCCCAGACCGGGGCCCCCTCATCTTTCCGGAGCGTCGCCATGCCCAAGCCCGTCCTGCGGGGGCTGATCATTGTCGCCTTCTTTGCGCTGACCGCCTTCGTTCTCGTTCCCCTCTACGTGCCGCGCCCGGCCTTCATCCCGGGCTTCGCCCCGCCGCCGGACATGTGGCCGCGCACCGTCTCGCTTGCCGGCATCCTGCTTGGCGCGCTGGCGCTGCTTTTTGCCTTCACACGCGACGCGCCCGCCGAGGAGCCGGTCGAGACCGACGGCAGTTCCAAGGCCCGGATGAGCGCGCGTTTCGCCGGGCTGATGCTGGCCTTCGTGCTCTTCCTCGTGGCGATACCGCTGCTCGGCTTCCTGGTCTCGTCGGTGCTGCTCACGCTCTGCATCGTGCTGATGACCGGCGAGCGCGGCCATTATGTCTGGATCGCGCTGCTCGCTTTCGGCGGGCCGATCCTGCTGCAGATGTTCTTCCATTCCGCGCTCGGCACGCAGTTTCCCAAGGGCGTGCTGACGAAGCCCTTCGGCTTCTGATCGGAGATACCCATGCTCAATGAAATCCTCTCCGCGCTGGTCGCCGTGGCGACGCTGCAGAACCTGCTGATCATGATCGCCGGCATCTGGGGCGGCGTCATCGTCGGCGCGATCCCCGGGATGACCGGCACGATGGCGGTCACGCTCGCGCTGCCCTTCACCTTCTACATGGAGCCGGTGCCCTCGATCCTTCTGCTGGTCGCGCTCTACAAGGGGTCGACCTACGGCGGCTCGGTCTCGGCGATCCTGATCAAGACCCCGGGCACAGCCTCGGCGGCCTGCACCGCGCTCGACGGCTACCCGCTGGCGCAGCAGGGCAAGGCCGGCAAGGCGCTGAACATGGCGCTCTATTCCTCGGTGATCGGCGACTTCATCTCGAACCTGTCGCTGATCTTTTTCGCCGCGCCGCTCGCCGTGCTGGCGCTGCGCATCGGACCGCCCGAGTTCTTCATGCTGATGCTCTTCGCGCTGACCACCGTGGCGGGCGTGTCGGGCAGTTCGCTGCTGCTGGGTCTCGTCTCGGCGGCGCTGGGTCTGCTGCTGGCGACCGTGGGCGAGGACATGTACGGCTCGTTCCGCTTTGCCTTCACCCCCGACATGCAGGCGGGCCTGTCCATCGCGCCTGTGCTGATCGGCCTCTTCGCGCTGCCCGAGCTGATCAAGCTGGTGGTGATGCGCGCGGCCAAGAAGGAAGAGGCGGCAACGCTCGGCGCGCAGCACGTCACGCGCGAGGAGTTCTTGGGCTCGCTGAAGACCATCCTCAAGGGCTCGGTGATCGGCTCGGTGCTCGGGGCGATCCCCGGCATCGGCCCGTCCTCGGCGGCCTTCTTCTCCTACGGCGAGGCGCAGCGCAGCTCGAAGACGGGCACCAACTTCGGCAAGGGCGAGCTCGAAGGGATCGCCGCCTCGGAATCGGCCAACAACGGCGCCTGCGGCGCGACGATGATCCCGCTGCTGGCGCTCGGCGTGCCGGGCGACGTGATCACCGGCGTCATGCTGGGGGCCTTCATGATCCAGGGTCTCACCCCCGGTCCGCTGCTGTTCCAGACCAACATCCACGAGGTCTACATGCTGCTGATCGGCATGCTGGTCTCCTCGGTGCTGCTGTTTTTCGCCGGCAAGGTGACCATGCGCATGTTCTCCAAGGTCTCGCACATCCCGCAGACCCTGCTGACGCCGCTGGTGCTGCTGCTGTGCATCTTCGGCATCTACTCGATCGCCTCGAGCACCTTCGATGTGGCCGTGCTGCTGATCATGGGCGTGGTGGGCTTCGGGATGTTCCTGCTGAATATTCCGGCGGCTCCCTTCCTCATCGCCTTCATCCTGGGGCCGATGCTCGAGGAAAACCTGCGCCGGGCGCTGGCGATCTCGCGCGGCGACATCTCGGTGCTACTCTCCTCGCCGATCACCTGGATCTTCGCGGTCCTCATCCTGTTCGTGCTGACCATCACGGTGCGGCGGGAAATCCAGAAGACAAAGACAGAAAGACGAGTTGCGCAATGAGCCTGAAACGCGAGAGCCTGCCGGATGCCGAGGCGCGCATCGCGCGCGCGGCAGAGCACCTGGCCGACCTGATCGCCTTCGACACGGTGTCCCGCAACGGCAACCGGCCGCTCATCGACCACATGGCGGCCTATTTCGAAGGTCTCGGCGGGCGGATCACCCTGCTGCCCGACGAGACCGGCGAGAAGGCCAACCTCGTCGCCGCCTTCGGCCCCGAGGACGTCGCGGGGCTGGTCTGGTCGGGGCACACCGACGTGGTCCCGGCAGATGAGCCCGAGTGGCAGAGCGACCCGTTCAAGGCCGAGATTCGGGAGGGCCGGCTTTACGGGCGCGGCGCCTGCGACATGAAGGGCTTTGCCGCCTGCGCCATGTCGGTCGCCCCGGCGCTGGCGCAGGCCCGGCTCGCCCGGCCGGTGTACATGTGCTTTTCCTACGACGAGGAAGTCGGCTGCCTTGGCGCCCCGGCGATCGCGCGGCATCTTGCAGCGCTGCCGGTGCCGCCCGAGTTCGCGATCATCGGCGAGCCGTCGATGATGGAGCTGGTCACCGGCCAGAAGGGCAAGATCGCCATGCGCGCGCATGTCACCGGCACCTCGGGGCATTCCTCCTTCGTGCCCGAGCATGTCAACGCCATCGAATACGCCGCCCGGGCGATCGCGCTGATCTCGGCGCGGGGCAAGCGCTACGAGACCGAGGGGCCGTTCGATCCCGATTTCACCGTGCCGCATGCGACCATGCTGGCGACGATGATCGACGGCGGGGTCGCCACCAACGTGACCCCCGACAGCTGCAGCTTCACCTTCGAGCTGCGCTCGATCGCCGACATGGATCCCGAGGCCGACATGGCCGAGCTGCTGGCACAGATCGAGTCCGAGATCTGCACCGAGATGGCCGCCAAGACCCCCGGCACCGGCATCACCTTCGAGCGGATCTTTTCCTACCCGCCGATGGGCGAAGCTCGCAACACCGCGGGCTATGCCCGCTATGCGCGGCTGATGCCCGAGAGCTGGGCGGGCAAGGTGTCCTATGGCTCCGAGGGCGGCATCTTCGAGCAGGTCGGCGGCATCCCGTCGGTGATCGTCGGGCCGGGCTCGATCGAGCAGGCGCACAAGCCCAACGAGTTCGTCGATCTCGACCAGCTCGCCGCCTGCGTGACGTTCCTCGACGGCATCGTCGCCGAGCTTTCCGGCGGCGCTGACTGAGCCTTCGGCGGACCGGGCGCTTGTCCGGTCCGCCGTTCGGGCGGCACGCCGTGGTCTCTCTGCGGCTAGTGTCCCGCGTGTGCCCGAAGCGGCGCGAGCGCCCGGTTCTCGACCCGGATCCGCCAGCTCAGCATGGCGGCGTTGAGCACGGAGAAGAGCACCGCGACCCATGTCAGCCCAAGCACCATGGGCGCGACGATGATCTCGGCCACGACGAGCATGTAGTTGGGATGCGAGAAATATCTGAACGGTCCGCGCCTCACGAGCGGCGCGTCGACGACGATGATGCGCGTCGTCCAGCGCGGCCCGAGGCTGGCGAGAATCCAGACGCGCAGCACTTGCAGCACCACGAAGACGCCGAGCCAGAAGTGGCCGACCTGCCGGTCATGGCCGAACACCACAAGGCAGAAGACCCAGGCGGCATGCATGAGCACCATCACCGGGTAGTGGCCTTGGCCGACCTCGACGCCGCCCTTTGCGAGAAGCCGGGTCGTGTTCCTCTGCGCAAGCACTAGCTCGCCGAGCCTTTGCAGCACTATGAAGCCGAGAAAGAGCGCCGTTGCCTTTTCCATCACGCTGCCTCTGCGCCGACGCTGAGCGGCTGGAAGGAGGCGGTGAACCCCGGCCCAAGGGCGCAGGCCATCATCTGTCCCGTGCGGCCCGCGTCCAGCACCGCCTTGAGCACGAACAGCACCGTCGGGGCGGACATGTTGCCGGCGCGGCGCAGAACTTCGCGCTCGGCGTCGAGCGCGCCCTGTTCGATGTGAAGGGCGCCTTCCAGCGCTTCGATGACCTTCGCGCCGCCGGGGTGGCAGACGTAACGCGTGATCGGTGTCTCGACGAGGCGCACCGCCTCCTGCGCCGCGGCGCCGAACTCGCTGGTGATGAAGGCCGGGATCGAGCGGTCGAAGACCACGCCGAAGCCCGTTTCGTCCACGTCCCACCCCATGATCCCGAGCGTCTCGGGCCAGGTCTTCTGGTGCGGGGCGCCGAGCCCGACGCTCGGCATGTCCATGGGCCTGCTGTCGGACAGGCAGGCCGCGGCGGCGCCGTCGCCGAAGAGCACCGCGGCGATGATGTCGGCCTTCTGCAGGCGATCGGCACGGAAGGCGAGCGAACAGGTCTCGACGACGACCAGCAGCACCTTGGCTCCGGGCCGTCCCGCCGCGAGAAGGCCGGCCGTTGCCAGCCCCGAAACGCCGCCCGCGCAGCCGAGCCCGAAGATCGGCACGCGGAGCACCGTGTCGCGAAACCCCATCTCGGTCAACGCTTGCGCCTCGAGCGAGGGCGTCGCGATGCCGGTCGAACAGACGGTGACGACGACATCCACCTCGGCGCTTTGCCATCCGGCTTGGCTGAGCGCCGCGCGCGCAGCGTCCACGAAGAGCGCCTTGGCCCCCGCCGAGAAGGCCCGGGCGCGATCTGCCCAGCCATGCGGCTCCGCGAACCAGTCGAGCGGCACGACCGAGTGTCGGGTGTCGATCCCGGCGGTGTCGAAGCTCTTGGAAAGGCGGTAAAAATCCGGGTAGACGCCTCCGAAGATCTCCGCCGCGCGGGCGCGGACCTCGGATTGTTGCAGGCAATGTCCCGGGAGGGCTGTCGAAAGTCCGTGCAGGTATACGTTCATCCGTGCTCTTTCGCTGAAGGCGGCCTTCGAGGAATGCGGCCCGTTACCAGCCCTCCGCGCGGCAGTCGGGGCACAACGCGGATCCCGTAGTTTCGTTCCGCAGCCTCTGCCGGCGCGTCCTTGCCGGGGGGGGCTCGCAGGCCCGGGTCATTGCCGGATGAGCGGGCGATCCCGAAGGCGATCTTGGGCCGATCGGCGAAATACCCCGGCCCGTCGGAACCCGCCGCGATCTTCCGAGTTCGGCTAAACGGAGGATGGTTTCCCCTCCGGCGACTTCCCCTCCAGCGAGCAAAGATTGCGCATGGCTTTCGAGACTCCTCTCCGTCCCACCGCGCGTGGCAACAGGCCGGTGTGCAAGTCCCCCCGGGGTTTGGCGATCCGCCCCCGTGCAATGCATCGGGTCGCGATCGTCGGAGCCGGACCGACCGGCGTCTACACGCTTGCGGCGCTGCTGCGCGAGGCGCCGTCGCGGCTGCATGTCGACATCTTCGAAAAGGGTCCCGCCGCGGGCCCCGGCATGCCCTACAACGCCGAGATGAATGCACCGTCGATGCTCTCGAACATCGCGAGCCGCGAGCTGCCGCCGGTGGCCGTGTCGCTCAACGATTGGCTTCGCGGCCTCGATCGCTCCGACCTCGCGCGGCTCGCACTCCGCGAGGAAGACATCGGCGAGGACGCCTTCTATCCCCGGCTCGCGCTCGGCGCCTATTTCACCGCGCAGATGGCGGAGCTGGTCGCCCGCGGCCGGCGCGGCGGACATTTGATCGAGCTTCACCTGCATCACACGGTTGAGGACATTCGCCCGCGCCTGACGGGCATCGAGGTCACCTGGCACAGCCCCACCGGCGCGGCGAAGGCAGAGTATTCAGACGTGGTGCTCGCCACCGGCCACCGCTGGCCGGATACGGTCGCTGACGGCGGCGTGCAGCTTCAGTCTGCCTGGCCGGCGGAGAAGCTGGGGCGGCTGCCGCAGCGCAGGATTGGCGTGCTGGGCACGTCTCTGTCCGCGATAGACGTCGCGGTGACCGTCGCCTCGGCACGGGGTCGTTTTGTCGACGCGGAGGGAGGCCTCGCCTATAGCCTGGACGAGGGGCAGACCGACTTTCTGATCAGCCTCATGTCGCGCAAGGGCCTGCTGCCGGAGGCGGACTATTGGTATCCGCTGCCCCTGCCGGAGCTGCCCAGGCTGGCCGCCTGCGGGGCGGCGGAGGGGCCGCTGCTCGAGCGGGCGTACCAGGCGTTTCTCGCCGACCTCGACGAGGCGGACGGGGATTGGCTGGACCGCCTCGGGGGGCGCGAGATCGGGCGGGAGGAGTTCAGGGCGGCCTATTTCTCTGAACGTCTTGCGGCGGATCCGTTTGACTGGGCGGAGCAAAACCTCGCGCGGGCCGAAGAGAGCGTGACGGCGCAGCGCCCGACGCCCTGGCGCAGCGCGCTGCTGAGGGCGCACGAGCTTTTCGAGACGCTGATACCACGGTTCACGGAAGCCGAGGTCGAGGCGTTTCATGCCACGCTGAAGCCGGTCTTCACCGACTGCTATGCCTGTGTTCCCCATTTCTCGGTCAAGCGTCTGCTCGCGCTGCGCAAGGCGGGGGTGCTCGAGGTGGTCCGTCTGGGCGACCACAGCCGGATCGCCCAGCATCGGACCGGGCTCTGCGTGACGGGGGATCAGCTGGAGACCGAGGTCGAGATCCTCATCGACGCGCGCGGTCAGCGCGCTCTGAAATTCTCGGACCTGGGGTTCCCGTCGCTCGCCCGCGCCGACCTTCTTGCCCGGCCGCTGCGGTTCGAGGATCTGCTCCTGCCGCTCGGCGCGGCCTCGTCGGGCCGCGTCCACTGCCTCGCGCTGCCGGTGCTGCTGCGTCGGCGTCCCTTCGTGCAAGGGCTGGTGAACGCCTGGGAGATGGGCAGCACAACCGCCAATGTGATCGCCGAGGCCATGGGAGATCGCGCCACGGCCTAGGGCGGAAGTCGGACGTTGGGACAGCGCGCCGCTACATCGGCACCGCGCGTGTAATCTGGTTTATGTAAATACCGCGCGTGACCGGATGCGGCGCGTCATCCGGCTTTGTCCGTGGCGCAAGGCGTGACCTGAGCCTGATTGGTCTCACGGCACCGTCGATCCGCGCACGATCAGTGTCGGCGGCGGGCTTGCCAGATGGGTGGCTGCCGGATGGCCTTCGATGAGGTTCAGCAGCGCATCCGTGGCGGTTGCGGCGACGGAGTCGAGCTGCAGGTCGACGGCGGTCAGCGCCGGCGTCTCCGCGCGCGCGCGAAGTCCGTCGTAGCGCGTCGCCACGCGCACATCCCCCGGAATGCTGAGACCGGCCAGGCGCAGCGCGTCCATGGCCCCTGTGGCCTGGGCGTCCACCGGCACCAGCAGGCCGTCGGTTTCCGGATGTGCCGCGAGGTGGCGGGTGACGCTGCGGGCGGCACCGGCCTCTCCCTCCGCCTCGTCGATGCGCAGCACCGTCGGTGTCATGCCGATCTGCGCCGCGCGCTGACGGTAGCGGGCCTCGAACACCTCGTAGTAGCGCCGGGCGCCGGTCCCGATCAGCAAGGGGACGTTGCGCGCCCCGACCTCGAGCAGGTGATCGATCAGCAGGTCCGCCGTCTGCGCGTAGTTCAGATCGACATGGGCCGAAACCGCCCCATGCGCCTCGCCGATGGCCACCGTCGGAACCTCGCGCGCGGCCAGCAGCGCAAGGAACGGGTCGTCGCGCGTCGGCTCGACAAGCAGCGCGCCGTCAAACGGCACGTTGCGCAGCGCGGTCTCGGGGTCGCGGATCGGCGGCACCAGCACCAGCGCGACGTTGCGCGACAGCGCCGCCAATGCCGCCGAGCCGGCGATTTCCATCAGGAAGCCGAGCTTCGAGGGACCCGCCGCCACTGCCGTCGCCATGGAGGAGAAGAGCGCGATGGTGTTCGCGCGGCCGGTCCGCATACCCCGCGCCGCCATATTCGGCACATAGCCCAGCTCGCGCACCGCGTGGTCGATGCGCGCCCGGGTCTCGTCATCCACGCGCCGCTTGCCGCTGAGCGCGTTGGAGACGGTCCCCGGCGAGACCCCGGCGAGTCGCGCCACATCCACGACCGTGGCGCGCTTTTGCCCTGCTTTGACCTGCCCGCTCATCCTCGTCTCACCCCGTTGGCGCCCCGGCTGCACAAAATTTCGGCGCGCAGTCCTGCTGCATCGGCTTTTTCGCCCTCGTGACGATTAAAACGTTTTAACGGTGGGCCAGCAAGTGAGAAGAGTTGTTAAAACGATTTAATGGAACGGAGGATCCGATGACTGCCCATGTGATGACCCGCCCCGAAACCAAGCCGGTCGAGCAGGTAACGCTGCGCCGCCGCCGCACCGGTTTGACCGCCCATGACCCCGTCCGAAGTGCCGGGGGCTACACGCTCTTTGCCGGACAGACGGCCGAGGGCCGCGTCGACTTGGTGGATATCGACGGCAGCCTTGCGCACCGCTGGCAGATGCCGGTGCGCGCCGGGCGCGACGCGGTGATCTTGCCGAACGGCAACCTCGGCTACAACGGCAGCCATGCCAGCTCGGCGGCGCTCTACCCGGCTTGGGATCTCTGGCACGGCGGCGATTTCTACGAGGCGACCCCTTCGGGCGAGATCGTCTGGCGCCACGAGGACATCTTCCACCACCACGACGCGCAATGGCTGGCGAACGGCAACCTGCTCTACACCGTCGCCGCCCCCCTGCCCGCCGAAAAGGCGGCGCGGGTGCAGGGCGGCGATCCCCGCAAGGACGGCGCCGACGGGGTGATCCAGTCCGACATCGTGCGCGAGGTGAACCGCAAGGGCGAGACGGTCTGGGAATGGCGCATCTGGGATCACCTCGATCCGGCGGATTTCCCGATCCATGCCATTTTCGACCGGCGGCACTGGCCGATGATCAACGGGCTTTCGGTGACCAGCGGCGGACTTGTGTTGATGAGCCTGCGCACCACCTCGGGCGTCATCGCCGTGGACCGGCGCACCGGCAAGGTGGTCTGGCACGTCGGCCCCGATGTGGTGGCGCAGCAGCACACCCCGGTCGAGATGGAGGGCGGCAGCGTGCTGTGTTTCGACAACGGCAACCTGCGGCAGGGCTCGACCTCGCCCTTCTCGCGCGCGCTGGAGTTCGACCCGACGACCGGAAAGACCGTCTGGAGCTACACCGACCCGATGCCGCCTTCGTTCTTCTCGCCCTACATGGGCGGCTGCCAGCGGCTGTGGAACGGCAACACCTTCATCTGCGAGAGTGCCTTCGGCCGGCTCTTCGAGGTGACGCCCGAGGGCGAGACGGTCTGGGAATATGTGATCCCCGATTTTGCCGAATACCCCGAGCCGCTGTCCAAGTTCATCCTCGGCGCGCACAACTCCTGCTTCCGGGCGCACCGCTACAAGCAGGAGCAGGTGTCATGGCTGTGACAGAGCTGAGGCAGCCCGCCCGCCCGAGACCGCGCCGGAGCCCCGCGCGGATCGCCGCCCGTACGCTTGCCGCGAGCGCCGAGATGGGAAAACCCATGCTCTCCTTCCTCTTCGTGCTGGCGATCTGGGCCGCCGTGGGCGCGCTGAAGCTGGTGCCCGAGGCGATCTTCCCGGCGCCCTGGTCGGTCTGGTCTGCGACGGTGGAGATGTGGCAGACCGGCGCGCTGCCCAAGGATCTTGCGGTCTCTTGCAGCCGCGCCGCCATCGGCTTTGCCATCGGCGCCTCGCTTGGCGTGGTGCTGGGGCTGCTGACCGGGCGCGTGGCGCTGGTCCGCACGCTGCTGGGGCCGTTCCTGTCGCTGCTGCGCCCGATCCCGGCGATCGCGCTGGTGCCCGTGGCCATCGTCTGGTTCGGCATCGGAGAGGGCTCGAAGTATTTCGTCATCTCCTACACGGTCTTCCTCGCGGTCTGGTTCAACACCCACCACGGCATGGAATACGTGCCGGACATCTACCTGCGGGCCTCGCGCAGTCTTGGCGCCTCGCGCCGGCGCGAGTTCCTGACCGTGGTGATCCCCGCCGCCGCCCCCTACATCTTCGCCGGGCTGCGGCTCGGGGTGGCGCTGGCCTTCCTGAGCCTCGTCGCCGCCGAGCTGTCGGGCGCCTCCTCTGGGCTTGGCTACCGGCTGCAGGAGGCGCGGCAGTATATCCGCACCGACCGGATGTTCTCGCTTCTCATCATCCTCGGTGCGCTGGGGGCCACGGTTGATCTGATCGTGCACCTCATCGGCCGCCGGATCGTCCACTGGCAGCAGGGGTAGGATCATGGACACCAAGCCACTCCACGGTGACGTGCGGATCAACGACGTCGCCATCACCTTCAAGGGCAAGCAGGGGCCGGTCACCGCGCTCGAGACCACGACGCTGCGGCTGCACCCGGGAACCTTCACCGCATTGATCGGGCCTTCGGGCTGCGGCAAGTCCACGCTGATGAACGCCATCGGCGGCTTCGTCGAGCCCTCGTCGGGCGCGATCACCATCGATGGTGCCGCCGTCCGCGGCCCATCGGACAAGGTCGGCGTGATCTTTCAGCAATACGCGCTCTTCCCGTGGTTCACCGCGCTTGGCAACGTTCGCTTCGCGCTGCGCCGCTTCGGCCTGCCAAAGGCCGAGGAGATCGACCGCGCCCGCGCCGCGCTGGCCGAGGTCGGGCTCGAGCAGCATGCCGGGAAGTTCCCGCAGGAACTTTCGGGCGGCATGAAGCAGCGGGTGGCCATCGCGCGCACGCTGGCCTGCGAGCCCAAGGTGCTGCTGATGGACGAGCCCTTCGGGGCGCTCGACGCGCAGACAAGGATCGGCATGCACGAGCTGCTGCTCAAGGTCTGGGAGCGCCACCGTGCCACGGTGCTCTTTGTCACCCACGACGTAGACGAGGCGCTGCTTCTGGCCGACGACGTGCGGGTGATGAGCCATGCGCCGGGCCGGCTGATCCGCCACTACCCGCTGAGCCAGCCCCGGCCCCGCGCCTTCAACCGGTCGGGCTCGGAACTGCTGGACATCCGCGAAGAGATCCTCGGCCTGCTGCGCCGGCAGAAGGCGCTGGCCGAGCTGCACTGACCCTACCGAAACCAACAGGAGAGAGACAATGACTGCATTGACCAGACTGGCCCTCGGAACCGCGCTGGCGCTGACCCCGGGCCTTGCCATGGCCGAGAGCCTCGTCTTCGGCTGGAGCCCCAACCCGCAGACCCCGCAGGTCGACCTGGCGCTCGAGAAGGGCTATTTCACCGACGCCGGGCTCGAGGTCGAACTGGTGCCCTTCAACTCCGGCCGGGCGGGCTTCGAGGCGCTGCTCGGCGGGCAGGTGGACGTGGTCTTCATGGCCGAGTTCCCCGCCGCCACCGGCGCGCTGATGGGGCAGGAGTTCGCCATCGTCGGCGATCTTGCCCGCTTCACCGGCTCGCGGGTGATCGGCAATGCCGGGGCCGGTCCACTTGACAGCCCTGCCGACCTTGCCGGGCGCCGCATCGGGACCACCATCGGCACCAACGTGCACTATTTCCTCGACAAGGCGCTCGAAGGCGCGGGCGTCGAGGCCGAGATCGTCTCGGCCGCGCCGCCGGATCTGGTGCCCGCCGTGGTGCGCGGTGACGTTGATGCCATCGTCCCCTTCCCGACCTTCTACGGCGCGGCAAAGGACACGCTGGGCGAGGATTACCTCGAGCTGCGCGCGCCGGGCTACGAGGTGCATTACATCCTCGCCGCCACGCCCGAGATGACCGGCCAGAAGTCTGACACGCTCGCCGCCTTCATGGGCGCGCTGGCCAAGGCGGATGCCGATGTCGCCGCCGACCCGGAGGCAGCGATGGCGGCGGTGTCGGCCTCGATGCAGGGCGCGATCTCGACCGAGGCGCTGGCCACCATGTGGCAGGACGTGGAGATCGGCCTGACGCTGGACGAGGGGCTCGCCGAGCTGATCCGCTCCGAGGCCGACTGGATCCTCGGGCAGGGCGTGATCAAGGCAGAGCCGCTCTCCGACGCCGCGCTGGCCGACTATTTCGCCCCTGCCGCCCTGGAGGCCGCGCAGAAGTAGGGTCAACGCCCGGGGCCTTCCTGCAAAGGGCCCCGGTCCTGCGATCGCGGCTCTGTCCCGCGCTACACCGCCACCTGTCTGCGCAGCCGTCCGCCGGGCCGCGGCGCCAGGATCTCGGGAAAGGGTTTTTGCAGGCGGGCTTCGGCCATGAGCACGATCTCTGCCGCGGCGCGGGCATCCTCGCCCGCGTCGTGGTGGCGGAAATCCAGTCCCAGGGCCGTCTTCAGATGGGCAAGACCATGACCGCCGTTGCCCTTGAACTCGGGCCAGGCGAGGCGCGCCACCTTCACGCTGTCGTGCCATTTCAGCGGCTGCGGGGGACGGCCGCAGGCCTCGGTGGCGCTGCGGATCGCGCGCGCGTCGAAGCTGCTGTGCTGGACCAGCAGGTGTCGCTCGAGGAAGTCCCCGAGCGCGTCGAGGAGCGCCGCGAACGTGGGCTCGCCCGACACATGCGCGGCGGTGATCCCATGGATCCGCACATTCATGCCGTCGAACCTGCACTTCGGGTCGATCAGCAGGGTAACGACCTTCTCGACGTCCCTGTCGCTGACGCAGGCAAGACCGATCTGGCAGATGCTGCCTGCGTCGGAGTTCGCCGTCTCGACGTCGACCGCCACGAAGCGGAAGGACTTGTGAAGGATTGCCGCGAGCCCGGCCCCTGCCTGTCCCTGTCCCTGTCCCTGTCCCGGTGACGCGCCGCGTAAGAGTTCATTTCCCATGCTCTGCCCCAATTCCCTGCCCAGCCTCGGGACCGGTTTGCCTCGGGAAGGCGGTCGAGGGCAACCTCGCCCGCGGGGAAAAGGCCCCCCGCGTCGCTTTCGGGGATCCACCACCCGGGCCCGTCCCTGCGCTCAGGGATGGCCGAGCCGCTTCAGAAGATCCCGCAGCTTGCGCGCGTCGCGCTTGCCGAGACGGCGCTCGAGCGCGGCCTCATAGTCCTGCGCCGCGGCGGAGAGGCGGCGAAACGCCTCCTGCCCCGGCGGGCGCAGCGACAGGCGTTCGCTGCGCCGGTCCTCGGGGCTGGTGACCCGCGCGAGGAAGCGCTTTTCCTCCAGCGCGCGCACCGCGCGCGAGACCTTCGTCTTGTGGATCGAGGCACGTTCCGAGATCTCCTTGGCGGTCATGTCGCCATGGCGGCCAAGGTGGAAGAGCACCCGCCACTCGGTCCGCAGCATCCCGTAGAGATCGCGGTAATTTCTTGAAAACACGTCGCTCTGCGCCTCGGCTGCCTGGTTGAGCAGATAGGGCGTGAAAGCGGAAAGTTCAAAGATATCAGAGTGATCGCGCTCTTCTTCCCGAGGTTTGAGCATTCCGAGAATCTCCCTTGTTAGTTACAAAAGTAACTAACAACATGTCATCGATACGTCGAGGGAGGACTTCGGAGATGAATGACCTGAGCAAGATCTCGGGGCTGACACGCGCGGCCGGCATCAGCGCGCTGCACGAGGGGTACATGCCGGGCTTTGGCAATGACTTCGAAACCGAGGCCCTGCCCGGTGCGCTGCCCGACGGGAGGAACTCGCCGCAGCGCTGCGCCTACGGTCTCTATGGCGAGCAGCTCTCCGGCACCGCCTTCACCGCGCCGAGCCATCAGAACGAGCGCACCTGGTGCTACCGCATCCGCCCGGCGGTGAAGCACACTGGCCGCTTCTCGAAGATCGACGTGCCTTATTGGCAGTCGGCGCCCAACGTCGATCCGGACGTGATCAGCCTTGGCCAGTACCGCTGGGATCCGGTGCCGCATGCGCAGGAAAGCCTGACCTGGCTCACCGGCATGCGCACGATGACCACGGCGGGCGACGTCTACACGCAGGTCGGCATGGCCAGCCACATCTACCTCGTCACCGCCTCGATGCAGGACGAGTATTTCTATTCCGCCGACAGCGAGCTTTTGGTGGTGCCGCAGGAGGGCCGGCTGCGCTTTTGCACCGAGCTCGGGGTGATCGACCTCGAGCCCAAGGAGATCGCCATCCTGCCGCGCGGGCTGGTCTACCGCGTGGAGGTGATCGACGGGCCGGCGCGCGGCTTCGTCTGCGAGAACTACGGCCAGAAGTTCGACCTGCCGGGCCGCGGCCCGATCGGCGCCAACTGCATGGCCAACCGCCGCGACTTCAAGACGCCGGTCGCCGCCTTCGAGGACCGCGACGCGAAAAGCCGCGTGGTGATCAAGTGGCAGGGCCAGTTCCACGAGACCTGGATCGGCCACTCGCCGCTCGACGTGGTGGCTTGGCACGGCAATTACGCGCCGGTGAAATACGACCTGCGCACCTATTGCCCGGTCGGCGCGATCCTCTTCGATCACCCCGACCCGTCGATCTTCACCGTGCTGACCGCGCCTTCGGGCGTCGAGGGCACCGCCAACATCGACTTCGTGCTGTTCCGCGAGCGCTGGATGGTCGCCGAGAACACCTTCCGACCGCCGTGGTACCACAAGAACGTCATGTCCGAGCTGATGGGCAATATCTACGGCGAATATGACGCCAAGCCGCAGGGCTTCGTGCCGGGGGGGATGAGCCTGCACAACATGATGCTGCCGCACGGTCCGGACAACGAGGCCTTCGAGAAGGCCAGCTTCGGCGAGCTGAAGCCGGGCAAGCTCGACAACACGATGAGCTTCATGTTCGAGACCCGCTTCCCGCAGCACCTGACGCGCTTCGCCGCCAAGGAGGCGCCGCTGCAGGACGATTACATCGACTGTTGGGACAGCCTGAAGAAACGCTTCGACGGCACGCCCGAGGGCAACTGGGACTGAGTCGACGCGGGAAAGGGGGGATGGCGCCGCCGGCCCTTCTTGGCCCGCGGGAAACTCACCCCCGGCGTCCTTGGCCCGGCGTATTGGAAAGAGAAGAAGGGGCGGGATGCCTCTGGAAGGACTGCAATGAACCTGATGCAGAGCTGGGTCGGCGGGGCCAATGAGCCCGAGTGCGATTTCCCGCTGAACAACCTGCCCTACGGGGTCTTCGACGATGGCCGCGGCGCGCGCATGGGCGTGGCGATCGGGGACTTCGTGCTGGACGTGGGCGCGGTGGACCATGGGCAGGATCCGGCGCTTTTTGCCGCGCCCGCGTGGAACGCGGTGATGGCGGCGGGCCCCGAGGTCTGGGCGGCGCTGCGCGCGCGGCTGACCGAGCTCCTAGGCGATGAGGCGCATCGCGCCGCGGTGGCGCCGCACCTCGTGCCGCTGGAGGGCGTGTCGCTGCTGATGCCCTTCGCCGTCAGCGAATACACCGATTTCTATGCCGCCAAGAACCACGCCTTCAACGTCGGTTCGATGTTCCGGGGACCCGAGAACGCGCTGCCGCCGAACTGGCTGTCGATCCCCATCGGCTACAATGGCCGCGCCTCTTCGGTGGTGGTTTCGGGCACCGAGGTGCGCCGGCCCTGGGGCCAGCTGAAACTGCCCGACGCCGAGCTGCCGGTCTTCGAGCCCTGCCGCCGCTTCGATCTCGAGCTGGAGATGGGCGCGATCGTCGGCATGCCCTCGCAGGGCATGGTCTCGGTCGCCGAGGCCGACGCGATGATCTTCGGCTACGTGCTGCTCAACGACTGGTCGGCGCGCGACATCCAGGCCTGGGAGTACCAGCCGCTGGGCCCGTTCCAGTCGAAGGCGACGGCGACCACGATCAGCCCCTGGATCGTCACCGCCGCGGCGCTGGCGCCCTTCCGCACCGCGACACCGGAGCGCGAGCGCGAGCTGCTACCCTACCTGCGCGAGCCGGGACCGATGCTCTACGACATCGACCTCGAGGTGGCGCTGGCCCCCGAGGGCGGCGCGGAGACGGTGATCTCGCGCACCAATTATTCGCAGATGTACTACTCTGCCGCGCAACAGCTTTGCCATCACACAAGTAGCGGATGCGCCATGCGCACCGGCGACATGCTGGGCTCGGGCACCATCTCGGGCGCGACGCCGGACAGCCGCGGCTCGCTGCTGGAGATCAGCTGGGGCGGCAAGGAGCCGCTCGAACTGCCCGGCGGCGCGACCCGCAGTTTTCTCGAGGATGGCGACACGCTGACACTTCGGGGGGCCGCGCAGGGCGACGGCTACCGCATCGGCTTCGGCGCGTGTTCGGGCAAGGTCCTGCCCGCCGTGCCGCGGCCCGACTGGACAAAGGAATAAAGGAGGCTCTCATGGCCAAGGCATTCGCGTCGCAAGGCGACATGGAAGAAAAGAAGATCAGCTTCACCGAGGTGGGCGAGGGGCTCTATGCCTTCACCGCCGAGGGTGATCCCAACACCGGCGTCATCATCGGCGACGAAAGCGTGATGATCGTCGAGGCGCAGGCCACCCCGCGGCTGGCGCGCAAGGTGATGGACTGCGTGCGCTCGGTCACCGACAAGCCGATCAGCCATCTGGTGCTGACGCATTATCATGCGGTGCGGGTGCTCGGCGCCTCGGCTTATGGCGCGCGCGAGATCATCATGTCCGATACCGCTGCCGCCATGGTCGAGGAGCGCGGTCAGGAGGACTGGGACAGCGAGTTCGGCCGCTTCCCGCGGCTCTTCCAGGGGCACGAGGAAATCCCCGGGCTGACCCGCCCCACCACCACCTTCAGCGACCGGATGACCGCCTACCTCGGCAAGCGCCGGGTCGACATCATGCACCTCGGCCGCGCCCATACCGCCGGCGACGCGGTGATCTGGGTGCCCGACCAGGAGGTGATGTTCACCGGCGACATCGTCGAGTTCCACTCGGCCTGCTACTGCGGCGACGGCCATTTCGCCGATTGGCCCGAGACGCTGGCCAATATCGCCTTCTACGAGCCCAAGGCCATCGCGCCGGGTCGCGGCGACGCGCTGGTGGGCGAGGCGCAGGTGGCGCAGGCGCTGGAGAACACCGCCGATTTCGTGCGCTCGACCTACAAGCCGGTGGCCCGCGTCGTGGCCCGAGGCGGCTCGCTCAAGGAAGCCTGGGACGCGGTGCGCGCCGAGTGCGATCCGAAGTTCGCCGAATACGCGATCTACGAGCATTGCCTGCCGTTCAACGTGGCCCGCGCCTACGACGAGGCCCGTGGCATCGACACGCCGCGCGTCTGGACCGCCGAGCGCGACCAGCAGATGTGGGCCGACCTGCAGGGCTGAGCGCCGTTCGGCGCGGGGTGCCGCGCCGGACACGATACGAGAACACCCCCGCGCGGCCCGGTGGAGGAGCCCGGCCGCGCGACCAAGGGAGGAGAGAGAATGCCCGCATACAGCTACGCCCCGCAGCCCTTCGTGCGACCGCCCGAGCTTGACGGCACCGCCACCGGCGCGCCGGTGGCCATCGTCGGCGCCGGCCCCATCGGTCTGGCCATGGCGATCGACCTGGCGCTGCAGGGCATCCGCTCGGTGGTGCTCGACGACAACAACGTCGTCTCGGTCGGCAGCCGGGCGATCTGCTGGGCCAAGCGCACGCTCGAGATCTTCGACCGGCTCGGCGTCGGCGAGCGCATGCTCGAAAAGGGCGTGACCTGGAAGGTCGGGCGGCTGTTCCACGGCGACGAGGAGGTCTACAGCTTCGACCTGCTGCCCGAGGAGGGCCACAAGTACCCGGCCTTCATCAACCTTCAGCAATATTACGTCGAGCAGTACCTGCTCGAGCGGGCCCGCGAATTTCCCGAGCTGATCGACGTGCGCTTCCTGTCGAAGGTGGTGGACCATGCTGCCAGCGCCGAAGGCGTGACGCTGACCGTCGAGACCCCCGAGGGCCCCTACGAGCTGGCGGCGGACTGGCTGCTGGCCTGCGACGGGGTGAAATCGGCAACGCGCGAGCGCATGGGGCTCGACTTCACCGGCCAGACCTTCGAGGAGCAGTTCCTCATCGCCGACATCGAGATGGACCAGAGCCCCTTCGGCGATCCCGGCATCGCAGAGCGCTGGTTCTGGTTCGATCCCACGTTCCACCCGGGCAAATCGGCGCTGCTGCACGCGCAGCCCGACAATATCTACCGCATCGACCTGCAGCTCGACCTTGGCGCCGATGCCAAGCTCGAGGCCAGCGAGGAAAAGGTCGTCCCGCGCATCAAGGCCATCGTCGGCGACCGCCCGTTTCGGCTCGACTGGCTGTCGGTCTACAAGTTCCGCTGCATCAAGCTCGAGCGGTTCGTGCATGGCCGCGTGGTCTTTGTCGGCGACAGCGCCCATGTGGTCAGCCCCTTCGGCGCGCGCGGCGGCAATGGCGGCATTCAGGATGTGGACAACCTCGGCTGGAAGCTGGCGGCGGTGCTGAAGGGCGCGGCGGATGAGACGCTGATCGAGAGCTACCACGAGGAGCGCAGCCACGGCTCGGCGGAAAACATCCTCAACTCCGCCCGCTCGACCAACTTCATGACGCCGAAGACCCCCATCGAGGCCCTCTTCCGCCGCGAGACGCTGCGCATGGCCCACGACCAGCCCTTTGCGCGGCGGCTGATCAACTCGGGGCGGCTCTCGCTGCCCTGCTCGCTGGAGGGCTTTGCGCTGCAGACCCCGGGCGAGGGCCTCGTGCGCCCCGGTCAGCCGATGGTCGACGCGCCGGTGGGCAACGGCTGGCTGCTGCCCCTGCTGCAGGGAGCCTTCACGCTGGTCGGCTTTGGTGAGATCGCGCTGCCCGACGTGGGTGTGCGGCGTCTCGGCATCGGCCAGTCGGACCGCCCCTACCCCAGCCATGACGACTGCGCGGGCTATGCGCTGCAGCGCTATGGCACCGGGGTCGCCTATCTCGTGCGGCCCGATGGCCATGCGGCGGCGGTGTTCCACGGCGAAGTACCAGAGCCGGCATTGAGAGAGGCGCTGGCCCGCGCCATGGGCCGCAGCTGCGAAAGGGAGATGGCGTGATGCGCGAGATCTACGAGATGGGGCTCGGCGCCCGCGGGGACGAGGCCTACGAGGCGCTCATGGCGGCGCACGAGGGGCTGACCGAGGCGCAGAGCCACGCGCTCAACGTGCGGATCGTGCTGCTGCTGGCCAACCGCCTCGGGGACGTGGATGCGCTGAAGACGATCCTCGAGACGGCGCGCTCCTATGGCTGACGCGGTGCTCTACGACTACTGGCGCTCGTCCGCCAGCTGGCGGGTGCGCATCGCGCTGACCCTCTCGGGGATCGACTGGGAATGCCGCCCGGTGGACCTCATGGCCGGCGATCAGCGCAGCGCCGCGCATCTGGCGCGCAACCCGCAGGGGCTCGTGCCGGTGCTCGAGATTGACGGGTTGCGCCTGACCCAGAGCCTCGCCATCCTCGAGTACCTCGAGGAGACCGGCCGGCTGTCGCTGCGCCCGGAGGCACCGGCGCAGGCGGCGCGGATGCGCGCCATCGCGCTGGCCATTGCCTGCGATGTGCACCCGGTCTGCAACCTGCGCGTCGCGGCCCATGCCGCCGCGCTGACCGGGCGGGACGACACCCGCGCCGACTGGATGCGCCACTTCATCCGCCCCGGGCTCGAGGCGGTGGAGGCGATGCTCGACGAGACCGGCCCCTATTGCATGGGCGCCGCGCTGACCCAGGCCGACCTGTGCCTGATCCCGCAGCTCTACAACGCCGCGCGCTGGGGGGTGGAGACCAGCGATCTGACGCGGATCACCCGCGTCGCGCGAGCCTGCGCGGAGCTTGACGCCTTCCGCCGCGCCGCGCCCGAGGCGCGGCTCCCCGCCGCCGTCTGATCCGAACCGTGCCCGGGCAGTGGCGCCCGCAGCTCCAAGGCAGGACCCCGATGACCCCGATGACCAACGCCGCGCAAGAGCAACAGGCACTCGTTCCGACCACCCAGTCGCTGCCCATCGCGCTCATCCGCGCGCGCGAGGCGCTGCTGCGCGAGCTGCGCCCGATGCTGGCCGAGGCCGGGGTGAGCGAGCCGCAATGGCGCATCCTGCGCGTGCTCCTTGAAACCGGCCCCTGTTCGGTGCAGGGGCTGGCCGAGGCGGCCTGCCTGCAACCGGCCTCGGTCTCGCGGATCCTGCAGTCCATGGTCGCGCGGGCGCTGGTGGAGCGGGTGCAGGACCCTCGGAACCGCCGCCGGCAGGTTGTCACGGTGACCGCGGCGGGTCGCGCCTTGGTGAGGCGCTTCACCCCGGCCTCGCGCGCGATCACCGACGCCTTCGCCGAGCGGTTCGGCAGGGACCGCTACCAGTCCCTGATCGCCTTGCTCGACGCCTTCATCTCGGACTGCGACGGGCCGGCCTCGGACTAGCCCCGCCCGCGCAGCGACCACATTGCCTCCTCGCCGCAAATGGTGTCCCATTCGGCATCGCGGAGCGCATGCCCCGGGTGCCGAATGTCCGCAGCTCAAGACGCCATCCAGCCACGGGGACACCATGCAGGGCCAGTCCGAAACCTTCCGCATCGACCGGGTAAAGACGGCAACCCTCGGGCTGGCGCTGGCGGGGCTCCTGGCGGGGCTCGCCCTGCAGTTCTCCGGCCTGCCGGCCACGGCGCGCGCCGCCCTCATGGCCGGCACCCTGCCCGCCCTCGTCGCGCTGCTCTTCGAGATCGTCGGCAGCATCCGGCGCGGCGACGTGGGGCTCGACGTGCTGGCCGCCCTGTCGATGAGCGCGGCGCTGCTGTTCGGCGAAACCCTCGCGGCCTGCATCGTCGCGGTTATGTATTCGGGCGGCACGCTGCTCGAGGCCCTCGCCGAGGGGCGGGCGCGGCGCGAAATGCGTGCGCTGCTCTCACGTGTGCCGCGGTTCGCGATGCGCCATCGGGACGGGCAGATCGATCGCGTGCCGCTCGACGAGATCGCCCCCGGCGACCGGCTGCTCATCCCCCAGGGCGACGTGGTGCCCGTCGATGGCACGATCCTCTCGGCGGGCGCCTTTCTCGACAGCTCGGCGCTGACCGGCGAGTCGCTGCCGCAGCACCTGGCAGCGGGGGCCGAGGCGATGAGCGGCGCGACCAACGCGGGCGAGCCCTTCGACATGATCGCCACGCGGCGGGCGGAGGAGAGCACCTATGCGGGGATCGTCCGCCTCGTCGAGGCGGCGCAGCGCTCGAAGGCGCCGATGGCGCGGCTTGCCGACCGCTGGTCGCTGGGGTTCCTGCTGGTGGCCGTGGCGATCGCGCTTGCCGCCTGGTGGGCCAGTTCGGATCCGGTCCGTGCCGTGGCGGTTCTGGTGATCGCCACCCCCTGCCCGCTCATCCTCGCGGTGCCGGTGGCGCTGGTCGCGGGCCTGTCGCGCGCGGCGCACTTCGGCGTGCTGGTGAAGGGCGCGAAGCCGCTCGAGGCCATGGCCCGCACCCACACGCTGGTGCTCGACAAGACCGGCACGCTCACCGACGGTCGGCCGCAGATCACCCGGATCGAGCGCAGGGATGGCCTGTCCGAGGATGCGCTGCTGCGCCTTGCCGCCTCGCTCGACCAGGTCTCCCGGCACCCCATAGCGCAGGCGATCGTCGCGGCCGCGAAGTCCCGCGGGCTGACGCTCGCCACCCCGTCAGAGGTGCACGAGTCGCCCGGCGAAGGCGTCGCGGGCATGGTCGAGGGGCACAGCCTCCGGGTCGGGGGCTTCAGCTACGTCCAGGCCGCGCTCGACGCGCCCGACCTGCGCCCCGCACCGCCGGGGGCGGGCGCGGTGGTCGTCGCCGTGGCGCTCGACGGGTGCCCGGCGGGCCATCTGGTGATGGCCGACCCGCTGCGCGACGGCGCGAGCGTGGCGCTGCAGGGCCTGCGCCGCGAGGGCATCGCGCGGCTCGTGCTCGCCACGGGAGACCGCCCCGAGGTGGCCGCCCGGGTGACCGACGGGCTTGGGTTCGACGCGATTCACGGCGATCTCACCCCTGACGCGAAGGTCGCGCTGGTGCACAGCGAACGCGAGGGCGGGCCGGTGATGATGGTTGGCGACGGCGTCAATGACGCGCCCGCCCTTGCCGCCGCGGACATCGGCGTGGCCATGGGCGCGCGGGGCGCTGCCGCCTCGGCGGAGGCGGCCGACGTGGTGCTGCTGGTGGACAGGATCGACCCGCTGGTCGCCGGAATCGCGATCGCCCGCGACGCCCGGCGGATCGCGCTGCAGAGCGTCGTGGCCGGGATCGGCCTGTCGGTGGTCGGGATGATCGCCGCAGCTCTGGGATATCTTGAACCGGTCGAGGGCGCGGTGCTGCAGGAGGTGATCGACGTGGCGGTGATCCTGAACGCGCTCCGCGCCGTGCGCATCACGCCGCGCGGGCCGCTGCCGGAGATCACCTAGCCGGGGCACCGGGATGCTGAGCCTCGGCGACAGTGCCCGGCTCAGGCCCGCAGCGCGCTGCGCAGCGTTTCGACCGGAGAACAGCCGAATTTCCTGCGGTAGTGTTCCGAGAACCGGCCGAGGTGGAAGAAGCCGAGCCCGGTCGCCACATCGGTGACCCGCGTGTCGGCGCCGGGGTTCGACAGATCCTCCCATGCGCGCTCCAGCCGCATGTCGCGCAGCACGGTCATCGGGCCACAGCCGTGGCGGGCGCGAAACGCCGCCTGCAGCGAGCGCACGCTTGTCCCGGCCGCGCTGGCGATGTCCTCGATCATCAGCGCCGCGCCAAGGTTCTCGCGCATGAACTCCTCGGCGCGGCGCACCACGCGCGGCGCATGGCCCGGACGAGGGCTGGGCGCGTCGGCCTCGGTCGGCCGGACCTGCGACTGCAAGAGGCCCACCAGCAGCGTGCGCTCGAGTTGCCGCCCCAGCGCCGAGCCCCGCCCCAGCAGGGCGGCCCCGCGCTGCGTCTCGGAGATCACGAACTGCAGCAGGCCGAGAAACGAGCTCCCCTCTCCGCCCGTCAGCGCCTTCGGGCCGTCAAAGCGCAGCGCCGCGCGGTGCGGCAGCCCGAACTCTGCCCGCGCCGCCTGCTCCAGCGCGCGCCGGTCGATCTGCAGCATGAGCTGCACGCAGTGCTCGCTCCAGATCATGCTGACCTCATCGTCGGGATTGAGCACCCCGCCGCTGCCGCCGCCGATCTCGTAGCCGCGCGCGCCGGTGTTCACCGAGGCATGGCCGTGCAGGGGAAACTGGAAGAGATAGAATTGCTCGAGCGGGCCCGGCGCGATCTGGGTCTTCGCGCCATAGGTCAGCACGTTGATCGACAGGTCCTGCCCGTCTAGCCGGTTGTGCCGCGCCGCCAGCGGCCCCCGTCCCATCACCTCGAGGCGATGATCGCAATAGACCTGCGCCACCCGGGCCCGCGCCTCGTCCAGATCCGCCGTTGCAAAGAGACGATGGTTGCCAAGCGGCAATCCCTGCGGTCCCTCGGGACCGGTCTGAAGCTGGCCCATGAGATGCTCCATGCTCGCGTCGGGGTCTTCCTTCAGTTCTAAAACATAATTTGCGCAATCCGGATCCCGGCTGCGCAATCAGGATAGCGCGCATCCGCGGCCCCCCTGCAAGCTTTCATTTCAGAAAAATGACACACAGGGAGCGCGCAATGCGTGGATTGAGAGACAAAGTCGCCATCGTGCCCGGCGGTGCCACGAAGATCGGCGTTGCCGTTGTCGAGGCGTTCAAATCGCATGGCGTGAAGGTGATCATCGCGGATATCGACGCCCAGAACGGCGAAAAGCTGGCCGGTGACGGCGTGGTCTTCGTGCAGGCCGACCTGCGCTCTGACGCGGATATCGCCCGCGTCGTGCAAACCGCCAAGGACCGCTTCGGCCGCATCGATTTTCTGGTGAACGTCGCCGCGACCTATGTCGACAACGGCGCGGAAAGCACGCGCGCGGAATGGCTTGAAGCTTTGGATGTGAACCTTGTCGGCTCGGTCATGCTGATGCAGGCGGCCCGCGAGGAGCTGCGCAAGACCAAGGGATCCATCGTCAATTTCGGCTCGATCTCGGCCCGCGTGGCGCAAACCGGTCGCTGGCTCTACCCGGTGTCCAAGGCGGCGATCCTGCAGCTCACCCGCAATCAGGCGATGGATCTCGCGCCCGACGGCATCCGCGTCAACGCGGTCTCGCCCGGCTGGACCTGGTCCAACATCATGGACAGCCTGACCGGCGGCGACCGGGCCAAGACCGATGCCGTGGGGGGTGATTTCCACCTTTTCCCGCGGGTCGGGCATCCCGAGGAGGTCGCCTCGACGGTGATGTTCCTCTGCTCGGACGAAGCGAGCTTCATCACCGGCACCGACATCCGCGTCGACGGCGGCTACACCGCCATGGGCCCCGAGCGCGCCGAGCCGGCCATCCCGCGCCTGATGGACTGACCCGGTCCGCAAAAGCAAAAGCCAACAGGAGAGAACAATGAAACGCATTTCCATCGTGGGCGGCGGTCAGTCCGGCCTGCAACTCGGCATCGGCCTCGTGCAGAAGGGCTACGAGGTCAAGATCATCCAGGACCGCACCGGGCCAGAGCTCGCCGCCGGGCGGGTCATGTCCTCGCAGTGCCAGTTCGACGCGGCGCTGCAGCTCGAGCGGGATCTCGGGATCAACTTCTGGGAAGACGCCTGTCCGCCGGTCGAGGGCATTTCCTTCACCGTCCCGAACCCCGAGGGTCCGGGCAAGGCCGTCGAATGGTCGGCCCGGCTTGACCGCAAGGCGCAATCCATCGACCAACGGGTGAAGATGCCGCGCTGGATCGAGGAGTTCGAGCGGCTCGGCGGCAAGATGGAGATCGCCACCGCCGACATCGCCCTGCTCGAGCGCGAGGCAAAATCGGCGGATCTGGTGATCGTCGCCTCGGGCAAGGGCGAGATCGGCAAGCTCTTCGAGCGCGACGCCGAGCGCTCGCCTTTTGCCGCGCCGCAGCGCGCGCTGGCGCTGACCTATGTGCACGGCATGACCCCGCGCCCCGAGCATTCGGCGGTGAGCTTCAACCTGATCCCCGGCGTCGGCGAGTATTTCGTCTTCCCCGCGCTGACCCTCAGCGGCCCCTGCGAGATCATGGTCTTCGAAGGCGTGCCAGAGGGCCCGATGGATTGCTGGAAGGACGTCTCCACGCCCGCCGAGCACCTCGCCCGGTCGCGGGAGATCCTGCACAGCTTCCTGCCCTGGGAAGCCGAGCGCTGCGCCAATATCGAGCTGACCGACGACAACGGCATCCTTGCTGGGCGTTTCCCGCCGACCGTGCGCAAGCCCGTCGGCACCCTGCCCTCGGGCGCCCGGATCCTCGGGCTCGGCGATGCGGTCTGTCTGAATGACCCGATCACCGGACAGGGCGCGAACAACGCCGCCAAGGCCGCGGCGGTCTATCTGGACGCGATCGTGGCCCGCGGCGATGCCGCCTTCGACGAGGCCTGGATGCGCGCCACCTTCGAGACCTTCTGGACCTACGCGCAATGGGTGGTCCGCTGGACCAACATGATGCTGCTGCCGCCGCCGCCCTTCGTGCTCGAGCTGATGGGCTCGGCGCAGGTGCTGCCCGACCTGGCGCACCGCATTGCCAACGGCTTCAACGACCCGCGCGACTTCTTCCCGTGGTTCGCCGATCCCGACGCCGCCGGCAGCTATCTGACCAGCCTGAAGGCCGCATGACATGGCCGTCGACATCTCGACCTTCCGCGAGACGATGGGGCTTTTTCCCGGGGCGGTCACGCTGATCACCACCGGCGCGGGGGAGACCCGGCGCGGCATCACCGCCACCGCGGTCTGTTCGGTGACCGACAGCCCGCCGAGCCTCCTGGTCTGCGTCAACAACCGCACCGGCACCTGCCAGGAGATTGCCCGCAGCGGCCACTTCAGCGTGCAGCTGCTCGGCCAGGGTCAGGCCGACGTGGCCATGGCCTTTGCCGGGGCGCAGGGGCAGAGCGGGCTCGAGAAGTTCGCCATCGGCACCTGGTCAAGCTGCCCGCGCGGCCTGCCCCGGCTCGATGGTGCGCTGGCCTCCATCTCCTGCGAGGTGGCCACTGCGACCGAGGCGGGCAGCCACACCGTCTTCATCGGGCGGATCGAGGATGTGGTGCTCGCGGGCGGCGAGGCGCTGGTCTTCGCCCGCTCGAAATTCCACCGGCTGGCCTGCGTGGCCTGACGCCCATTGCGGCACTCCAGAATCAAGGCGCCCCGGCAGCTCACTGCCGGGGCGCTTTTCGTTTCGGACAGGCGGCTGCGGATCAGGCCGCCATCTCGGGATGCAGGTACTGCTCGAGCCCCTTGCGGCAATCGTCGGGCCAGGGGTGCGACTTGTGGTCCTTGGTCGAGGTCATCACGATCAGCTGCTCGATGGTCCAGATCACCTCGCCCTCGACGGTGACCACGGTGTAGAGGTCCAGCGACGACTTGCCGATCTTGCGCACGTGGACGTTGAATTCCAGCACGTCGCCATAGACCGCGGGCTTCTTGAACTCGATGTTCATCTTCACGCTCGGCAGGCCGAGCTGCCGCTCGAACATCAGCTCCTTCCAGGTCACGCCGAAAGACGCGAACATGGCCTCGTTCACGTCGACGAGCATCGACAGATAGGCCGGATGGTAGGCGATCCCGGTCAGATCGCAGTCACCAAACCGCATGGGTTTTTGAATTTTGAATGGCATTCGGGGTCACTCCGTGTCCTGCCCGACCCGATCGGTGTAAGACGCCCTTGTCAGGCCAGCGAGTCGGCGTATTTATATTTTATGTCTAAATAATAGTCAGGCCGGGCGCGAGGTCAAGGAGCGTGCGATTGCATCAAGTTTTATTGGGTGTTTCGCGGTCGAGGGGAAGATCCCCACGCGGAGGTCGGACCGGAAGCTTCAGATCCTAGTTATTTTAGTCTTGAAGTAATTTCGCGAGAAGGTAATCTACCGGAAACCAAACAGGGAAGCTGTGTCTCATGCAAATCGCCGTCCTTGGCGGGGGCCCCGCCGGTCTCTACTTCGCCATCTCGATGAAGCTGCGCGATGCCGCGCATGACATCACCGTCTACGAGCGCAACCGCGCCGACGACACCTTCGGCTGGGGCGTCGTGCTCTCGGACGAGACCATGGCGAACTTCGAAGACAATGATCCGGTCTCGGAAAAGATGATCCGCGACAAGTTCGCCTATTGGGACGACGTAAAGGTCGTGCGCGGCGACGAGGCGATGACCTCGGGCGGCCACGGCTTCTGCGGCATCGGCCGCAAGCAGATGCTGCTGCTCCTGCAGCAGCGCGCCCGCGAGCTCGGCGTGAAACTGGAATTCGAGACCGACATCACCCCCGAGAAGATCGAGGAACTGAAGGCGGGCAACGACCTTCTGGTCGCCGCAGACGGTCTCAACTCGAAGACGCGCAGCCACTTCGAGGACAAGTTCCGCCCCGAGATCGACATGCGCCGCAACCACTTCGTCTGGCTCGGCACGCATCAGAAATTCGACGACGCCTTCACCTTCATCTTCGAGCAGACCGAGCACGGCTGGATCTGGGCGCATGCCTACCAGTTCGACGACGACACGGCGACCTTCATCGTCGAATGCGGCCCCGAGACCTATGAGGCCTTCGGCTTCGACAAGCTGAGCCAGCAGGACAGCATCGCGCTCTGCGAGAAGATCTTTGCCAAGCACCTCGGCGGCCACGCGCTGATGACCAACGCCAACCACATCCGCGGCTCGGCCTGGATCCGCTTCCCGCGGGTGACCTGCGAGAACTGGTTCTTCGACAACGTGGTGCTGCTCGGCGATGCCTCGGCAACGGCGCATTTCTCGATCGGCTCGGGCTCCAAGCTGGGCATGGAAAGCGCCATTTCGCTGGCCGAGGAACTGTCGCGCGACAAGCCCCTCGCCGAGGCGTTGCAGACCTACGAGGACGAGCGCAAGCTGCAGGTGCTGCGGGTGACCTCGGCCGCGCGCAACTCGACCGAGTGGTTCGAGGAGGTCGAGCGCTACCTCGGGCTCGACATGATGCAGCTGAACTACGCGCTGCTCACCCGCTCGCAGCGGATCAGCCACGAGAACCTGCGCCTGCGCGACCCCGAATGGTTGGCCTCTGCCGAAAGCTGGTTCCACAGCCAGGCCGGCAGCAACTCGACCCGCCGCCCGATGTTCGCCCCCTTCAAGCTGCGCGACATGGAGCTGAAGAACCGCATCGTCGTCTCGCCCATGGCGCAGTACAAGGCGACCGGCGGCATGCCCAACGACTGGCACTTCGTGCATTACGCCGAGCGCGCCAAGGGCGGCGCCGGGCTGGTGTTCACCGAGATGCTCTGCGTGTCGATGGACGGCCGGATCACCCCGGGCTGCCCCTGCATCGGCCCCGAGCAGGTGCCCGCCTGGAAGCGCCTCACCGACTTCGTCCACGCCGAGACCGACGCCAAGATCTGTGCCCAGATCGGCCATGCCGGGCGCAAGGGCTCGACCCGTCTCGCCTGGGACGGCATCGACAAGCCGCTCGCCGAAGGCGAAAACTGGCCCCTGCTCGCCGCCTCGGCGATCCCGCTGATGGAGGGCAACGTGGTCCCCAAGGCGATGGACCGCGCCGACATGGACAGGGTGGCAGAGCAATTCATCGAGAGCGTGCGCGCCGCCGACCAAGCGGGCTTCGACATGATCGAGATGCACGGCGCCCACGGCTACCTGCTGGCCTCCTTCATCTCGCCGATCACCAACCGGCGCGACGACGCCTACGGCGGCAGCCTCGAGAACCGCATGCGCTACCCGCTCGAGATCTTCGCCGCCATGCGCGCCGAATGGCCCGCGACCAAGCCGATGACGGTGCGTATCTCGGCGCATGACTGGATGGGCGAAGACGGCGTGACCCCGGAAGAGGCCGTGCAGATCGCGGCCATGTTCAAGGCAGCGGGCGCCGATGCGATCAACGTCTCGTCGGGCCAGACCGACAAGGCCGAGCAGCCGGTCTACGGGCGCATGTTCCAGGTGCCCTTTGCCGACCGCGTGCGCAACGAGATCGGCGCCCCGACGCTGGTCGCGGGCAATATCTACGAGCCCGACCACGTCAATTCGATCCTGATGGCCGGCCGTGCTGACCTCGTGCTGCTCGCCCGCCCGCATCTGGCCGATCCCTACTGGACGCTGCACGCGGCGGTCGAGCTTGGCGACACCGAGCAAGCCTGGCCGAAGCCCTATGAGGGTGGGCGCCGGCAGGCCAACACGCTGGCCGAACGCGCCAAGGCGATGGCCACATGAGCCTCGCGGGCAAAACCGCCTTCGTCACCGGCGGCGGCTCCGGGGTCGGCGCGGTGCTCGCGCTGGCCTTCGCCGAGGCCGGGGCCGAGGTGGTGATCTGCGGGCGCCGCATGGAGCCGCTCGAGACGGTCGCCGCGCGGCACCCGGGGATCCGCGCCGTGCTCTGCGACATCACTGACGAGGCGGCGATCTCTGCCGCCATCGCCGAGGCCCCGCCCGACATCGTCATCGCCAATGCCGGCGCCTCCGAGAGCGCGCCCTTTACGCGCACCGAGCTTGCCGCCTTCGAGCGGATGGTCTCGGTCAACCTCACCGGCACCTTCCTGACCCTGCGCGAGGGGGCAAAGGCGATGAAGGACAAGCCCTGGGGCCGGCTCATCGCCATCGCCTCGACCGCCGGGCTCAAGGGGTATCCCTATGTCGCGCCCTATGCCGCGGCCAAGCATGGCGTGATCGGGTTGGTGAAATCCGTGGCGCTGGAGCTTGCCCGCAAGGGCATCACCGCCAATGCGCTCTGCCCCGGGTTCCTCGACACCGAGATGACCGAGCGCTCGATCGCCAATATCGTGGAAAAGACCGGCCGCTCCGCCGAGGAGGCCCGCGCCTCGCTCGAGGCGACCAACCCGATGCAGAGGCTGGTGCCGCCCGAGGACGTGGCCCGCGCCGCCCTCTGGCTCTGCGGCGAGGGCTCGGAGATGGTCACCGGGCAGGCGATCTCGATCTCCGGAGGCGAGACGTGAGCCAGACCTTCACGATCCGCAGGCAGGTGGAGTTCAACCATTGCGACCCTGCCGGGATCGTTTTCTACCCGCGCTATTTCGAGATGATCTCTGCCGTGCAGGAACGCTTCTTCGCGGATGCGGTCGGCATGGGCTGGGACCGGATGATCTCCGGCACCGGCATGGCGACCCCGATGGGTCAGATCGATTGCCGCTTCCACGCGCCCTCCCGGCTCGGCGACTGGCTCGACCTGTCGCTCGGGGTGAAACGGATTGGCGGCTCTTCGGCCACCTTCCTCATCACCTGCACCAGCGGCGACGAGCGCCGCTTCACCTGCCAGGCCACGGTGATCCACGCCGATGTCGCGCAGGGCACCTCCGCCGCATGGCCCGCCGAGATGCGCGACGCCATGACCCGCTACCTGATTGCCAAGACCCCCGATTGAGAAAGACCGACGCATGACCGCACTGACACCCCACATGTTCCTTCAACCCGACGGCTGGGTGCCGGCCAAGGGCTATGCCAATGGCGTCATGGCCGAGGGCCGGATGGTCTTCACCGGCGGGCTCGTCGGCTGGAACGCGCAGCAGGAATGGGAGCATGCCGACATGGTCGGCCAGTTCCGCCAGACGCTCGAGAACATTGTCGCCGTGCTCGACAAGGCGGGCGCGCGCCCCGAGCACCTGGTGCGGCTGACCTGGTACATCACCGACAAGCAGGAATATCTCGACAACCTGCGCGGCTTCGGCGCCGCCTACCGCGAGGTGATCGGCCGCCACTTCCCGGCCATGGCCGTGGTGCAGGTCTGCGCCCTGATGGAAGACGCGGCGAAGGTCGAGATCGAGGCCACGGCGGTCATCCCCCATGGCTGACGTCGGCGCTGATCTCGCGGTGCGCCCGGACAGCGCGCCGCGCATCCTCACCGTCGCGCCGCAGTCCGAGACGACGGCGCGCGGCCCGGTGTTCGGCGGATGGATCCTGTCGCAGCTCGACCATGGCGCCGGGCTCGCGGGCCGGAAGATCTCGGGCGGCGACGTGGTGATCGCGGCGCTCAAGGAGGTGCAGTTCCACGCGCCCCTCTACGGCGGCGAGGAATTTGCCCTGCACGCCGATCTCAGCCGGCGCGGCAACAGCTCGTTCAACCTTGCGGTCACGGCCTGGGCCGAGCCCGACGGCGCCTGCCGCCGGATCCTCAGCGCCGATGTTCTGCTGGTGGCGATCGACGAGGCGGGCAAGCCGCGCAAGCTTCCGGCCTGAAGCATCGTCGCGCCACAACGCGCGCGCACTTCGGCAGTTTTCGCCTTTTCGATTGCGTCTCTGCGGCATACACGCAACCTTTAAAGTCGAGACCTGAAACGGTTTGGCACAATCTTCCGCCGAGAGTGACTGATGGAACAACCGACCGAACACGAGGTGACTGACGAGCACCTCGCCCGCCAGCGCCTGCGCCTCTGGCTGCAAATGCTCAAGGCCGTGCGCCACGTCGAGGGCACGCTGCGCGAGCGCCTTCGGTCGGGCTATGACACCACGCTGCCCCGCTTCGACGTTCTGGCGGCGCTGCATGCGGCGCCCGAAGGCATGAAGATGAGCGAGCTGTCGCAGCAGCTGGTGGTCTCGAACGGCAATGTGACCGGCGTGGTCGACCGGCTGGTCGCCGACGGGCTGGCAGAGCGCCAGACCGTGGAGAGCGACCGCCGCGCCTTTCGCGTGCTGATCACCCCCGCCGGGCGCACGCTGATGGACGAGATGGTCGCCGAGCACCTGCGCTGGATCGACGGGATGTTCTCCGAGATCTCCGAGACCGACGCGGCGCGCGGCATCTCGATCATGCTCGACATCCGCAACAAGCACTGAGCCGCCCGACCGCGAGATGCAGATACGAAAGGCCCCCGCATCCTGTGCGGGGGCCTTTGCAATTGTCAGCTGACAATTCTCTGCCGGCGGATCAGAGCAGCCCGGTCTCGCGCGCGACGCGGCGGTAGCCCGCTCCGGCGGTGAAGCCGCCGTCGATCACGAAATCCTCGCCGGTGATGAAGCCCGACGCGTCCGATGCGAGAAAGAGCACCAGTTGCGCCACCTCCGTCGCCTCGCCCGCGCGCTGCATCGGGGTCATGCCGATCATCGGGCCGAGGTGCGGCGAGCCGCGGTTGAGGTCGGTGACGATGAGCCCCGGGCAGATCGCGTTGACCCGGACGCCCTGTTCGGCAAATTCCATCGCCGCCGTGCGCGTCAGCCCCCGCAGCGCCCATTTCGACGAGGTATAGGCCGGATCGTAATGCCCCGAGAAGCCGCTGTTGGACGAGATGTTGACGATCGAGCCGCCCCCCGTCCTGGCCATCATCGGCGCCGCGAGCTTGACCCCGATAAAGGCGCCGGTGGCGTTCACGTCGAGCACCTTGCGCCATTCCTCGACCGACATGTCGGCGATGATCTTGCGGTTGATGATCCCGGCGTTGTTGACCAGCACGTCGAGCCGGCCGGTCCAGTCCTGCACCAGCGCCAGCGCTTCGGCCCAGTCCGCCTCGGAGGTCACGTCGAGCCGCTTGAAGCGCACCTCGTGACCTTCGGACGTCAGCCGCTCGGCGAGGGCGACGCCCTCTGCCTCGAGCACGTCGCAGATCAGCACCGAGGCGCCGGCGGTGGCCAGCATCTCGGCCTCCACCGCGCCCTGCCCGCGCGCGGCGCCGGTGACCAGCGCGGTCTTGCCCGAGAGGTCGGTCAGCGCGGACGTCAGCCCGTTGAAATCGATGCTCATGCCTGCACCATCAGCTGGCGCTGCTCGCCAAGCCCGGTTGCGCCGAGGGTGACCACCTGCCCGGCCTTGAGGAAGGTCGGCGGCTTCATTCCCAGACCCACGCCCGGCGGCGTGCCGGTGGCGATGATGTCGCCCGGCTCGAGCGTCATGAACTGCGAGATGTAATGCACCAGATGCGCGACGCCGAAGATCATGGTCTTGGTGTTGCCGGTCTGGCGGCGCTCGCCGTCGACGTCGAGCCAGAGGTCGATGTCCTGCACGTCGGCGATCTCGTCCTTGGTCACCATCCACGGACCCACCGGGCCGAAGGTGTCATGGCTCTTGCCCTTGATCCACTGGCCGCCGCGCTCGGACTGGAAACGGCGCTCGGACACGTCGTTGACCAGCGCGTAGCCGGCCACATGGTCGAGCGCATCGGCCTCGGCGACATATTTGGCGCGGGTGCCGATCACGATGCCGAGCTCGATTTCCCAGTCGGTGCGATCCGAGCCGCGGGGGATCTCGACGTCGTCATAGGGGCCGCAGAGCGCGGTGGTCGCCTTGCCGAAAAGCACGGGCTCGGCGGGCGGCTCCTTGCCGGTCTCGCGGGCGTGGTCGGCGTAGTTGAGCCCGACGCAGAGGAACTTGCCGGGCCGTGCGATGGCCGAGCCGATGCGCGGGCTGCCCTCGACGCGCGGCAGCGTGGAGAGGTCGAGCGCGGCAAGGCGGGCGAGGCCCTCGGGCGAGAGCGCCGCGCCGTCGATATCGGCGACGATGCCGCCGAGGTCACGTATGGTGCCGTCCGCGTCGAGAAGACCCGGGCGCTCGGCGCCGACGGGTCCGTAGCGAAGAAGTTTCATGCGATGATCCTTTCAGGCCACACCGATCAGGCGCGGCGGTAGCCTTCGAGCGCCTCGTCCGGCACATCCTCGAGGTTCTCCACCAGGTTGTCCGGCGTGCGGCAGGTGAGCCAGACCAGCTCTTCGGTGGTGCTCATGTTGACCTCGACATGGGGCATGAAGGGCGGGACGAAGACGAAGTCGCCCTCGAACATGTCGATGTATTCCTTGTAGTCGTCGCCGAAGTAGATGCGGCCGTGGCCCTTCAGCACGTAGCCGCCGGTCTCGCATTCCTGATGGTGGTGCGGCGGCGAGCGGTGGCCCGGCTCGTTGGTGACGCGGCCGAACCAGATCTTGGTCGCCGGCGTGTGCTGCGGGCTGACGCCGGACTTGCGGACGCAATCGCCCGATTGCTGGGTGCCTTCGTCGAGCTCTGCGGACCGCGTGACGACGGGAACGACTCGTTGCTGGGTCATGTGACTTCTCTCCCTGGACAGACCGTGCGGCACGGCGGCCGCGTCGGGAAGAACGCTAGGGCCAAATGTTTTAGGCTTCAAGTTATTTCTCGCGGGCGAGCTGTTGCGCACCCGGAGTCGCTGTGCGGGGTATGGTTCGGAATGCCCCTGAGACATGTATTCCTTGCAGATATTGCCCGCATAGGTGCTCAAAATCGCAGCGTCGGCGGCATTTCTGCCCGGAGGGATACCCGATCAGGGCCAAAAAATGACAGGATTATAAATTTCGTTCTTGAAGAAAAAAATTATATGTATTTGCATGTACCGCAAAGAACGACCGGCCAACGAGTCACTGACACCACCACAGGGAGACCTCCGAATGACCAACCAAGACGCCCTCGAGACGCTGGCCAGCGGCCTGCTCGACGGGTCGATCCAGGTGATCGACTGCACCGCCCCGCTCGGCCCCGACACGCCGCTGCTGAAGCTGCCGCCGGAGATTGCCGACGACACGCCGAAGATCGAGATCCACAAGATCTCGCAATACGGCGACCGCGGCCCGTTCTGGGCGTGGAACTGGCTGAAGATCGGCGAGCACTCGGGCACCCACTACGATGCGCCGCATCACTGGATCACCGGCAAGGACTATGCCGACGGTTCGGTCGACACGATCAACCCGCAGTATTTCGCCGCCCCCGCCAATGTCATCGACTGCTCGAAAGAGGCCGCCGAGGATGCCGACTTCCTGCTGACGGTCGAGCACGTGAAGGCCTGGGAGGCCGAGCACGGCGAGATCAAGGAAGGCGAATGGGTGCTGATGCGCACCGACTGGGACCAGTACAACGGCGACGAGGCGGCTTATCTCAACGCCGACGAGGCGGGCCCGCACACCCCCGGCCCGACCGCCGAGGTGATCCAGTACCTGATGGAAGAGAAAAAGGCGCTCGGCTGGGGCACCCAGTGCATCGGCACCGACGCCGGCGCCGCTGGCGGCTTCGAGATCCCCTTCCCCGCGCACAACCTTCTGCACAAGCACAACCGCTACGGGCTGGCCTCGCTGACCAACCTCGACAAGCTGCCGGCCAAGGGGGCGATCCTCGTCGCCGCGCCGCTGAAGATCGTCAAGGGCACCGGCTCGCCGATCCGCGCGCTGGCGCTGGTCGCCGCCTAAGACGAAGGAGCGCGCGCCGATGACCGTCCCGACCTCTCCCGACGTTGCCATCATCGGCAGCGGCATCAACGCGCTGACCGCGGCGGCCCTGCTCGCCCGGTCGGGACAGCGCGTCGCCGTGTTCGAACGCGAGGCGGTCGCGGGGGGCTGCATGCGCTCCGAGGACCTGGCCGAGGGGGTCACCTACGATCCCCTCGCCACCACCTTCGTTCTCTGGGTCACCGGCGGCGCCCATGGCGCGCTCGGCGCGGATCTGGCCCGGCATGGCGTGGAGTTCTGCGCCACCGACACGCCGACGGGCGTGCTGCTGCCGGACGGGCGCGCGCTGACCTACACCACCGACCGCGCCGCCAATGTCGCGGCCTTTGACGCGGCCCATGACGGCGACGGCGCGCAGCTGGCCCGCGATCTGGAGGCCTTCGGCGCCGACGCCGAGCTGCTCTTTGGCCTGATGGGGGGCGATCCCTGGTCGAAGCAGACCGCCAAGCTGCTCGCCAAGGAGACCTGGAAGCGCAAGCCGCGCGGCCTTGCCACGGTGATGGGCGGGGCGCTGCAGCCGATGCGGTCCTGGCTCGAGAGCGCCTTCGAAAGCGATTTGTCGCGGGCGCTCTGGGCGCCCTGGTGCCTGCACGCCGGGCTGGGCCCGGAGGCGGCATTTTCGGGACAGATGGGCAAGGTGATCGGCTTCGCGCTCGAGGCCGCCTCGGCCCCGGTGGTCAAGGGCGGTGCCGCCAACATGGTGCGCGGGCTCATTGCCATCATCGAGGAACACGGCGGCACTGTACGCACCTCTGCCGAGGTTGCCGAGATCACCCGCGACGGGGACCGGGCCACCGGCCTGCGGCTCGCCAGCGGCGAGACGATTGCCGCGAAGACCGTGCTCGCCTCGGTCACGCCGCAGCAGCTTTACGGCACGCTCGCCGCCGAGCCCGCACGTCAGGATGACCTGCGCAAATACCGCTATGGAAAGGGTAATTTCCAGCTGCACTACCTGCTGAACGGGCCGGTGAACTGGAAGACCGAGGGGCTCGAGACGGTGCAGCTGCTGCATCTGACACCCGGGCTCGACGGCGTGTCCAAGGCCGGGAACGAGGCCGAGCGCGGCATGCTGCCCGAGGTGCCGACGATCTGCGTCGGCCAGCCCTGCGCCGCCGACCCGAGCCGCGCCCCCGAGGGCCAGAGCGTGCTCTGGCTGCAGATGCCCGAGGCACCGCGCCAGGTGAAGGGCGATGCCGCCGGAGAGATCGAGGTGCCCGCCGACGGTGCCTGGACCGAGACCCTGCGCGAGGCCTTTGCCGACCGCATCGAGGCCATTCTCGCGCGGCACATCGACGGCTTTGCCGACAGCGTGGTCACCCGCCGCGCGATCTCGCCTGCCGATCTCGAGGGCTACAACATGAACCTCGTCGGGGGCGACCCCTATGGCGGCGCCTGCACGCTCGACCAGTTCTTCCTCTGGCGGCCGTTCGCCGGCAGCACGCGCCACGGCACCGACCTCAAGGGCCTCTACCACATCGGCGCGTCGACCCACCCCGGGCCGGGCCTGTCCGGCGGGTCGGGCTTCCTGGTGGCCAAGGAGTTGGGCGCATGACAGGCGCGCCCGGGGATCTCGAATCCTTCACCCCCTACCTGCTGAACCGCATCGGCGCGCGCTACAACAAGAGCGTGGAGACCGCGCTCAAGGAGGTCGGCGTCTCGGTGCCGCAGATGCGGGCGCTGGCGGTGCTGGCCGAGAGCGGGCCTTACACGATCACCGAGCTGTCGGTGCTGACCGTCATCAAGCAGCCGACCCTGTCGCGCACGCTTGACGCGATGGAAAGCGCCGGGCTGGTGCGCCGCGAGGCGCAGGACGGCGACAGCCGGTTCCGCAAGATCAGCCTCACCGACGCGGGCCGCACCGCCTACGAGACCGCCTGGCCGGCGATGCAGGCGATGCGCGACCGCATGCTGCAGGCGCTCGACGACGAAGAGCGCGCGACGCTGAACGATCTGCTGCAGCGCGTGCTGCACGACATCCGACACCACGATTTCTGACACGAAAAGACCGGACGGGCGTCATCTCTGACCAGCCCGGGATCGGCACCCAAGGAGACCACCCATGGCCGAGCGTTCCTTTGCCAAGGAAGTCCAGAAGCTGAAGCAGGGCGAGGGCGAGACCTTCACCGGCGAGGGCATCCTCGCGATCACCAAGGCGCTGCTGGAGAACGGCGTCGGCTATGTCGGCGGCTATCAGGGCTCGCCGATCTCGCACCTGATGGACGTGCTAGCCGACGCGCAGGAGATTCTTGGCGAGCTCGGCGTGCATTTCGAGGCCTCGGCCTCGGAGGCGACCGCCACCGCCATGCTCGCCGCCTCGGTCCATTACCCCATTCGCGGCGCGGTCACCTACAAGTCGGTGGTCGGCACCAACGTCGCCTCGGACGCGCTGTCGAACCTCGCTTCGGGCGGGGTCACCGGCGGCGCGCTGATCATCGTCGGCGAGGATTACGGCGAGGGCTCGTCGATCATGCAGGAGCGCACCTACGCCTTTGCCATGAAGAGCCAGGTCTGGATGCTCGACCCGCGGCCCAACCTGCCCTCGATCGTCAAGGCGGTGGGCGACGGCTTCGAGCTGTCGGAACTGTCGAACACGCCGGTCATGCTGCAGGTCGGTATCCGCTCGTGCCACGTGCACGGCCACTTCGAGGCCTCGGACAACAAGCGCCCCGCGATGACCGTCTCGGAGGCGCTGGAGAACCCCAAGCGCAAGCTCGACCGCATCGTGCTGCCCCCGGCGACCTACATCCACGAGGCCGAGAAGCTCACCAAGCGCAAGCCCGCCGCCGAGCGGTTCATCGTCGAGAAGGGCATCAACGAGCGCTTCGGCTCGGCCCGCGGCAAAGTCGGGCTGATCCTTCAGGGCGGCACCTACAACACCGTGGTGCGGGCGCTGAACCGGCTGGGGCTCGCCGATCTTTACGGCGATACCGAGATCGACATGCTGGTGCTCAACTGCGTCTACCCGCTGGTGGACAGCCAGATCCTCGACTTCTGCGAGGGCAAGGACGCGGTGCTGATCATCGAGGAGGGCCATCCCAACTACATCGAGCAGCAGGTCGCCCACATGCTCTACCAGTCGGGCAAGCGGGTGAAGCTCGAGGGCAAGGGCAAGCTGCCGATGGGCGGCGAATACACCGGGCAGGTCATGGTCGAGGGTCTGGGCGCCTTCTTCTCCGAGCACGCGCCCGAGGTGCTTCCGGTCGCCAAGGTGGCGACCAACGAGGAGCCCATCGCCATCCCCGATCTGTCGCAGACCCTGCCGGCGCGCCCGCCGGGCTTCTGCACCGGCTGCCCCGAGCGCCCGATCTTCGCCGCCACCAAGCTGGTCGAGGAAGAGCTCGGCCCGCACCACATCTCGTCGGACATCGGCTGCCACCTCTTTTCGATCATGCCGCCCTTCGACCTCGGCGCGACCACCATGGGCTACGGGCTCGGGCCGGCCTCGGCGGCCGCCTTCCACAACGAGAACAAGAAGGGGCGCCGGGCGATCTCCTTCGTCGGGGATGGCGGCTTCTGGCACAACGGGCTGACCTCCTCGGTCGGCAACGCGGTGTTCAACAAGTCCGACAACGTGATCGTCATCGTCGACAACTTCTACTCCTCGGCCACCGGCGGGCAGGACATCCTGTCGTCGCGGGCGGTCAACAAGACCAAGCAGACGCAGAACTCCATCGTCGACGCGGTCAAGGGCATGGGGGTCAAATGGGTGCGCCAGATCGACCGCACCTATGACGTCACCAAGATGCGCGACACGCTCAAGGAGGCGCTGACCACCGAAGAGGAAGGCCCCAAGGTCATCGTCGCCTCGTCGGAATGCATGCTCAACAAGCAGCGCCGGGTGAAGCCCGAACTGGCCAAGGCGGCCAAGGAGGGCAAGCGCGTGGTGCGCCCGCGCTTCGGCGTCGACGAGGATGTCTGCACCGGGGATCACGCCTGCATGCGGCTCTCGGGCTGCCCGTCGCTCTCGGTCAAGGACACCGGCGATCCGCTGCGCGACGATCCCGTCGCCGCGATCGACCAGACCTGCGTCGGCTGCGGCAACTGCGGCGAGGTGGCCGATGCCGCCGTGCTCTGCCCCAGTTTCTACCAGGCCGAGATCGTCACCAATCCCACGCAGCGCGAGACGCGCCGCGCCGCGCGCAGTGGCCGGATCATCTCGTGGCTGCAGCGCCGCCGCGATGCCAAGCGCGTCGTCTTCGCCTGAGGGTATGCCCATGAACATGCAGACAAAACCGCTCGTCGCGCGCCGCTCCCCGGGACCGGACGGCGAGAAGATCATCACCCTCGCAGCGCTTGCCGTCGGCGGACAGGGCGGCGGCGTGCTGACCAACTGGATCGTCGCCGTGGCCGAGGCCAATGGCTACCGCGCGCAGTCGACCTCGGTCGCGGGCGTGGCGCAGCGCACCGGGGCGACGATCTACTACGTCGAGATGTGCCGCGACACCGGGCGGATGCCGGTGTTCTCGCTGTCGCCTGCCATCGGCGACGTCGATATCCTCATGGCCTCGGAGCTGATGGAAGGCGGGCGGGCGATCCTGCGCGGCTTCGTCACCCCGGGCCGCACCACGATGATCGCCTCGACCCACCGCATCCCTGCCGTCTCCGAGAAGATCGCGCCCGGCGACGGCCGCGCCAACGGCCCCGAGGTGATCGAGGCCATGGGCATCGCCGCCGACCACGTGGTCGCCTTCGACATGGAGACCGTGGCGAAGCAGGCGGGCTCGGTGATCTCGTCGTCGCTGCTCGGCGCGCTGGCGGGCTCGGGCGCCCTGCCCTTCCCGCGCGAGAGCTACGAAGAGGTGATCCGCGCGTCCGGGCGAGGTGTCGAGGCCTCGCTGCGCGCCTTCGGCGCCGCCTATGACATCGCCACGGGCGCGAGCCCTGCCCCGGCCCCCGAGAGCGACGCGGACGCGCCCGTGCCGGTGCTGCACGTGCCCGAAAAGCTGCGCGCGCAATGGGCGGTGCTGGAGACGCGGCTCGCCGCGCTTCCCGTCGAGGTCCGCGAGATGGCCGGGCTGGGGCTGAAGAAGGTCGTCGACTACCAGGATCTGGACTACGGCGCTGACTACCTCGGCATGGTCGAGAAGGCCGTCGCGGCGGATGCCGCCCCCTACGAGATGAGCGCGGCGGCGGCGAAGTACTGCGCCCGGGCGCTCTGCTACGACGATCTGCTGCGCGTCGCCGACATCAAGACCCGCGCCACCCGCTTTGCCCGGGTGAAGGACGAGGTGGTGGTCAACGACGGCCAGCTGCTGATGCTCACCGAGTATTTCCACCCGCGCTTCGAGGAGCTGGCGACCACGATGCCGCGCGGGCTGGGCCGCTGGCTGCAATCCCGCAAGGGGCTCGAGGCCTGGTACACCCGCCACTTCGACAAGGGTCGCCGGATCCGCACCGACAGTCTTTCGGGGTTCGCCCTGCTCTGGCTGGTGTCGTCGCTTCGCCCTCTGCGACGCCGCCTCTTGCGTCACGACAGCGAGATGCGCCACGTCACCGCCTGGTTCGACACTGTGCTGCAGACTGCCGCCGCCGACCGCGCGCTGGCGACCGAGCTTTTGGCCAACTATCGGCTGATCAAGGGATACTCCGACACCCACGCGCGTGGATTGTCCAAGTTTGCCAAGGTGATGGGCGCACGTGATCTGCTCGCGGGCCGCCCCGATGCCGCCGATTGGATGCGCCGGTTGCGCACCGCGGCGCTCGACGATGTCGAGGGCGAGAAGCTCGACGGCGCGCTCGCCACCGTCCGAAGCTTCGCGGGGTGAGCGCCATGGCAGGCCCCATTCTCATCATCGGCGCCGGGATCAACGGGCTCGTTGCCGCGGCGGATCTCGCGGCGCGCGGCAAGCCCGTGCGGGTGCTGGAACGCGGCCCCACACCGGGCGGCGCGGTGCGCACCGAAGAGCTGACCCTGCCCGGCTTCCGCCATGACATCGCGGCGATGAATCTGTCGATGTTCGCGGGCTCGGCCTTCATGGCGCGGCACGGCGCCGAAATGGCCCGTCACGGCCTGGAGTTCGTGCCGATCACCCACCCGTTCGCGCAGGCGCTGGAGCCCGGGGATCACCTCGGCATATCCACCGACGTCGAGGAGACGCTGGCGAGCTTCGCCTGCGAGGCGGACAGGGCGAGCTGGCGCGCGCTGATGGCCGAGTTCCCCGAGCGCGCGGGCGTGCTCGGCGGGTTGCTCGGCACGCCGATGCGCCGCGGCCCGCTCGCGCGCTTCCTCTGGCAGAGCTGGCGCAAGCTCGGCACGGCCCGCAGTCTCGACATGGCGCGCTTTCTGATGACCTCGCCGCGGACATGGCTCGACGAGACCTTCGAGGACCCGCGCCTGCGCACGGCGCTGGCGTCCTGGGGCATGCACCTCGATTTCGCGCCCGACATCGCGGGCGGCGCGATCTTCCCCTACCTCGAGGCGATGGCTGGTCAGGCCATGGGCATGGTGATCGGCAAGGGCGGCGCCGACGTTGCCACCCGCGCTCTGGTCGGCATGATCGAGGCGCATGGCGGCTCGGTCGACTGCAACGTCGAGGTGGCGCAGATCCTGCACGGGAAAGGCCGCATGACCGGCGTGGTCGCGAACGGAAAAACGATTGAAGCCTCAACCATTCTCGCCGGTCTTGCCCCGAAGCACCTGCGCCGGATGCTGGGCGATGGCTCGGGCGATGCGCGCTTCGACCGAGGCCTCGAGAGCTTCCGCCACGCGCCCGGCACGATGATGCTGCACCTCGCGCTCGACGCGCCCGTGCCCTGGGCGGCCGAGGCGCTGAAGCGCTACGCCTATGTCCACGTGGGGCGTTCGATCGACGTCGCCGCCAAGACCTATGCCGAGGCGATGGCCGGGCAGTTGCCCGCGACACCGCTGCTGGTGGTGGGTCAGCCGACGCTGTTTGATCCGAGCCGCGCGCCGCAGGGCAAGCACACGCTGTGGGTGCAGGCACGGGTCGTGCCCGCGGTCATCAAGGGCGACGCCAAGGGAGAGATTTCCGCGACAGACTGGGAGGATGCCAAGGCACCGATGAGCGAGCGCATCCTCGATCTGATCGAGGAGCAGGCCCCCGGGTTCCGCCAGACCATCCTTGCCCGCACCGCCGTCTCGCCCCTCGATCTCGAGGCCGGCAATCCCAACCTTGTCGGCGGCGACCAGATTTGCGGCTCGCACCACCTGACGCAGAACTTCCTCTTCCGCCCGGTGCGTGGCTTTTCCGACGGGCGCACGCCCATCGCCAATCTGCACATGATCGGGGCAGCGTGCTGGCCCGGTGCCGGAACCGGGGCGGGATCGGGCTTTCTTACGGCGCAGGGCCTCAAGTAGGCCGTGCCAGAGGCGCAGAGATGCGCTTGAATAGTTTAAATTTCGAAATTTGAAGGCCGAATCAAAATCACCCGATGAGCCCGAGCAAACCGGGCCGCACAGACCAACAGGAGACAGAAAGATGACCTCCAGCCTACCCCTTTCCCGGCGCGGCTTCATGGGCGCCTCGGCGGCGCTCACCGCGCTTCTGGCAACCGGCACCGGCGTGCTCGCTCAGAGCGGCGATAGCCTGACCATCGCCTACAACCTGCCCGTGCAAAGCTGGGATCCGACCACCGGCCCCGCCGCGGTGAACCCGGCGCTGCAGTCGGTCTACCTCGCGGTCTTCGACCGCTATATCGCGCAGGCCCCCGACCTGTCGTTCGGCCCCGGGCTGCTGACCGACTGGGGCTTCAGCGAGGACAAGTCGCAGATCACCATGACCGTCCGCGAAGGCGTCACCTGGCACAACGGCGCGCCGCTGACCCCCGAGGACATCGTCTGGTCGCTGACTCGCGCGGGCACCCCCGAAACCGGCAACCCCATGCAGTTCGTCTGGGGCAAGATCGGCAACTTCAGCGTTGACGGCAACGTCATCACCGCCGACGTCAAGGACTTCGAGCCCGCCTTGTTCAAGTGGATGGCCTTCCTGACCGCCTTCGTGCTGCCCAAGACCTATTACGAGGAAGTCGGCGCCGAGGGCTTCGAGAAGGCCCCCATCGGCACCGGCCCCTATATGGTCGACGCCTTCGAGCAGGGCGCCTACGTGCGGCTCAAGGCCTATCCCGGCTATTGGGGTGACAAGCCTGCCTTCGAGACCGTGACCATCAAGTTCGTCACCGACGCCGCCTCGCGCGTGGCCGAGATCGAGTCGGGCAATTCCGATGTGACTTCGAACATCCCCTACGAGGAATACGACCGGCTGATCGCCAAGGACGGGCTCGAGGGGGAGGCCGTGCCAATCACCGACATCGGCATGATCTTCCTCAACGACATCGACGTGATGCTCGACAAGAACGTGCGGCTTGCCGCCCATCACGCCATCGACAAGCAGCTCATCATCGACCGGCTGCTGCGCGGCTACGGCGTGCCGCTCTCGACGCTCGAGGTGCCGGGCTATGCCGCCTACGACGAGAGCATCACCGTCGACTACGATCCCGAGAAGTCCAAGGAGCTGCTGGCCGCCTCGGGCTATTCCACCGACACCCCGGTCAAGTTCACCATCCAGACGACGCGCGGTTTCAAGCCCAAGGATTACGAGATGATCCAGGCGATCGTCGGCATGTGGCGCAAGGTCGGGATCGAGGCCGAGATCGAGGTCTACGAGATCGCCAAGCACTACGAGCTGCGGGCCGCCGACACGCTGGCTCCGGCGGCCTTCTACAACTGGGGCAACTCGATCGGTGATCCCTCGACCTCGACCGGGTTTGCCATGTTCGGCCCCTCGCCGCACGCGGTCTGGGACAGCGCCGACCTGGTCGAGAAGATCGGCCCGCTCTTCGCCGAACCCGACGAGGACAAGCGCATCGCCGGTTACAAGGACGTCTCGCGCTACATCGCCGAGGAAGGCTATGTCATCCCGCTGCTGCAATACGTGATGCCGGTGGTGTTCCGCAGCACGGTCGCGGTGACGCCCTACACCTCGGGCGACCTGTTGCCGCAAGCGATCTCCAAGGCCTGATCCCGCGCATCTTGCAAGACCGCCCGGGCCGAGCGTCGTCTCGGCTCGGGCGCATTGGAGGGTTCTGACCCCATGTTGCTGAAGACGATCCTGATCCGCCTTCTGACCACCGCCGTCACGCTGTTCGGCGTTGCCGTCGTGGTCTTCGTGCTGGTGCGCGTCGCGCCCGGCAACCCCATCGCGATGATGCTGCCCCCCGGCGCGACCGAGTCCGACATCGCCGCGCTCGAGGCGCTCTACGGCTTTGACAAGAGCCTGCCCGAGCAGTTCGTCATCTGGCTCGGCGGCGTGCTGCAGGGCGATTTCGGCACGTCGATCACCCTGCGCCGCCCTGTGGACGAGCTGGTGCTCTCGCGCCTTCCTGCCACGCTGGAGCTGTCGATCATGGCGCTGCTCATCGCCGTGGCGCTTGGGGTCACCGTTGCGGTGATCGGCGCGCGCCGGCGCGGTACCGCCACCGAGGTCGGGCTCGACCTGACGAGCGGTGCGGTGCTTTCGGTGCCGGACTTCCTCTGGGGGCTGGTCTTCGTGCTGCTCTTCGGGGTGCTTTGGCCGGTGCTGTCGATCTCGGGCCGGATCGATCCGCAGATCGACGTCGATTTCACCTCCAACTTCTACACGTTCGAGGGGCTGCTGCGCGGGCGTTTCGACGTGGCTGGCTCGACCCTGTCGCACATGCTGATGCCCGCGCTTGCGCTGGCCCTGCCGCTCGCGGCGATGATCGCGCAGTTGCTGAAGCAGAACCTGAAAGAAGTGCTGCTGCAGGATTACACGACGCTGGCCCGCGTCCGCGGCTTCTCCGAGACCTCGGTGATCCTGCGCGAGGCGCTGCGCAACGCGCTTCTGCCGACGCTCACCCTTGTCGGCGTGCAGTTCACCTTCCTCATCGGCGGCACGGTCATCGTCGAGCGCATCTTTTCCTACGAGGGGCTGGGCAACATGGCGATCGACGCGGTGATCAACCGCGACCTGCCGCTGATCCAGGGCATCGTGCTGCTCTTCGCCGCGCTCTTCATCGTCATCAACCTGCTCGTAGATCTGTCCTACACGCTGCTGAACCCGAGGCTCCGCCATGGCTGACATCACCGCTGCCGCGCCGCGCCGCCGCGCCCGCAGGCTCAACCTCCGGCTCTGGCTGCCGCTGCTGTGGCTGGGCACCGTGGCGCTTGCCGCGATGTTCGCCCCGCTGGTGGCGCCGCAGGATCCGCTGATGCAGGATCTCATGCTCGAACGGCTGCCCCCCGCCTTCATGGCCGGCCACGAGCCGGGCTACTGGCTGGGCACCGACAGCCTTGGCCGGGACGTGCTGTCGCGCATGATCTACGGCGCCCGCATCGCGCTTTTCGTCAGCCTCATCGCCGCCACCGTCACATGTGTCTTCGGCGCCGCGCTCGGCCTTGTCGCGGGCTATTTCGGCGGCTGGTGGGACCGGGTGATCTCGCGGCTGGTCGACATCTGGATGGCCTTCCCGCCGGTGCTCTTCGCGGTGCTGCTGGTGGCGGTCATGGGGACAGGGCTCACCTCGGTCATCGCCGCCATCGCGCTGATCGACTGGACCCGGTTCGCGCGGGTGATCCGCGCCGAGACCATGGTGCAGGCGCGCATGGACTACGTCGACAGCGCCCGCATCGGCGGCGCCCGCCGCCTTGGCACGCTGCTGAGCGAGATCCTCCCAAACGTGCTGCCCTCGATCATTGCGCTGCTGATGCTCGAGATGGGCATTGCGGTGATCGTCGAGGCGATCCTCAGCTTCGTGAATCTCTCGATCTCCTCCGATGATCCGACCTGGGGCTCGATGATCGCCGAGGGGCGCAACGCCATCCACTTCGCCTGGTGGGTGCTGCTCTTCCCGCTGATCGCGCTCTTTCTGACGGTGCTGAGCTTCTCGACCCTCGGCGAGGGTCTCAAACAACGCTTCGATCCGGTGCTCCAATGACAGGCTCGCAAACCCACCTCAATACGCTCGACGTGATGCAGCTCAGCATCGCGCTGCCCAACGGCCACCGCCTGCTGCGCGACGTCTCGCTGAGCCTGCGCCCCGGCGAGGTCCGCGCGCTTGTCGGCGAAAGCGGTGCCGGCAAGTCGATGATCGGCAAGGCGGTGCTCGGCATCCTGCCACAGAACCTGCGGGTGACGGGGGGCGAGATCCTGCTCGAGGGGCAGCACCTGAACGCGATGACACCCTGGACCCGGCGGAAGACCGTGGCGCAGAGCGCCGCGCTGATCCCGCAGGACCCGCTCACCGCGCTGAACCCGGCGCGGCGGATCGGCCCGCAGATCACCGATCCGCTGGTGCGCATCCACGGCTGGAGCCGTGCCAAGGCCCGCGACACCGCATTGGCGCTGCTGGACAGGGTGCACATCCGCGATCCGAAACGGGTGATGGAGAGCTACCCGCACGAGCTTTCGGGCGGCATGCGCCAGCGCGTGCTGATTGCCGCCGCCTTTGCGCCCTCGCCCCGGCTTATCGTCGCGGACGAGCCGACCACGGCGCTCGACGTGACGGTGCAGAAGCAGATCCTGCGGCTCATCCGGGAGTTGCAGCAGGAGACCGGCACCGCGGTGCTGTTCGTCACCCACGACATGGGGGTGGTCGCCAAGATCAGCCAGCAGGTGACCGTGCTCTTTGCCGGCAAGGTGATGGAGGACGCGCCCACCGAGCGCATCTTCACCGACCCCGCCCATCCCTACACCCGCGCCCTGATCGCGGCGACGCCGAGCTATGCGGATCTCGACCGGCCCTTCTCGCCGGTGCCGCAGGCGCTCATCGCCGAGCTGCAGGGTGCCATTGCCCAAGACGACGCCCGGCAGAAAGGAGGCGCGCGATGACCGCCCAGACCCAACCGCGGGCACCGGCTGCCGAGGCGGTCGAAACCGCCCCGAGCCTCTTCACGGTGCGCGATCTTCGCCTCTCGTTCCCCGACCTTGCGCGCAAGCCGCTGCTCGGCGCCGCGCCGCGCACCGAGGTGCTCAAGGGCCTCAGCTTCGACATCCCGGCGGGCAAGATCACCGGCATCGTCGGCGAGAGTGGCTCGGGCAAATCGACGGCCGGCCGCTTGCTGGTGCGCCTGCTCGAGCCCGACTCGGGCAGCGTGCTCTACGGCGGGCAGGACATCGGCCATCTCGACGAGGCGGCGCTGCGCCCGCTCCGGCGCGATCTGCAGATGATTTTCCAGGACCCCATGTCCTCGCTCAACCCGCGCCACAAGGTCTGGCGGATCATCGCCCAGCCGATGAAGCGCTATGGGCTCGGCGGCACCAGGGCCGATGCGATCGCGGCGCTCGGCAAGGTTGGCCTGCCCCCGGCTTTCGCCGAGCGCTACCCGCACGAGCTGTCGGGCGGCCAGCGCCAGCGGGTCGGCATCGCCCGGGCCATCGCGCTGAAGCCGCGGTTCATCCTCGCCGACGAGATCGTCTCGGGTCTCGACGTCTCGAGCCAGGCGCAGGTGCTGCTGTTGCTCAAGCAGCTCGCCCGCGAAATGGGGCTGACCATCGCCTTCATCAGCCATGACCTTTCGGTGATCCGCCACCTTTGCGACCGGGTGATCGTGCTGAACCGGGGCGAGATCGTCGAGCAGGGCTCGGTCGAGGCGGTGTTCCGCGCCCCGGCCTCGGATGTCACCAGAACGCTGCTCTCGGCGATCCCCCTGCCCGAGCTCGATCCCGCCTGGCTGGACTAGCGGCGCCGGGATCGCGGGGCGGAACATTGATGCGTGAAGCAGTTGACCCAGCGTCTGCTTCACGCGTGTTGCGCAACAAGTTAAACTATCGGCGAAAAAAACGGAAATATCTTCGCAGAGCGGAAAAATCTTCTTCAGGATTAAACTTTATACTTGAAATAAAATCGCGGCCGTAGCGTGATGAGTCCAAGACCGGCACCCAGGAGGACTTCATGCTTGGCCCCAGCGCTCACACCGACAGCTTCAGCCGCGACAATCTTCCGGCGGCCGAGCTCCAACCGGTTTTCCTGCTGGAGACGTTCTCCTATCCCGAGCACATCAACGCCGCTGTCGAACTGACCGACCGGATGGTCGAGAAGGGCTTCGGGGACCGCGTCGCGTTGGTCGGTCAGGGCCGCAGCCGCACCTATGCCGAACTTGCCGACTGGACCAGCCGCATCGCCCGCGTGCTGATCGAGGATTACGGCGTTCAGCCCGGCAACCGCATCCTCATCCGCAGCGCCAACACCCCCGCGCTTGTCGCCTGCTGGCTCGGCGCCACCAAGGCCGGCGCCGTGGTGGTCAACACCATGCCGCTGCTGCGCAAGAAGGAATTGATGCAGCACCTCGACAAGGCCGAGGTCTCGCTGGCGCTCTGCGACACGCGGATGCTGGACGAGCTGGAGGCCTGCCTGCCCGAGAGCAAGTTCCTGAAACGCATCGTCGGTTTCGACGGCACCTCCGGGCTCGACGCCGAGCTCGACCGTGCCGCCGCCGCCAAGCCCTCGGGGCCCTGCTGGGTCGAGACCGGGCGCGACGACGTGGCGCTGCTGGGGTTCACCTCGGGCTCGACCGGGGTGCCCAAGGCCACCATGCATTTCCATCGCGACCTGCTGATGATCGCCGACGGCTACGCGCGCGAGGTGCTCGAGGTGCAGCCCGAAGACATCTTCGTCGGTTCGCCGCCACTTGCCTTCACCTTCGGCCTTGGCGGGCTGGCCATCTTCCCGCTGCGCTTCGGCGCCAGCGCCGTGCTGCTGGAAAAGGCCGCGCCGCCCGATCTCATCCGCATCATCGAGCAGCACCGCGCCACCATCTGCTTCACCGCCCCCACCGCGTATCGCGCCATGATGCTGGCGATGGACGAGGGCGCGGACCTGTCGAGCCTGCGCTGCGCCGTCTCGGCGGGCGAGACCCTGCCCGCGCCGGTGTTCGAGGCCTGGGAGCAGAAGACCGGCAAGCCCATCCTCGACGGGATCGGCGGCACCGAGATGCTGCATATCTACATCTCCAACCGCTTCGGCGACGCCAAGCCCGGCTGCACCGGCAAGCCGCTGACCGGCTACGAGGCGAAGATCGTCGACGACGAGATGAACGAGGTGCCGCGCGGCACGCCGGGCCATCTCGCGGTGCGCGGCCCGGTGGGCTGCCGCTACCTGGCCGACGACCGGCAGACAAAATTCGTCCGGGATGGCTGGAACCTGCCCGGCGACACCTTCGTGCAGGACGAAGAGGGCTATTTCCACTTCGCTGCGCGCTCGGACGACATGATCGTCTCGTCGGGCTACAACATTGCCGGGCCAGAGGTGGAAGCCGCGCTGCTTGCGCATCCGGACGTGATCGAATGCGCCGTCATCGGCGCCCCTGACGCCGAGCGCGGCATCATCGTGCAGGCCCATGTGGTGCTGCGCGAGGGGGTCGCCGCCGACGCGGCCACCGCCAAGGCGCTGCAGGATTTCGTCAAGGCGACCATCGCTCCCTACAAGTATCCCCGCTCGGTCATCTTCACCGAGGCGCTGCCGAAGACCGAGAGTGGCAAGATCCAGCGCTTCCGCCTGAAGGATGCCGCGCCCGCCCCGGCAGGCGCCTGACCGGAGCGCTTCGGCGCGACCCTAAAGATGGCTGCCCCCCGGCGCTCGCTGTCGAGCGCCGGGGCCTTCGCATGCCATCACCGCGGAAGAAGTGCGGGATAACTATTTTAATTATAAATTTTCCTCTGACGCAGGAGCTGCGCCCATGCCTGCTCAATTTTGCGGAAAACGTCGCGTAAAACACAAGACATCCTCCTGCATACCGTTCTCTCACGTTGACTTTTAATTGAAGTCTAAAGTAAATGTTTGATGAATTGCCGGAACGAGGGAGCGCATGGAATGTCACAAGCAAGACGCCTGACCTGGGTGATGAGGCTCTGCGGCGGCATCTCCGCCGCCGCCCTGGCGCTGCTGAGCATTCTCGTGGTGGGCGACGTGGTTCTGCGGAACACCGGCCTCGTGCGCTGGTCCTGGCTCAACGAGCTGACCGAGTATCTTCTGACCATCTCGACCTTCACCGGCGCGCCCTGGGTGTTGCACAACCACGGCCACGTGAACGTCGACGTGCTGCTGCGCACCGTCAGCGCGGCAAAGGCGCGCTGGCTGGTGAAGGCCTCGAACCTCTTCGGCGGGGTGATCTCGGCGATCCTGCTCGTCGTCGCGGTGCGGGTGACCTTCGACAGCTACGCGCTCGGCTCGCTGGTCTTCAAGAACCTCATCTTTCCCGAATGGTACCTCATGACCCCCATGGTGCTTTGCTTCGGTCTTTGCACGGCCGAGTTCCTGGCCCGCATCGTGACCGGCGAGGTGCGGATATGAGCTGGCTCGAGATCATCGCGCTGCTCGGCGGCGTACTGGCGATGCTTTTTGCCATCGGCACCCCGGTCGCGCTGGCGTTTCTTGGCGCAAACCTGATCGGTGCCTGGCTGTTCCTCGGCAGCGGCGCGGGCATCGAGCAGCTGGTGCGCAACGCGTCCATGTCGGTCAATTCCTTCTCGCTCGTGCCGATCCCGCTCTTCGTGCTGATGGGAGAGCTGCTGTTCCATTGCGGCCTCGCCTACAAAGCGATCGAGGCGATCGAGCGCTTGCTGCACCGCCTGCCCGCCCGGCTCGGCTGCGTCTCCGTGGTCGGCGGCACCGCCTTTGCGGCGCTCTCCGGCTCGTCCATCGCCAACACTGCGCTCCTTGGCGGCACGCTGTCGCAGGAAATGCTGCGCCGGGGCTATTCGACGACGCTGGCGCTCGGGCCGGTCATGGCGGTGGGCGGCATTGCCGTGTTGATCCCGCCCTCGACGCTGGCGGTGATGCTCGGCTCGCTCTCGGGCATCTCGATCACCCAGCTGCTGATCGGCGGGCTGGTCCCCGGGTTGCTGATGGCCGCGCTCTTCCTGCTCTTCGTCATCCTCACCGGCCATTTCCGCCCGCAGAGCGCACCGAGCGACACCAGCGCCAGCGCCTACACGCTGGCCGAGCGGATCGTGCCCTTCCTGCGCGACGTGGTGCCGCTCTTCGGCATCTTCGTCGCGGTGATCGGCAGCATGCTCGCCGGGATCGCCACCCCGACCGAGGCCGCGGGTCTTGGTGCCTTTGCCGCGCTCATCGCCACCGCGCTCTACCGCAAGCTGAGCTGGGCCGCGCTGACCAAAGCGATGACCGAGACCGCGAAGGTCTCGGTGTCGATCCTCTTCATCATCGTCGCCTCGACGACCTTCTCGCAGATCCTGTCGTTCTCGGGCGCCACCTCGGGCATGTTGCAGCTGATCAACGCCGTTGACCCCACGCCGATGACGCTGATCGTCTGCATGCTGCTGATCCTGCTCGTGCTCGGCTGCTTCATCGACCAGATCTCGATGATGATGATCACCCTGCCGATCTTCATGCCGCTGGCCCATGCCGCGGGCATCGAGGTCGTCTGGCTCGGGCTGATGATGCTCGTGGCGATCGAGCTCGGCATGCTGACCCCGCCCTTCGGCATCCTGCTGATGGTCATGCAGGGCGCCAGCCGCTCGGTGCCGCTGGTCAGCATCTACAAGGCCGCCGCGCCCTTCATCCTGATCGAGATCGGCGTGCTGATCCTGATGCTGATGGTGCCGCAGCTCACACTCTTCCTGCCCGCGCTGGTGCGCTGACAGCCCCTTTTCCAAGTCCAACAGTCCGGAGAACAAAAATGAAAATCCGCTCCCTCAAAACGGCAGGCATGGCCGTTGCGGCAGCGCTCGCCCTGGCAAGCCCGCTCGCCGCGGCAGAGACCACGCTGCGCGCCATCACCGCCTTCCAGCCCGGCACCACCTTCGCCAAACCCTTCGAGGATTTCGTCTCGAAGGTGAACGCGCAGGGTGAGGGCGTCCTGAAGATCGAGGTGATCGGCGGGCCCGAGGCCATGCCCCCCTTCGAGATCGGCAACGCGCTGTGCAACGGCATTGTCGACATCGCCAACACCACCGCGGTGTTCCACGCCAGCCTCGTGCCCGAGGGCGTCGCCATGACCCTCGCCACCCGCCCGATGTCGGAGCTGCGCGAGAACGGCGGCTACGCGCTGATGAACCAGTTGCACGAGGACAAAGCCCGGATCCATTGGCTGGGCCGCCTGACGCAGGGCATCAACTACCACATCTACCTCAACGAGGCGCCCGAGGGCGGCAAGCTCGACGGACTGAAGCTGCGCTCGGTGCCGGTCTACCAGGCCTTCTTCAAGGATCTTGGCGCCACCCCGATGCAGACCGCCCCGGGCGAGGTCTACACCGCGCTCGAGCGCGGCGTCATCGACGGCTATGGCTGGCCCTCGATCGGTGTCTTCGACCTTGGCTGGCAGGACAAGACCGGTGCGCGGGTGAACCCCGGCTTCTACCAGGTCGAGACCGGCCTCTACCTGAGCCTCAAGACCTGGCAGTCGCTGTCCGAAGAGCAGCAGGCCTTCCTCAGCGACCTGATGATCGAAACCGAATCCTCCTCCTCGCTGGTGCAGGACCTTGCCGAGGCCGAGAAAGCCAAGCAGATCGAGGCAGGGATCGAGATGATCGACCTCGACGCGGATGCGGCCACCGAATTTGGCGCGCTGGCGCAGGAGTCCGGCTGGAAACCGATCCTCGCGACCAGCCCCGAGCACGGCGCGAAGCTGCGCGAGCTCTTCGCCGACTGACGGCGGACGACCGGTCCAAAACAGTCAGCCGGGGGCCCATGGCCCTCGGCTTTTTCTATTCCGTTTCTATTCCATTGACGGGACGCGCCGCAAAGTTCCGCCCCGCATCTCTGGAGCATCCCCGCCCTACTGGCGGATTTTCGACGGTTTTCGGAGTTCCAGCACTGCGAGGTTTCTAGGGAGCACAACCTGTGGCAGTCTCGGACTCATATCAAGAGTCCGCAGGATTGATCGCGGAGACATCGGAAGGCCAGGACGTCCATGACGACCCAGCACAGCAGACGCGACTTCCTGCGAGGGCAACCGACCCGCCCCTCCGCCCCTTTGATGCGGCCTCCTGGCGCGCAGTCCGGGTTTTCTCAGCTCTGCAACGGCTGTGGCGCCTGTGCCCGCGCCTGCCCCGAAGCGCTCATCATCCGCCACGAGATCCGCCAAGAGGGCCCCGCCGGAGGGTCGACGCCGGTCGTCGATTTCTCGAAAGCGGCCTGCACGTTCTGCGGAGCCTGCGCCGCGGCCTGCGAGACCGGCGCCCTGCGTTCCGAGGCCGTGTCCGACTGGCCGTGGCGCGCCGTCATCACCGACAGCTGCCTTTCGCTCAATGGCATCTCCTGCCGCTCCTGTGAGGACGCCTGCGCGCCCCGCGCCATCCGCTTCCGCCTGATGACCGGCGGCCGGGCCGCGCCGGAGCTCGACACCGCGCAATGCACCGGTTGCGGCGCCTGCGCCGCCACATGCCCTGCCGGGGCGGTGGCCTTCGAGCGGCCCGCGCCCGTCGCGGAGGGCTCGGGATGAACATCTGCGGCTGCCTCGTCCATGTCCTAAGAGACGCGCTGCCCGAAGCCCGGGCACAGATGGAAGCGCTCGACGGGGTCGAGGTGCATGCCGAAACCGAAGACGGCCGGCTGGTGGTGGTGGTCGAGGACACCGACACCGCCTTTGCCTCGGACATCATCATGTCGCTGCACCAGATCCGCGGCGTGATCTCGCTGACCATCAACTACCACCATTTCGAAGAGCCCCCGCAGCGCCCATCCCCCGCCGCCCCCCATCCGGAGACCTGACCCATGACCATTTCGGACTCGCGCAGGACTTTCCTCAAGGCCACCGCCGCCGCCAGCACCGCCGCCGCCGCGGGCATCTCTCTCGCCCCTGCCGCGCTGGCCCAAACCCCGGGCAATTCGGACATCCGCTGGGACAAGGCGCCCTGCCGGTTCTGCGGCACAGGCTGCTCGGTGCTGGTGGGCACCAAGGAGGGCCGCGTCGTCGCCACGCAGGGTGACCCCGAGGCGCCGGTGAACCGCGGCCTGAACTGCATCAAGGGCTATTTCCTGTCGAAGATCATGTATGGCGCCGACCGTCTGACCACACCGATGCTGCGCAAGTCGGGCGGACAATTCGACAAGAACGGCGAGTTCGAGCCGGTGAGCTGGGATGAGGCCTTCGATGTCATGGCCGAGAAGTGGAAGGCGGCTTTGGCCGCCAAGGGACCAACTTCGGTCGGCATGTTCGGCTCGGGGCAATGGACGGTCTGGGAGGGCTACGCCGCCTCGAAGCTGATGAAGGCGGGGTTCCGGTCCAACAACATCGACCCCAATGCCCGGCACTGCATGGCCTCGGCGGTGGTCGGCTTCATGCGCGCCTTCGGCATCGACGAGCCGATGGGCTGCTACGACGACTTCGAGCAGGCGGACACCTTCGTGCTCTGGGGCTCGAACATGGCCGAGATGCACCCGATCCTCTGGTCACGGCTCACCGACACGCGACTGACCAAGCCCGGAGCGCAGGTGCACGTGCTGTCGACCTTCGAGCACCGCAGCTTCGAGCTCGCGGACAACGGCATGGTGTTCACCCCGCAGACCGATCTGGCGATCCTCAACTACATCGCCAATCACATCATCCAGACCGACGCGGTGAACTGGGACTTCCTGGAAAAGCACGTCAACCTGACCAAGACCGCCACCGACATCGGCTACGGGCTGCGCGACACCAACCCGCTGCAGCAGGCCGCCGCCAATCCCAACTCGGGCGAGCTGACCCCGATCGACTTCGACGAATACGCCGCGGCGGTCTCGGACTACACGTTGGAGAAGGTCGCCGAGATGTCCGGCGTGCCGGCGCATCAGCTCGAGCGGCTGGCCCAGCAATATGCCGATCCGGACCGCAAGGTCATGTCGCTCTGGACCATGGGCTTCAACCAGCACACCCGCGGCTCCTGGGTGAACGGGCTGGTCTACAACATCCACCTGCTGACCGGGAAGATCTCCGAGCCGGGCAACTCGCCCTTCTCGCTGACCGGCCAGCCCTCGGCCTGCGGCACCGCGCGCGAGGTGGGCACCTTCTCGCACCGGTTGCCTGCCGACATGGTGGTCACCAACCCCGAACACCGCGCCCATGCCGAGGAGATCTGGAAGCTGCCCGAGGGCACCATCCCCGACAAGCCCGGCCTGCACGCGGTGGAGCAGAACCGCGCGCTGCGCGATGGCAATCTCAACGCCTACTGGGTGCAGTGCAACAACAACATGCAGGCGGCGGCCAACATCAACGAGGAGGGCTGGCCGGGATATCGCAACGCGGACAATTTCGTGACCGTCTCGGATGCCTATCCGACCGTCACGGCCATGTCGGCCGATCTGATCCTGCCCGCCGCCATGTGGGTCGAGAAGGAGGGCGCCTACGGCAACGCCGAGCGCCGCACCCAGTTCTGGCGCCAGCAGGTCATGGCCCCGGGCGAGGCCCGCTCGGATCTGTGGCAACTCATGGAATTCGCCAAGCGCTTCACCGTCGAAGAGGCCTGGGGCGACGCGCTTGTCGCCAAGAAGCCCGAGCTGGCCGGCAAGACGCTCTACGAGGTGCTCTACCAGAACGGCACTGTCGACAAGTTCCCGCTCGAAGAGACCGCCGAGGGGTTCGACAATGTCGAGGCCCAGCACTTCGGCTTCTACGTCCAGAAGGGTCTCTTCGAGGAATATGCCACTTTCGGGCGCGGCCATGGCCATGACCTCGCGCCGTTCGAGCAATACCACCAGGCGCGCGGGCTGCGCTGGCCCGTGGTCGATGGGCAGGAAACGCTTTACCGCTTCCGCGAGGGCTATGACCCCTATGTGCCCGAGGGCTCGGAGGTGTCCTTTTACGGCTACCCGGATGGCAAGGCGAAGATCATCTTTGCCCCCTACGAGGCGCCGCCCGAAGTGCCCGACGACGACTACGACCTCTGGCTCTCGACCGGGCGGGTGCTCGAACACTGGCACTCCGGCTCGATGACCCGCCGCGTTCCGGAACTGCACCGGGCGTTCCCCGCCGCCGTCGTCTTCATGCACCCGGAGGACGCCGAGGCGCGGGGCCTGCGGCGCGGGCAGGAGATCAACATCTCGACCCGCCGCGGCGAGATGCTCAGCCGGCTGGAGACCCGCGGCCGCAACAAGCCGCCGAAAGGGCTCGTCTTCGTACCGTGGTTCGACGAGAGCCAGCTGATCAACAAGTTGACGCTCGATGCCACCTGTCCGCTCTCGAAGCAGACCGACTTCAAGAAGTGCGCCTGCAAGGTCGAGCGCGTGTGAGCCGATCCCCCCGGCCCTGAGGGAGACGTCAGAGGAGGCCCGTGATGCCCGCCGCTGCCACGCCGCTGTCGCCGCAACGCCGAAGGTTCCTGATGGACACCGCGCGGATGGCGGGCGGCTGCGCGCTGGCCGGGGGCGCGCTGGCCTGGCTCGGCCATGATGCCCGCGCCCTGCCCGCCGAGGCGCTGCGCCCGCCCGGAGCCCTGCCCGAAGTTGATTTCCTCGGGGCGTGCATCCGTTGCGGGCTCTGCGTGCGCGACTGCCCCTATGACACTTTGGCGCTGGCCGAATTGGGCGAGGACGGACCGGCCACCGGCACGCCCTTCTTCACCGCCCGCGAGGTGCCCTGCGAGATGTGCGACGACATCCCCTGCGTCGCCGCCTGCCCCACCGGCGCGCTCGATCCGGCGCTCACCGATATCGACGCCGCGCGCATGGGCACCGCCGTGCTGGTCGATCAGGAGAACTGCCTCAACTTCCTCGGGCTGCGCTGCGACGTCTGCTACCGGGTCTGCCCGGTGATCGACGCCGCGATCACCCTCGAGCTGTCGCACAACGAGCGCTCGGGCCATCACGCGATCTTTGCGCCCACGGTCCACGCCGAGCACTGCACCGGCTGCGGCAAATGCGAGCAGAGCTGCGTGCTGCCCGAGGCGGCGATCAAGGTGCTGCCGCTGCGGCTCGCCCGCGGGGCCCCTGCCGCGCACTACCGCAAGGGTTGGGAAGAGATGGAGGAGCATGGCAGACCGCTGGTCGAGGGGATCATCGACCTGCCCGACCGCCTGCCCGGGCCGGGCACCGACACCCTTGCCGCGCCGGGCGGCTTCGAGCCGAGTTTCAGGCTTCCGGGCGCCCCCGTGCCGGGAGCGGGCGAATGACGGCAAGAACGCGACTCCCGGTCGGCGAAGAGGCGATCCGCCTCAAGGGCTGGTGGCGGGCGCATCGCTTCCTGCTCCTGCGGCGGCTGTCGCAGGCCTTTTTCCTCGGGCTCTTCCTGCTTGGGCCGTGGTTCGGGCTGTGGTGGGTGGCGGGCACGCTGGCGGGTTCGCGCACCTTTGGCATCCTGCCGCTGACCGACCCGATGGTTCTGGCGCAGAGCCTCGTCGCCGGGCACCTGCCCGAGCTGACGGCGTTGATCGGCGCCCTGATCGTGCTCGCCGCCTACGCGCTGATCGGCGGGCGGGTCTATTGCTCCTGGGTCTGCCCGATCAACCCGGTGACCGATGCCGCGCATTGGCTGCACGCGAGGCTCGGCCTGCAGAAGGGCTGGCAGCCGAAGCGGCACACCCGGCTGTGGCTGCTCGCCATGGTGTTCGTCGTCTCGGCGCTGACCGGAACCATCGCCTGGGAGGTCGTCAACCCGATCACCATGCTGCACCGCGGTCTGGTCTTCGGCATGGGTTTTGCCTGGGCGCTCGTGGCGCTGGTCTTTCTCTTCGACCTGCTGGTTTCGCGCCGCGGCTGGTGCGGGCATCTCTGCCCGGTGGGCGCCTTCTACGGCCTGCTGGGCACGCATAGCCTGCTGCGGGTCAGCGCCACGAGACGCGCCGCCTGCGACGACTGCATGGAGTGCTTCGCCGTCTGCCCGGAAAACCACGTCATCGCCCCCGCCCTGCGCGGCGCGCCGGGCAAGACGCCGCTGATCCTTTCGCCCGATTGCACCAACTGCGGCCGCTGCGTCGATGTCTGCTCGGTCAATGTCTTCGAGTTCACCCACCGCTTCGACCAGCACGTCGAAGTCCTGCCACCACCGGACCGCTCCGGGACAACCGCCGCCTGAGGGGATTTTCCCTGCGAGACAACTAAGGAGAGCGCCCATGAAACTGACGGTCATCGCGAAGATCGCCGCCTTCGCCTCGCCCCTGCTGGTCGCGGGGCTGGTCGTCGCACAGACCTCGGGAGGCGTCCAGGACCTGCGCGGCGCATCGGTCGACCAGGAACTTGAGCCGCCCGAAGTCTATCCCCAGCAGCTGGGCCGCGAGGTGCGGAACTACCGCCAGCAGCCGCCGGTCATCCCCCATTCCATGACCCAGTACCAGATCGACCTGCGCACCAACCAGTGCCTCAGCTGCCACGACTGGAGCAACGCCGGCGACCGCGGCGCCCCGACACTGTCGATGACCCATTACCTCGACCGCAGCGGCAACCAGCTCGACACCGTCGCCGGCACCCGCTGGTTCTGCAATCAGTGCCACGTCCCGCAGGCGGATGCGCCGGCGCTGGTCGGCAACGACTTCGAAGCCTCCAGCGAAATGCGCTGAAGCAACGGCCCAATGGGAGAGACGAGATGCCGGACAACAACACGCACGGCGACAAGCCCGGCCGCCGCAACATTCTGCTCCGCATCTGGGATGCCTTCTGGAGCCCCACCGGGCTGTTCAGCACCGGCTTCCTGCTGATCGCGGGGTTCCTGGCGGGCATCCTCTTCTGGGGCGGTTTCCACTGGTCGCTGGAACTGACCAACACCGAGGAGTTCTGCACCTCCTGCCACTCGATGGAGACCAACCTCGGCGAGTACCGCCAGACCATCCACTACAACAACCACTCGGGCGTGCGGGCGATCTGCTCGGACTGCCACGTGCCGCACGAGTGGCAGTACAAGATGAAGGCCAAGATCATGGCGGTGAAGGACGTCTACCACGAGGTGATGGGCACCATAAACACCTCGGAGAAATACGAAGACCGGCGGCTCGAGATGGCGGCGGCGGTGTGGAAGAAGATGAAGGCCACCGACAGCCGCGAATGCCGAAACTGCCACGCTTTCGAATACATGGATTTCACCATTCAGGAGACCCGGGCAGCGCAGAACCACCAGCGCGCGCTCGACGAGGATATGACCTGCATCGACTGCCACCAGGGCATCGCCCACGATCTCGCCCCCGGGTACCTCGAGGAGTACCAGCACGTCGTCGAGACGCTCGCGCAGACCAAGCTGCAGGATGCATCGGGGGGCGTCGATGTCGCCTCGATCAAGTCCTACCTGGGCATTTCCGCCGATTGATCCGAAGGGCGCCGGAGCGGCCCGTGCACGCCGCCGCGCCAGCAACGTAGGGAGACACGACCATGCTGAGCCTGCTTGATCTTCTCGGCACCATCGGGGGCAGCATCCTCGGCCTGCCGGGCATCCTTGGCGTCACGCTCGGCATGACGACGCGGAACTGGATCGTCGCGATGATCCTTGGCGGCGCGATCGGCGTGCTCTCGCCGCTGATTCTCGGCGGTCACCAGTCCGCCCATGTGCCGATCTCCACGCTGGAATACAGCATCTCGACACTCATCGGCATCCTTGCCGGGCTGATCGGCTGCGCCGTGCGTCGCAAGGGCGCGCGGGTGTGATCGGCGGCAAAGCTGAGCTTCACCTCGCCGGGGCCGTGCGCCGCGTGTGAATCTGCTTAGGTCTGCCTCGGTCCTGGTGTATCCTTGATCGACCGCGCGCCGTCATTCGGGGGCGACCGGTCTCTCGGCCTGCGCCTGCGCGCAGCTTGGTTCATTCCAGTATCAAATTTCAGAAGATCGACGCCCGGCCCCGGCCGCTGCTTGGCATTTTCGAAAAGGAGATTGGAAGTGTCTAAAAAGATCCTCGCGGTTGCCTCGGCGGGCGGGCATTGGCAGCAGCTCCAGCGGGTCCGCCACGCCTTCGATGGCGACGAGGTCTTCTTTTTGACCACGCTGCGAGGGCTGCCAGATGATTTCGGCGCCCTGCCTGCGGCGATCATCCCCGAGTGCAATCAGAACACGCCGCGCGCGGCACTTCGCTGCTTTGCCGCCGTCTGCCGCATCGTGCTGCGCGAGCGTCCCGACATCATTGTCACCACCGGTGCGCTGCCGGGGCTCATCGCGCTGGTGGCCGGGCGTCTGGTCGGCGCCAAGGGGGTGTGGATCGACAGCGTCGCCAACGCCGAATGCCTCTCCACTTCTGGGCGGCTCGCCCGCCATGTTGCGCATCTTCGGCTGAGCCAATGGGAGCACGTGGCCCGGGAGGCGCAGGTCGAATACGCAGGGTCCATCCTGTGATCTTCGCAACCGTCGGGACCCAGCTGCCCTTTCCGCGGCTGATCGATGCGCTGGACGCCATCGCGCCGCGGCTCGCCGAGCCGGTGATCGCCCAGGTGGGCGCCTCGGTCGCGGGACATTGGGCCAATCTGGACACGCGGCAGACGCTCCCCCCACATGAGTTCAGCGCGCTCTTCGGCGAAGCGCGGGTCGTGGTGTCGCACGCCGGGATCGGCTCGATCCTCTCGGCCCGGCGCTTCGGAAAGCCGCTGATCCTCTTTCCCCGGCGCGCCGCACTCGGCGAGCACCGCAACGATCACCAGATGGCGACGGTCCGCCACGTGAAGGGCCTGCGCGGCGTGCACGTGGCCTTCGAACAGGGCGACCTCGAGCGGCTCCTGCTGAGGCCCGGCCTTGATGCGGCCGGCGAGGACGGCGCCCCCAGCCCCGAGCATCTGGCGCTGATCGAACGGCTTCACAGCTTCATTCACGACCTGCGCTGACGCTCGCTGCAGCCGGTTCCCGTGAGCGCTTGCGCCACGGCCTCGACGATCACCGGGGTGATGAGATGTGCCGCCGTGCCCGGCTCGGGATGCAGCCCGTCCCTCGACAGGCCGCGGGCTGAGGGCGGCAGGGCCAGCCACCTCGGGTAGAGGTCGATCAACCCCAGGCCCATGTCCTTGGCCAGGGTCCGGTATTGCTGGTAGTGCGCGCGCAGCCGCGGCCGGCTCAGGCCGCGCAGGCCCTGTGCCGGGCTCATCGTCATCAGCGCGATCGTCGTTGCGGGAGATGCGGCGCGCAGCGCGCGGATGAGCGCGACATGCGCTTCGGCCGAGCGTGCCAAGGACATCCCCCCGGTCACATCCGCATCGTTGATCGCGAACTCGACAAGCAGCAGGTCCGGTCTCTCGGCGGCGACCCGCGCCACCTGCGTCAGCCCCCACTCCGACCCCGCGCCGTTTTTCGCGACGACCAAGACCGCCACGGGATGGCCGATGCACCTGCTCAGCCGACCCGCCACGTCCCCGGGCCAGGGCTCTCCCGCGGTCAGGCTGGTGCCGAGGACGGCGAGCCGGATGGGCCGCCCCTCGGGCAGGGCCAGCGCGAAGGGCCGGTCCCCGAGCCGGGGCACGGGCCGCAGCTCGACTCCCGCCCAGCGGGCCAGCACCAAGCCGGTGCCCAGGAGCCCGAGCGTGACGAGGATCATGAGCAGAGCGGCCCCGGGCCGCGAAAGCAGCATCAGGTCTCCCCGGCCGACGCGAGCCGACTTTCGGTCTCGTCTGCGGAGGTGAACCGTCCGAAACGCCCCACGTCGATGCCCGAGCGGACGATCTGCGCCGGATTGCCCGCGACGATGCTGCGCGGGGGCACGGACTTGGTCACCACAGCGCCCGCCGCCACCACGCTGTTGTCGCCGATCTCGACCCCGGGCAGGATCAGCGCCCGCCCGCCGATGAAGCAATTCCGGCCCACCCGCGTGTGCAAGTAGAGCCCCCGCGTCATGTCATGGGTCAGGATCCGCGCCTCGAAGGCGACGTAGCTGTTCCTGCCGACATGCACACCGATCGGAAAGGTCCGGTCGAACTTGGCCGACAAGGAAAACTGGCAGCTCGGGTCAAGGTCCATCTTCCAGACGTGCACCAGATAGGCCCGGCGCAGCGACACCAGCAGATTGCGCAGCGGCGCGAGACGGTTCAGCCCCCGCCGGCGCGCCTTTTTCATCTTCGGAACGCTTTGATCCACCATGTAAATCGCCAATCCAATGGGTCCCTGAATTATCGTCGCCTGGGGCTCCAATTCTCCTCCATGCACCTCAAGTGTGATCTGATGGGTGTAGCAGTTCAATCAACCAAGGCCACCCAACACCCATTGAGTTATTTTTCTGTAACGCTCCCTCAATTCACGAAACATATCATATTGATTCGCAATATCACTCCTAAAAGATTCGGCCAGGCCGACAAAACAAACCAGATTTTCCTAACCTCTTTCCAGATGCGCCATTTCCCGCCGAACGCACCCGCGTATTGTGGCAGCAAATGCGACAATGTGCCGGGTCTTATGCTAGGCTGCAGAGAGTTCCCCCCTTGGCCAGTACAGTTCCGCGGTAGCCGGGCACTTCGACGAGGTTGGAGCACGTGATGAGCCTCCTGAACATCCTTCTGTTTGCCTATCTGGCGACCGTCGTCGTCGCGCTCACCCTCACTCACCGCGAGCGCAGGCGGCATGGCCACAGGTCATGGCGTCACGCAGTGCTTGGCGACGCCCTGTGCTTGGTATGGCCCCTCGTGGCGGTCGCCATGGCACTTTTCTGGCGGTCGCCAGCCTCGCGGACATAGCGGCGGGACGCGGTCGCTGGACGCACCCCCACCTTCCGATGCGTCGATCCGGCGGTGACCCCGCTCTTGGGAAGGCGAAAGACCCCTCCTCAGTGGCCCGTGCCGGAGCAGACGACGAAGACCGTCGCCAGCATGATCCGCAGATCCGTTTTCAGCGACAGTCCGTTGTTGTAGCCGGTGTCGAACCGCGCACGGTCGGCAAAGGACGTTTGGTTGCGTGCCTCGATCTGCCAGAGGCCGGTGATGCCGGGCCGAAGCTCGAAGTAGTCGTTGCCGGGATAGAGCGTGCGCTGCGTTTCCAGCATGGGTCGCGGGCCGACGACGCTCATGTCACCGACGAAGACATTCCAGAACTGCGGCAGCTCGTCGAGCGAGGACTTGCGCAGGAAATGGCCGAGCTTGGTGATCCGCGGGTCTTGTTTCAGTTTCTGGTCCCGTTCCCATTCCTCTCGCGCTTCGGGGCAGGCCGCGAGGTGCGCATGGAGCAGCTCTTCCGCGTTCGGGACCATCGAGCGCAGTTTCCACATCCGGAAATGCCGTCCTCCCCGCCCAAGCCGGATCTGGCTGAAGAAAGGGTTGCTCCGATCCGTCGCAACAAGGAGCACCAAGGGCAGCAGCAGGACAAGGGTCAACGGGGCGGACAGCAGGACCAGCGTCAGATCGAGAACCCGCTTGCCGACGTTCCGATAGAACACATGCCCGAGGCTCCCTCCCCGGGCGCCGAAGACCGGGTCGAGCTCAAGGGGTGAGCCGTGGAGAAGGGTGACCCAGTCGAACGTGATGCCAAATCGTCTAATTTTCATATTGGCCCCCCAGAGGATTTCCAATTCAGACGCGGATCACGCGCCGGAAATCATAGATTTCAGGATGAAAAGCAGAGATCGCTATCGAAATATTTCACGGGGTATTTCACACGGTCCGGGCAATATGCCGCGCGCAGAGCGAGAGACTTGCCCTTCGTCATCACGTTGACGAAGCACCATATATGCATGAAATTTACGTCGGCGGTCCGCAGAAAGGGTGTCGCAGATCCCGGCTCCGCCGATTCCTTATAATTAATTCATTGCGCGCCAATTTGCACGTCTAGGTCGATCTTCCTGCGGGATTTCGCCCATGGCGGTTGCGGCGTGCAGTGCCTTGTCGGGAAATGCCAATCTACCGCGCAGTCCGCGGACAATTGCGGCGCGCGTCGTCCGCTCCAGCCAGATCACCGAAACGTTACGCCTGGATATCCGGGTCGGGTGCGCGCCCCGGCGCCGCAACGCGGCGGTCTGGTCCGCAGAGCACCCCTGCCAGAAAGCTCCGGTAGAGATCGAGCCGCCGCAGCGCCTCGCGGTTGGCGCTCTCGATCTGCGCGGCGAGCTGGCCGCGCCTGTCGAAGCCGTCGAGGATCAGCGCCTCGACCTCGGCACTGCTTGCGGTGCGGCAATCGGCGACATGCCCATAGCCGAGCGTGCCGAACAGGCCGAGGAACTTGCGGCTGTAGGCCATGGGCAGCACCGGCACACCCGAGGAAAAGGCGGCGATGCAGGCATGCATCCGCGCCCCGAAGACATAATCCATGGCCGAGATCACGCTCTTTGCCTCGCTGGGCGCGGGCGCCGGTGGCTCGACGATCACTGCCGGAAATTCCGCGCCGAGCTGCTCGCAGGCGCGCTGGTCGTCCTCTCCCGCGCCCGAGGCGCTGTCGATGATCACATGTCCGATGAGATGCACCACGCAGTCGTCCCGCTCCGAGAACTCCCGGATGAGGCGCCGCAGCAGTGTCGGGTAGTCCATCTTCAGGCCGAACTCGTTCTTGCCGGTGTAGCCGCCCGCGAAGAGCAGACCCGAGACATTGATCCCGACATGGATCTTCCCGTCGACCTCATGTGCCTTGGCGCGCGGCGCATAGGGCAGGTGAAAGGCGACGTCCGTGGCCTCGATCAGGGTGATGCGAACGTCCCCGAAGCTCCGCACATACTCCGAGGACAGCGCATCGCGCGCGCAGACAAAGGCGGCGCGGCGCAGGATCCAGGCAGCGGCGCGCCGGGCCCAGACGCGATTGAACGGGCCGATGGTCTGGGGCGCAAAGCCGAGCGGCGTGCCGGTGCCGGTCACCGCTGCCTGGGCGGCGAGCTGCATCACGAAGCGCTTGGGGCCGTAGATGTCGGTGAAGCTGTCGCCGCCGCAGATGTCGAGCACCAGATCGCAGCGCCGGGCCATCGCCCGCAGCCCGTCGCGGCGCAGGATGAAGCCGCGGGACAGCGGGTGATAGCGCAGGTTCGGCCGCTCGATGTAGACCGGGTGCGGCTCGTGCCAGGCGGTCAGCTCGAAGCGGATGTCCCGTCCGAGCGTCGCCGCCACCTCCTCGAGAATGCGGATATCGGAGAGGGTCAGCGCGCCGATCCCCAGGTTCGACGAGGTGACCGTGTGCCCCAGAAGGCCGATGACCAGCTCCCCGCCCGGGTCGCGCGGCATGGGGCTCATGCGCGTCATGCCCCGCTCGAATTCAACGTGGTGGCCGCGCGCGACGCGCCCTGCCCCTCCGGATCCGGCGCGAAATGGGTGTCCGACCCGATCATCGAGACGCCCTCGTAGCGCGAGAGGCCCGGCGTCGGCCCGATCATCTCGAGCAGCCGCTGGTTGCTTTCGGCAAAGGCGCCCGCGTAGCGGCGGCGCACCACCTCGAGCACCGGTCGGCGGCCGGCCGCGTAGCGCCGCAACGGCGGCAGTTGGAAGAGCTTCGACGTGCCCCGGTGCAGCCAATGCCCGGCGGCGCCGAGATCCACCAATGTCGCGGTCGAGGTCGGTCCGCTGCGCAGCAGATTCACCACACGCAAGGCGCCGACCGCCGCCTCGGGGGCGCTGGCGCCGACCCGCGCGCGGTTGACCTGCCGTGGCCCGGCGATGCCGCTGAACTCGGCCACCTGGGTCGCCACGGCCATGGGGTCCGCCGCCAGCGCCTCGTTGGCAACCACCAGCACATTGCCCGCCCCGAAGAGCCGCCGGTATTCCGCCACCAGACGGTCATATTGAAAGTGCCTGTGATCGAAGGCGCCGTAACCCGGCTCGACCCGGGCGTCGAAGAAGTCCTGCGGCGACAGGGTTCCGGCGCGGCGCAGGTATTGCATGTAGGTCGAGACGATGGCGGCGAGCTGCTCGCGGATGGTGATGAGGATCCGCGCCCGCGGGAAACAGACCTTCAGCCGCTCGGCGCAGAGCAGGCAGTCGCGCGCGCCAAAGAACGGGTTGCCCGAGAGGATCTCGGACGAGAGCATCGGCACAGAGCCCACCGGCACCTGCGCGAGCGGGCCGGCGACGCGGGCGGAGACCTCTTCGGGATCGAAGGCCAGCGGGTAGGGCCGGACCAGCGTCTCGAAGATCTCGCGGTGGTCCAGCAGTTGGACATAGCCGTTCTCGGGCACGAAGAGCGTCCGCTGGAGCCAGGTCGTCCCAGTCTTGTGGTAGCCGATGTGGATGAGACGCGGTCCCGCCGCGGGGGAACTATCCATTCGCGGGGCCTCTCTTTGCGGACGGGGCAGCGCTCCGCTTCAGCCTCAGCGACAGGAAGCGCAATGCCTCCTGCATGGTCATCGCGCTGCACAGCAGGGCGACGAGCAGCAAGAGGCTCCGAAGGCTGAAGATGTGGGCGGGATCCGACGGGACCGGCCAGATCTCTGTGACCAGGACCAGCAGCGCAAAGCTCGCCCCGGCGAGGACGAGCGGCCAGATCATCACCCCGGCCTTCAGGCCGACCCGGTGCCGGACCAGCGCGATCGAGGTGAGGCCGGAGAGCACTTCGCCGACGATCGAGATGAGCACGATCTGCCGCAGATCGGCATCGAGCCAGAGCGCCGCCGCCAGCGCGACCGGCAGCACGCTGACCCGCACCAGGCTGGCGAGCATTGGATTGCTGGTCTGGCCGGTCGCCACCGCAATGGTCGAGGGGCCGGAGCGGGCGACGCGCAGCCCCTGGGCGATGCAGAGCAGCACGAGCAGGTCGACCGCCGCAGCAAACTTCGCGCCGAAGAGCATCACGAAGACCCAGGGCCCGATGATCGACATGACGACCGCAAAGGCCAGCCCCGCCAGCAGCGGCACCTGCAACGACACCTGTACCACATCCTGAAAGTCGCTGCCCGCGTTTCGCCGCTCGGAAAGCAGCGGCAGCATGAGGGTTTGCAGCGTCTTGCCGATGATCAGCGTCGGGGTGAGCGCCAGCGTCAGCGCGGCGCTGAACCAGCCCAGTTCTGCCAGCCCCATCCGGTTCGCGACGATCAGGCGCTCGCCGTTCATCACCACGAACATCAGCGCCCCGTTGATCATCAGCGGCAGGCCGAAGCCGGCGATGCGCAGCATCAGCTCCCGGTCGAAGACGGCGCCGTAGCGGCGCTCGGCATAGACGTGCGACAGCAGCACCATCAGCGCGTGTTGGATCAGGATCGACAGCATCATCGCCCGGTAGTCCCGCAGCCAGTAGGCCAGCGGCACCACGGCAAGACAGGCGACAAGCTGCGCCACCAGCGGCGTCATGACGATGCCACGGAACTCCCGCCGCCGCTGCACGCGGAAGATGTCGAGATGCCGGAAGCCACGCATCATTGGCACCAGCGCCAGCGTCTTGAAGGCCGGCAGCGCCTCGGGCGCCTTGAAGAAGTGGGCCAGCAGCGGCGCCAGCAGGAAGAGCAGCAGGGCCAGCCCCATGCCGCGGGCGATCTCGAGCAGGTGCATCGTGTTCTCGAGCCGCGGATCGTCGCCATCTTCGGCCTGCACCAGCATCCGGTCACCGGCCATGTTCGAGGCCAGCTCCAGCACCGCGACGATGATCGCGAAGGTCATCGCCACCCCGTAGTCCTCGAGCGGCAGCAGCCGGGCGAGGAAGACGTTGCGCACGAAGAGAAACAGCGCGCCAAGCGCGTTGCCGCCAAAGATGAAGAGGCCGCTGCGGATCATCGCGCCCCTCCGCCGATGGGTGCGCGGCAAGGCGGACCCTCGGGCCTCTCACGCTTCATCGAGCGGCCTCCCCATGGCTTGGCGCAGCATCCAGCCCGCGCGGACAAAGCGCAGCCGGAAGAGCGTCGAGGCTGCCCGCCTCCTCTCTGCCGCCGAGCCGAGCCGCGGCGAAAACAGCACCTTGGGCAGATGTCCAAAGGGCGAAAGCGTGACCAGCGCCGCGCGTGCGATCCATGGCAGGCGGGCGGCCTGTCCGGGGTGGGCCAAGGCAAAGCTCTCGCGGGTGAGCCGCAGCCACTTCCTGCGCAGCGCCGGCCAGTCGGAGCGGCTGGGGTGGGCGACCACGAGATCGGGCGCATAGTCGATCCGGTAGCCCTTGGCGCGCGCGCGGTGACACCAGTCCTTGTCCTCGGCGAGCCCGTGGGCCAGTGGCCCGGTGTCGTCGTAGATTTGTCGCCATGTCAGCAGGTTGGCGGTCACGGCAAACCCGTGGTGCCGAACGTAGTCCTCCTGCCGGAAGGCAAAGACCGACTCGAAGGCCTGCGCTCCGCTGCGCGGCGGCGGCGTTTCGTCGAAAATCCGCACCGCCCCGCCGACGATCTGTGCTGCCTCGATGCGGCGGAAGGCGACGGCCAGCCAATCCTCGGCAGGGACGCAGTCGGCGTCGAGAAAGAACAGCCGCGGCGCACGGCTTTCGGCCACGCCGCGATTGCGCGCGGTGGCCGCGCCGCGCCCGGGCTCGGTGACGAAGCGCACCTCGGGATGACGCGCGGCCAGCGCCTCGAGGCTCTCGCTGGAGCCGTTGTCGATCACCAGCACTTCGACCGGCAGGGGGCGCGGGTTTTGCTCGAGCGCCGCGAGGCAGCGCGCGAGGCGGTCCAGGTCGTTGTAATGGGGGATGATGACCGCCGCGGCCGGGCTCTTCGGAGGGCTCATCCGGTGTTCCTCTCGTCCTGCGCCGCGCCGCCTTCAGACGGCTCCTCGATGACCTTGAGATCCGCCATTTTCACCGGCCATGGCGGCCTGCGCTGACCCACGACCCGCGCGGGCGCGCCCGCGATGATCGAGAAGGGCGGAAAGCGGCCCCGCACCACGCTGCCCGCGCCGACCACGCAACCATCGCCGATCTCGGAGCCCGCCAGCACCGTCACCCCGCTGCCCAGCCAGACATCGCGCCCGATGACGACATCGCGCTCTTCCATTTCCTGATCGGTCACCGGCTGGCCGTCGTTGAAGCGGTAGCTCGCCGCCGTGACCATGACGTTCGGGCCAAAGAGCGCGTTCTCGCCGACGATGATCGCCCCGGTCGAGGGCCCGGCCCAGAGAATGCAGCCGCCGTTCACATGCACCCCGTCGCCGAGCCGTATCCGCTCCGGCTCGGAAAACCAGGCGGTGGGCGAGATCGTCACCCCCCTGCCCCGGTGGATGCGGCGCAGCGGCGCCACATGGCTGTAATTGTAGAAGTTCATCACCCTGAGCATGTGCAGGTAGGCGCGCGGGTCGATCACCGCGCCGAGCAGTCTGAGGAACCGGCGAAAGCGGGACATCGCATTCTTTTTCGACATGAAACGTCGCCCCCAAGAATGATTCTATCTAATCCTGAATTTCTTCGTACCCTCGCAACCAATGATTGCGCTCACGCCAGACCCGATCCCAGGTGAGCCGCCCGGGATGATCCGGCCGCCCCGACACAAGGGCCTGCAACCTGTAGAAGAAAAACCGCACCGCGGACCAAAGCCACAGAAGGAAAAGACCTATGGGCACGCTCCAGGGCGCCCAATGCTCGCGGATGAGTGTAGCACGGGCCTGCCCGACAAGGAGGATCTTCTCGGCGCGCACGTTGGTCGAGGCGCCGACAAGGTGCATGATCGTCGCCTCGGGGGTCACCATGGGCGTGTAGCCAAGCGCCCGCGCGCGGTGGCACAGATCCGCCTCTTCGCCGTACATGAAGTACTTCAGATCGAAGCCGCCCAGCCTGTCCCAAAGCGCCTTGGGGATCATCAGGAAGCAGCCGACGACGACATCCACCCGGCGCTCGCTGTCACGCTTCCAGTTGCCGATCGCCTCGGCGTTGAAAAAGCCGCTGCCCGGAAAAATCTTGTCGAGATAGAGCGCGCGGCACAGCTGACTGTGGATCGAGATCCGATTGCAGCAGGAGCCCGGGTTGAGCGAGCCGTCGGGAAAGACCGTCCGGCCACCGTAGATCCCGCCCTGCGGATTGCGGCGCGCGAAGGCCAGCAGGTTCGCCACCGCGTTGGCGTAGGTCTCGGTGTCGGGGTTGAGCAGCAGCAGCATCTCGGCATGGGCCAGCTGGCTCGCCAGGTTGTTGGCCTTGGCAAAGCCAAGGTTCTCGAGCGAGGCAACGGTCTGGATCTGGGGAAATCTCTCGCGGATCGCCTCGGCCGAGCCATCCTGCGAGGCGTTGTCGTAGACGATCACCTCGGCCAGCACGTCGCCGCCCGCCGCGAGCAGGGTCTCGATCGCCTTCAGCGTCAGCGCGCGGGTGTTGTAACTCACGATGAGGATCGACACCTCGGGAGGACCGAGGCGCGCCGCGTCACCGGCGGACCACAGGCGCAGCGGCCTCGGCGGCGCCGCGCTGCGCGCCGCCTGCGGGCATGGCACCTGCGCGGGGGGCTCCGCCGTCCGGGCTGCAGGGAGGTGTGACATGGGCATTCCAATCGCAAGCATGGGAGTCAGGCTGACCGGGAGGGAGACGGCATTCCGGACAGCGCGGGGAGGCGGGAGCTTCGGGAAAAGGTCACGGGCAGCCTACGCTTTGGCCCGTTGTGCGGCGCGGGGCCGGTCCCGAGCATCCACGACCCGCTGCCCAACAGAAAGATCACGAGGACATAGGCTTCGCGCCAGACGTGCACCGTCCAGAGCGCGAGGAAGAGGGCCGCAAGGGTGACCACATAACCCTCGCGGTAGGCGCGCACGCGCGGGTCGGTGATCTTGCGCGTCGCGAGGGTCAGGGGCAGCCACAGAAAGCCGATGAGCATCAAGAGCCCCGCGGGAATGCCGTGCCGCAGCGCGACCAGCATCCAGAACATGTCGATGCTGTCGGACATGCCCGGCAGGTTCACCCAATCCCCGAGGCCGATGCCGAACAGGGGCGCGGCGCGGATGTTCGCGAGCGCGAAGCCGAAGATCCGGACCCGGTTGAAGGCCGTGTCCGGGTTGAAGGCGATCGTGCCGATGACAAGGTCGAGGAAGTAACCGGTCGACAGCTCAAAGACCACGAGTCCGCCTGCGACAAGCGCCAGCAGCATCCAGCGTTCGCGGAGGGGCTTGGTGATGGCGCTCCAGACCAGCAGCGCGACCTGCAGCACCATCGCGATGAGCGCCCCGGACGACAGCGACAGAAAGGCGACGCCCCCCACCAGGCCGGCCCGCGCGCAGCGCAGAACGGCGGGCTGGCCGTCGCCCAGCACCCGGTAGGTCAGGGCGACGAACGCCCCGATGCAGATGCCGAAATGGATCGGGTGATCGAGCGTCGCCTGCACCCGCTCGAGCCCCAACCGGCGCAGCGGCGGCACCTCGGGCTGCGAGGGCAGGATCGCGTTGGTCAGATGCAGCAGCAGGTTGTAGCCGGTCACCGTCTCGAGCAAGGCAAAAGGCGTCAGGAAGAGCACGATGCCGAACATCACGCGGACCATTGCGGCAAAGCTCGCGGCATCGCGGATCATGCAGCGCCCGAGGAAATAGGCCCCCAGCGTCTCGATCGTATTGATGCCGCCGAACTCGATGGCCTCGGCCAGCCCGTGGCGCAGGGTCATGCCCAGGAAGACCCAGACGCAGAAGGCGACCATCGCCACGTCGGAGACCAGAAGCCGCCCCGCGCCGCCGCGCAGCACCCGGAGCGTCAGGGGCAGCAGCAGCACCAGCAGCAGGCCGCGCGAGGCCGAGAGCTTCAGTGGCCCGAGGCTGATCTGGAAGGCGATGAAGAGCGACAGCAGGAACAGGCTCACCGACAGCGGCAGCACCCGCGGCACGGCGGCGGCGCCCAGCCTTGTGGCGCGGCGTCTTGGCCCGCCCTTGAGCGCCTCAACCGACATCGGAGCGCATGTCCCGGTTCAGTGGCAGCAGCTTGACCTTCGAGCCCGCGTTGACGCGCGCGCCCTCCGGTGCTGCGCCCTCCTTGGCCGACTCCCCCGGGCGCGCCGGGGTGAACCCGTAGTCGAGCGGGCCGCGCCCGTAGAGTTCGGACAGGAACTGCGGCGGGCAGTCGTTGACGAAGGCTCCTATGAGATTGTCCCCGCCCCGATCAAGCAGCGCCACTGCGGATTTCGTCCGCGCCAGCCCGGCATGGCCGTGGCGCACCACCAGCACGGTGCCATCGAGCTGCGGCGCCAGCGCCTCGGCATCCGCGGTCATGCACACCGGCGGCATGTCGCAGACGATCAGCTCGAATGTCTCTCGCAGCCGGGCCAGCAGTTGCGTCATGTGCAGCGAGGCCAGCAGCTCGGTCGGGTGTTTCGAGGCCTCGACGCTCGGCAGGATGTAGAGCGGCAGCGCGCCCTCGCCCGGTTCCTCCACGACATAGCCGTCCGGGCCGCGCCCCGAGGCCAGCAGCTCCGCAAGCCCGTTCTGCCGAGGCCCGGCGGTGCCGCGCGACTGGGGGTGCCGCAGGTCCGCCTCGACGAGGACGGTGCGCAATCCGCTGCGCGCGGCTGCCCGTGCGACCTCCCGTGCGACCAGCGTCTTGCCCTCTTGCGCCGCCCCCGAGGTGAAGCCGATCGCCACCGGCCCCTTGCGCAGGTCGGGCATCGCCAGCGACAGCAACCGGCGGATCGACTCGTCGAAAAGCGGCCGGTTCCTGCCACGGTCCGGTGCCGCCGCCAGCACGTGCAGCCCGAGCTCCTCGAAGTGCCGCGGATACCGCAGCTTCTTGTTCAAGAGCTCGCGCAGGGCGAAGACGAGCGAGGCGGCGATGAAGGTGGCGGCGGTCGCGGCAAGCGCGAACCGGCCCGGTCCAGCGGCGGCGGGATCGCTCGGCACGGTGGCCCTGCTGACCACGCGGATCGGGTGCGACTGGATGTTCTGCAGTTGCTGCACCTCGTTGCGGCGCTTGAGCAAGTCGCGGTAGAGCCCCACGTCCGCGTCATGGGTCATCTGCCGCAGCGCGACGGCATCGCTGCTGAGGTCGGTCTGCGCGGACTGGATCCGCGTCCGGATGCTCTGCAACTGCGCATCGAGCCAGGCGACCATCTCGGCGCTCGCCGCGTTGACCCGGCCATTGTACTCGAGCAGGAAGGCCTCGGGCAGGTGGTTGGCGATCCGCGTCGCGGCCTGCGGATCGGGCGAGGTGACGGTGATCGAGATGAGCTGTGTGAGCTCGTTGGTGTTGGTCTCGATCACGGCCGCGAGCTGCTGGATCACCTCGAGCGGCGTGTCCGCCGCCGTGCCGCCGGGCGGCATGGCGGGCAGCGCCTCGTCCTCGCCCGAAATGAGAGCGGCGGGCACTATCGCCGTGATCCGGTCCTTGAGCGTTTCCTTGATGAGCACCCGCTTCGAGCGCAGCGCCTCGGGCTGCTGCACCAGATCAAGATCGTTCACCACCCGCGTCAGCACCGGCACCGACTGGATGATCGCCGCCTCCTTCACGATCGGTGCCACCTCGTTGACCCAGGTCACCTTGGTGTCATCCGCCAGCGCCGCGAAGGCGGACTCCGAGGTCAGAAGCCGCTCTTCACGTTCGTCGAACCAGACGATCGACGTGGCGCTGTAGAGCGGCGGCATCGGCAGCAGCGCGAGGTAGGTGATCGCGCCCATGACCAGCCCGGCGAGCAGGCTTGGCAGGATCTTCCGCTTCACCGCCTGCAGGACATCCAGCACCGAGAGCGTCAGGCCGGTGTCGAGTGTTCCACGGTCGGTCATCGCTGCCTCCAGTCCCGCTGCGACGGGATTTTGCCGGACATCTCCCTCTCCTTCGGCGCGGTGCGTGGGGGCTGGGAAGGACGGTTCATGACTTCAGGCCCAGTTCGCGGATCAGCATGCCGGAGAACTGCCGCAGGTTCTGCCGCCACCCGGCCTGCCGCGCGTTCCGGGCGAGAAAGAACCCGTCATACCTCGGCGCCCATCTCAGCAGAGCGCGCATCGCCATCAGCCGGGCCAACAGGAAGCGCCGCTTGCGCACCTGCCCGGGCTGCATCGGCTCGAGCTCGCGGATGTCGAAGGGCTGCGTGCGGACCGCGCCCCGCGCCTCGGCCTCCTGCAGGCAGCGCGCGCCGATTTCTGTGCGGGCGATGACGAGGCTGGTCCCCTCGCCCTCCTCAAAGCTGGGATAGCCCTCGGCGTCGGTGTGCCAGGCATCGGCGCAGACGAGATCGGCAAAGCTGCCGATCCCGTCCGGGCAGAGCTTGCACCGCTTCTGCACGTGCCGCGACAGGATCCCGCCCCAACTGTCGCGGTAGCTCATCCGCGCGGTGCTCCCATCTCGCAGTGTCGCCGTGGCAAAGCCGGGCCAGCCGTCGCCACGGTAGCGGAAAGCGGCAAGCTGCCCTGGATCGACCCCCATCTTCCCGAGCACCTCGCGCGCGCCCGCGGCGCTGGGAATGCCGGCGCAGAAGAACGACAGCGTGATCACAACCTGCTGGTCGATCCGCGGATCGAGCCGGGCCATCTGGCGCAGCGTCGCCACGTCACAGGGCTTGCCGACAAAGGCGATCCGGCGGCCGCTCTCCAGCGCCCGGCCCAGTTCAAGCAGCGGCGCCGAAGGCGCGTAGCGCGAGCCCGCCGCGGCGAAGATCTCGTCGCGGTGGGTGCTGAGCACCCCGCGCGTGCCCGTCGGCTCCGCAACCGAGGCGGCGGTCTGCACCACCACATCGACCGCGCCGCTCTGCAACAGATGCACCAGCAGCCCCGACAGCACGCCGCCCGATGAACCGTTGTGGCGCAGCGCCGGGTCCGTCGCATGCCCAGAGCGGAGCGCGACATGCGGGCCCCAGAGCACGTGCTCCTCGCGCCCGCCTGCCGCGAGCGCCAGGTGCCGCCCGGGGCAGACCTGCCGGATGGCGCGCTCCTGCCGGGGCGAGAGCGCGGCCTGCTGCACCGGACGCAGGTAGCCCGGCGGTGTCATCGCCATCCGCACGGCGCCCGGCGCCAGCAGGGCACAGCCGCCGCATCCGGCGCAGGTGTCCGCCGCCAACACCTGATCGAGTGTCGCTGAGCGGTTTGGTACAGGGTTCGGAGCCAGGGCGTTCATTGCCTCTCCCCAGAGCCCAAGCGCCGGTCCTCTCGGGCCGCACGCCGGGCTTGATGCCACTTCAGTCTTCCGGGACCTCGGCAGAGGCCGGGGCGCCCGGGGGTCGAACTTCGTGTCGGAACTCGGGAACCAGAGTGAACTTCGGCAAGCACACGCGCCGCGCAGAGCCCGGCGTCACAGGGCGCACCGCCCGCGCGTCCCTTGCCCGGCTACTGGCCGGGGACCGGGGCCGCGCTGAGCCGCACTTCGACGAGATCGCCGGGAAGAAGCGCCATGTCCTCTTCGCCGCCAAGCTCGAATACCTCTTCCCCCGCCCCAGCGCCGCGGCGGAGGGTGATGCGGACCACGCCTTCCTCGAGCGCGTCGGCGTAGTCGGCGCTCAACAGCAAGAGCTGCTGGCGGGCGGCGGTCAGCCGGGCGCGGGTGGTCTCGCGGTCGACCAGCGCATCGCTCAGCAATTCCAGCGAGTCGCGTCGGGCCTCGTCCTCGAAATCTCCGAGGTCGAAGTTGATCCGGGCGAGATCCTTCTCGGCGGCGGCCAGATCGCTGGCTGTGTCCAGCCGCCGGGTCGCCGAGGCCAGCAACGCCCGACGGGTTTCGGTGACCCGGTCGACCTCGACAAGCCCGCGCGCGCGCAGGGTGCGGATGCGCTCGTATTCCTGCTGGTCGGCGTCTTCTCCCTCGAGCTCGGCGCCGAGTTGCTGGCGCAGGACGTCGATCTGATGGGTGACCGCCCTGCGCGCCTCCAGCAAATAGCTCCGCCTGCTCTGCGTTCCCGCGACGCCGGCCACGAGCCGCTGGGTCTCGACCTCCTCGACGGTCTCGGTGCCGGAGGTGGCCGTGATCGCCGCATCGGTGCCGGGGTCGAGCTCGGCCTGATAGCGGCGCACGCGCACGTCGAGTGCCGCCAGCTCGGCACCGAAGGCGTCGATGTTGCCCTGCACCTGGGCGATCTGCGCCATCGGGTCGCGCACGTAGCCCAGATCCTGACCGATCCCGCCCGAGAGCGTCAGCGCCCGCCGCACCGTCAGCCCCGGGGTGAAGGCAAAGGCGCCCGGCGCCTTCACCTCGCCCGACACGTAGACCGGGCGGAATTCGGTGACCGACAGGCTGACCTCGCTCGGAGAGATCGGGAACAGCGTCTCGCGCCCATCGAGGGTGCGCTGGCGGAAGGCGACCTCCCCGAAGCGCCGGGCCACATCCTCCTCGGCGGCGCCGACCGTCTGGCCGCCCAGGCTGACCCGCCCGATCAGCGGTAGCGAGAGGGTGCCATCCGCGCCGATCCTCAGGTCGCGGTCGAGATTGGGCAGCCCGGCGACGCGGATGTCGACGCGGTCACCCGGTTGCAGCACGTAGCCCTCGGCCTGCGCGGGGAGCGGCGCGAGCAGGACCGCAAGCAGCGGCCCGATCAACGACCAGAGCGAGAGGCGGGCGGTCAGGGGCATTGGGCGACGCCCTCCCGCGCTGGTCCCGACTTGCATGGCGGCTCGGTCAGCGCGAGCGCGTGCCCCGGCGCGCCTGTGCCGCCGGTGGGCGGAGACATCCCCCCGGCCTCGATCGCCGCGATGACCCGCGCATAGCGAAAGAGCATGGCACCCTCCTCGGTCATCACCGCGCCCCGCTCCCGGTCGCGGCGCGTCAGAGTGTTGCCGCGCAGCTGCCAGCCGAGCGCCGCGCCCTCGGTCAGCGAGACGTAGCCCTGTACCGTGGCATAGTCCCGCGACAGATCCGGCAGCACGTTGCCGCTGACCTTCACCTCCGACGAACGGCGGGCTATCGACAGGATCGGTGTCGCGATCTTGCCCGTTCCCGCGCCCGGTTCCTGCAGAAGCAGGTTGCCGGTCACCGCAAGCCCGGTCGTCTCGCCCACCACCAGCGCATTGATATGGGCGGTGAGGATCACGTTGCCCTCGATCACCATGTCCTGGAAGAAGAACTCTTCCGACGCCTCGTCCGCCTCCGCCTTTAGATTGCGCATGAAGAGGCCCTGCGCCCTCTCGTCCTGCGCCACCGCGCGCTGCACGAGCAGGTTGGCCCGGATGACCACGTCGCGGGTCGCCGCGTCGGAGTTGGTCGTCCAGAATTGCATGAGGTCAGGATGATCGCCCCTGTGCTCTGCCTCGGCGTGGCGCCACGGGTGCAGGTCGCGAACGGTGTTGCGCTCGATGCGGGCATGCTCGAGCTGGCCGAAGGTCATCCCGTCCGAGCGGACATCGTGCACCAGATTGGCCGAGACCTCGAGCCCCGCCACCCTCTCGAAGGAAAACCCGCGGTAGACGCCCGTGACCTCATTGCCGGTCACCGTGATGTCCCTGGCGTTCTGAACGCGGATCCCGATGCCGGCATAGCTGCCCGCCACGAGCCCCTGCTGCCGTGCAACCGCCACCGCGTCGCGCGGATCGGCGCCGACCCGGTCCGAGACAGGCGCGCCGGCGAAGCGACAGCCCCGCACCGTGATGCGCCGGGCGGGGGTACCGCCAGAGCCGCGCACCTCGAGCATGGCCAGCAGTTTTCCCTCGCCCGCCCCGGGGTCGTGGCGGAAGTCGAGCTGTTCGAGCACCACGTTGCGCGCGCCGTGCAGCGCGATCCGCTCGAAGCGCGCCCGGTCGGCGGGGTCGGCGGAACTCAGCGTCACCGGGCGGTCAAAGGCGCCCGCCGCCCCACGCAGCGCAAGCGTACCGTAGTCGCCGGGCGCCAGCGCGATCACCTCGCCGCCGCGCGCCCGCGCCAGGACGCCGCGCAGCTCCTGCGGCCCCGCCACCCTGAGCACAGTCTGGCGGGCAACCGATCCCGGCGGCTCCGCCCCTTGGGACAGGGTTTGCGCGCCGACGGGCTTCGCCGCAAGCGCAGCGGCAGCCAGCAGCACGGCAACCGCACCCCAAACGCGCCATCCGCGCAGGGCGGACGGGCGGGGCCGGGGCTGTGTGCTGCCGCGAGTCGGCCCGGCGGGGATCGGCACGCCAACGTGCCGGCCAGCAACCATGAGCCATTCTCCTTTGTCGCGATGCCGAAATTCCTGACACGGTGCTAAAAGTCACTGTGCGCGGCCGAGGCTGGCGCGAAAAAACGAAATCAGAATAGCACGAACCGCGCCGATCCTAGGAAAACTTGGCCTATGCGCGCGCCTTCGCCCGCCCAACGGCGGAGAATTGCTTCTTGATCGAGCAACCAGAAGGAGAGGGGAGCCCGCGCGGGGCCGTCGATGCCCTCTTGCGAGGGCATCGCGCCTGCCGCGCCTACATCATCCCCGGCAGCCAGAGCGACAGCTGCGGGATCGCCACGAGCAGACCCAGCGTCACCAGCATCGCCAGCCAGAAGGGGATCACCCCCCAGAAGATATCGATCAGCGGCACGTTCTTGGCCACGGATTTGACGATGAAGACATTGATCCCCACCGGCGGCGAGATCAGCCCCATCTCGAGCGTCAGGACCACCAACACCCCGAACCAGATCGGGTCGATCCCCAGCGACAACACCACTGGCATGAAGATCGGCAGGGTCAGCACCAGCATGGCCAGCCCCTCGAGGAAGCAGCCCAGAACGAGGTAGATCGCGAGGATCAGCACCAGCGTGCCATAGGCCCCGAGATCGAAGGAGACGAGCATCCGGCTCACCTCGGCGGGCAGGTGGCTGAGCGCGATGAACGGGTTGATCAGATGCGCCGCGATCAGGATCAGCATGACCGAGGCGGTGGTGACCACGCTGCTCTGCGCCGCCTGCCAGAAGCTGCGCAGATCGAGCGTACCGCTCAGCGCGCCGATGCCGATGACCAGCGCCGCGCCGACGCCCGCCGCCTCGGTGGGCGAGAAGATGCCGGTGTAGATACCGCCGATGGTCAGCAGGATCACCACAAGGATCGGGATCGCGCCAAGGAAGGCGCGGCGTTTCTCGGCAAGGGTGGTGGACGGCCCCTTGGGCCCCAGCGAGGGCTTCAGAGTGCAGAGCAGCAGGACGGTCAGCAGGAAGAGCGTCAGCAGCAGGATGCCGGGCAGGATCCCGGCCATGAACAGCCGCCCGATGCTCTGCTCGGTCAGGATCGCGTAGATCACGAAGCCGGTCGAGGGCGGGATCAGGATGCCCAGCGTGCCCCCCGCGGCGACCACGCCGGTCGACAGGCGCGGGTCGTAGTTGAAACGGTCCATCTCGGCCAGCGCGGTGCGGCCCATGGTCAGCGCCGAGGCGACCGACGAGCCCGAGAGCGCGGCAAATCCGCCGCAGCCGATCACCGTCGCCGCCGCCAGCCCGCCGCGCACCTGCCCGATGGTGGCATAGGCGGCCTCGTAGAGCCGCCGGCTCATCCCCGTCACGCTCGCGACGTTGCCCATCAGGATGAACAGCGGCACCACGATCAGCTCGGAGTTGGAGGCCAGCGCGAAGGTCTCGGACGACAGCAGGCCGGTGGCCGCCTGCAGACCGTTGAGCAGCCAGATCCCGGCAAAGCCGACGGTGAACATGGCAAAGGCCACCGGGATGCGCAGCAACAGCAGCACGAGAAGCAGCACGAAGCCGGTGGTGCCGACGAATACGGGGCTCATGGTGTCTCCTGTCCCGAAGCGGGCGCGGGGCGGATCCCCAGCGCCGCGCAGGCCGCGCGCATGACCAGCGCCAGCGCGGCCACCAGCGACAGCGCGCAGAGCGCGTACTGAAACCACGCCGTCGGCAGGCGCAGCAGGTTGGTCGAGAGGTTCAGCATCTGGCTCAGCTGCGCGCTCTTGAAGACCGTGTAGGCGATGAGCACGAAGATCACCGCCCCGAGCAGCCCCGCGGCCACGTCGATCGCCCGGTTCAGCCGCGGCGAAAGATGCGGCTCGAAGATGTCGACGACGATGTGCCCGTCGTCGCGGGCGCAGAGCGCCATGCCGCCAAAGACGATGATCACCATGGTCATGATGACCAGATCCTGCGCGCCGTAGAGCGGCATGCCGAAGTTGCGGCCGATCACGTCGACCACGATCACCCCGACAACGAAGAGCAGCCCCAGCGTGCCGAGGAACGCGGACAGGCTGATCAGCCCGTCCGCGGTCTTTTGCAGCATGGCGCGCATCACTCGCCCCGCATCGCGGCCAGCGCCGCCGCGCCGCCGACCTCGGCGACATAGGCGTCGGTCACCTGTGCCAGCGCGTCGTCGAAGGCCTTGCTCTGCGCCGCGTCGAGATCGTTGACGGTGATCTCGCTCGAGGCCCGCGCGGCGTCGAGCGCCTCGGCCGCGGTGGCCACCCAGGCCTCTTCGGTCTGCTTCGAGATCGCCTCGCCCTTGACCGCGTCGAGCGCGGCCTTGGCCTCGGCAGAGAGCCCGTCGTAGACCGGCTTGTTCATCACCGTGTAGAAGGTCAGCCGTCCGAGGTTCGGCCCGGTGGTGACGTTCGAGACCACTTCGCTGAGCTTGAAGTCCGACAGCACCGAGGCGCCGCTGACCAGACCGTCGATCAGCCCGGTCTGCAGGCCGTTGTAGACCTGCGTCATCGGCAGCTGCACCGGGGTCGCGCCAAGCGCTTCCATGGCTTCGGCGGCGATCGAGCCGGCGACGCGGATCTTCAGACCCTTGAGATCGCCGGGGCTGGTGACCGCCTTGTCCCGCATCATCAGGATGTTCGGCTCGGCGCCCCAGAGGGCGATCGCCTCGGTCATCGGGAACTCGGATTTGAGCTCACCCTCGTAGGCGCGCCAGAGCGCGGCATAGCCGGGCTCGTCCAGCGGCAGCGCGCCGGGCAGTTCGAGGATCAGCGTCTTGGGGAATTGCGACGAGGTGTAACCCGGCAGCCCCCAGCCCATGTCCGCCGTGCCCTGCACGATGCGCACATATTGATCCGCGGGGCCCGCGCCAAGCTCGCCGCCGTGGAAGGCGCGCAGCGTCACCGCCCCCGAGGTGCCCTCGTCGACCGCCTTGGCCAGCGGCTCGATCTGCGCGTCGGTGATGGTGTGGAACGGCGGCGCCCAGTTGGCGTATTTCAGCTCCTGCGCGCCGACGGTGGTTGCCAGGGTGACGGCAAAAGCCGCCCCAAGGGTGACAGACGTGATCTTCATGGTTCTCCTCCCGTTTGAACCTTTGTCTTCCCGGCGCCTGCCGCGTTTGGCAGGGCGCCTCTTGCCGCCGATCCGGCGGCGGAGCGCGACCGCCGCCCTCAGGCGGCGATGACCTCTTCCAGCGCCGAAAGGTCCGCCGCCGCACCCGAGGCCAGCAGCCGCCGTGCCTTCATGTGCACCCGGGCGTTGTTGACGGTCTCGACCGCGGCCAGGCCGCGGTCGTCGAACCGGGCAACAACCCCCTCGGTGACGACCTCCTCTGTCGCTCCCGGACCAGCGTAGCCGGCAATCTGCAATTTCTGGTCGCCCTGATCGGACCAGAACCAGGGCAGCGCGGCATAGTCCGCGGTCTCTCCCTTGGCGATCCGCGCGGCGATCAGCCGGGCGTGATCGGTGGCGGCCTGCACGCTCTCGAGCCGCAGCGGCGCCCCGGTGCGCGGGTCGGGGAAGCAGGCGCAGTCCCCGAGCGCGAAAATCGCCGGGTCCGACGTGCGCAGCCCCGCATCCACCGTCACGCCGTTGGCAGTGGCGAGCCCCGCCGCCTCGGCCAGCTCGCTGTTGGGGCACACCCCGGCGGCCAGCAGCACGACCTCCGCCGCCACATGCGATCCATCGGCCAATGTCACCCCTGCGGCATCCACGGCCACGGCGGGCTGCCCGAGGTGCAAGGCCACGCCCTGCGCCCGGTGCCAGCGCGCAAAATGCTCCGACATAGCCGGCGAGACGGCGCGGGCCATCAGCCGCGGCGCGGCCTCGATCACGCTGATCTCGTGGCCGAGCTTGCGCGCGACTGCGGCAAACTCGAGCCCGATGAAACCGCCGCCGATGACCGCGATGCGCTGCGGGGCGGCCAGCACCATGCGCAGCGTCGCCGCATCCTCCAGCGTGCGCAGGTCAAGCGCGCGCTCCAGCCCCGCGATCGGCGGCCGCAGGTTGCGCGTGCCGGTGGCGAGGATGAGCTGCTCATAAGGCAGACGCTGGGTGCCGCCCGGTCCGCTCAGCAGAACCTCGCGGGCCGCGCGGTCGATCTCCTCGGCGCGGGTCTGTGGCAGGTAGCGCACCTCTTTCGAGGTGAAGAAGCTCTCGGGCCGCAGCGCCAGCGCCTCGGCATTGCCCTCGAGCAAATAGGCCTTGGATAGCGGCGGGCGCTGGTAGGGCAGCCCCGGCTCGGCCCCGACCAGCGTCACCGGCCCGGCATAGCCGCTCTGGCGCAGGCTGATCGCGGCCTGCAGACCGCCCTGCCCGGCCCCGAGGATCAGGACCCCCGGCTGGCTCAAAGCTGTTCCTCGGGCAGGTGCACCACCAGCCCGTCCAGCGACGGCTGCAGCTTGATCTGGCACGACAGGCGCGAGCGCTCGGTCACCTCGGCCGCGGCGCCCTCGAGCATATCCTCCTCGTCCGCCGAACGCTCCCCGGTACGCTCTGCCCAGGCGTCGTCGACGTAGCAGTGGCAGGTCGCGCACATCATCGAGCCGCCGCATTCACCGACGATCCCGTCGAGATCGTTCTGCACCGCCGCCTGCATGACGCTGGTGCCCTCCTCGGCCTCGATGGTGGTCGCGCTTCCGTCCTGGGCGACGTAGGTCACCTTGATCATCTGTTTCTCCTCCTTGATTTGCGCCCTGCCGGGCTCAGTTCAGCACGACCGGCAGGTTGATCGGTCCGCGGAAGCCGAAGCCCTTCCAGACCACCGCCTCCGGGTCCGGCAGCGTCATGTTCGGGAAGCGGTCGAACAGCATGGGCAGGATGATCTTGCCCACCGTCCGCCGCGCCACATGCGCGCCGGCGCAATGGTGCGGGCCGTTGCCGAATGCCTGATGCGGGTTCTTGTCACGGAAGACGAAGAAATTCTCGCCGTCCTCGTAGATCTCCTCGTCGCGGTTGGCCGAGGCCTGGACGGTCATCACCGTGTCGCCCTTGAGGATGTCGTAGCCGCCAAGCTCGGTGTCCTCGAGCGCCCGGCGCGAGCTGACCTGGATCGGCGCGACCCAGCGGATGCCTTCCTCGAAGGCCTTGTCCCAGGCGTCCTGCGCACGCACCTCGGCGAGCTGCTCCGGGTTGGTCAGCAGCCCGTAGACGATCGTCGCCAGCGCGTCGCGCGGCTCGTTGATGCCGCCGCCGATGGCGATCTTGATGTTGGAATAGATCTGGCTCATCGGGATCGGATCGTCGGCGTTGAGCATGACCGAGAAGGCCGAGCCGTCGGGCTCGGCGCGGCGTTTGGGCTCGAGCGCGGCAAAGAGCGCGTCCATCTCGTCGTTGGCGGCATCCGAGGCGGCAAAGAGCTCGGGCTTCCAGCCGAAGTTGCCGGCGCCGTCGATCAGAACCTGAGACCAGCGCTGCATCTGCTCGTCATTCGCCTCGGGGATGCCGAGGATATGCGCGAGGATGCGCGCCGCCAGCGGCCCGCAGAGTTCCGAAAAGAGATCCACCGTCTCGCCACGCGGCAAGCGCCCAACATAATCCTCGGCCATCTGCTCGTAGAGCGGGCCCCAGTCGGTCTTGATCATCTTCGGGGTCAGCGACTTGGAAATCGCCTTGCGTTCGACGAAGTGATCCTGCCCGTCCTTGCGCATCAGCGTGTGCGCGCGGAAGGCCGGCTTCATCGGCGTGTGCGGATCGTCGCTGCTGAACAGCTCGGGGTTTTCCTTCACGGCCTTGGTCAGCGCCGCCTTGGTCAGCAGGGTGCGGCCGGTCGCCGCGACCCGCAGCACGGGGCTTTCGGCCCGCAGCCTGCGGTAGATCGGATAGGGATCCGAACTCAATTGATCGAGCGTAATCGCTTCGTCGAGCGGTGCTAGCGCCATGAACTCCTCCCAAAGCTCTCCTCCGGCAGCTGAATAGAAGACGGGGGCTTGCCGAGCAATGCGATGGAATGATTAACTCCCATCAAATTCTTTGATGCCTATTCCCCGACCCCAGGAGAGCCCATGCCGTCCGCCCCGCCAAACCCGGCAAGCATCGATTTCGCAGCCCTGAACCTGCTGCGCGTGGTGCATGAGCTCGGATCCTTCACCGCTGCCGCCGAGAAGCTGAACGTCAATCAATCCGCTGTGAGCTACACCATCGCCAAGCTGCGCGCCTGTTTCCAGGACCCGCTCTTCGTGCGCGAGGGCGGCCAGCAGGTGGCCACTGAGCGCTGCGAGGATATCCTCGCGCGATCGCTGCAGATGCTCGGGATGCTCGACGAAATGCTGCAGCCCGACGCCTTTGAACCGGCACAGGCGCAGCAGAACGTGACCATCGCCTGCAACTACTACGAGCGCGTGCTGCTGATCCCCGGCATCATAAGCGCAATCCGGCGGCAGGCGCCGGGGATGACGGTGAAGGTGATCAGCTCGCTGGGAGACGGGCACCTGCGGCTGCTGCGGCGCGAGGCGGACGTGCTGATCGGCCCCTTCGCCCGCGCCGAGTCGGGCTTCCATTCGCGCCGCCTCTATTCCGAGGAATACGCCTGCCTGATGGATGCCGCGCATCCGAGCGCCGAGGCGAAGCTCGACGCCGCCAGCTACCTGTCGCTGAACCACGTGCTGATCGACTACGGCGCGGGCTGGCAGTCAGCCTACCTGCGTGAGCTGGAGGCCGCGGGGCACAGGCTCCTGCCGACCATCACCGCGCCCAGCCCCGCCGGACTTGGCACGCTGATCTCGGGCTCGGACCTCGTGGCCACCATCCCGCGCCGGCTCGGCGAGCGGAATTTCGAGGAGCTCAAGGTGACCGACTGCCCCTTCCCGGGAGCCTTCGACGTCTCGCTGGTCTGGGCCGCGCATACCAATGCCTCGGCGATGCACCGCTGGCTGCGCGATCTCATCTGGACCGCCTGTCGCGGCTGAGGGCAGCACCGGGCGTCAGGCCGCGTCGGCGCTCCAGACGGTCCAGCCCTCGCGGGTTCCGCGCCCGAAAAGCTCGAGGAACGGGCCCCAGCTGCAGCGCTCGATGAGCCCGTATTGCGCGTCGGGCTTCTGCGCCAGGGCCGGATCGCCCCCCGCGTCGGGCTGGAGGAAGTTCACCGTGCTGCGCGCGGGCGCCAGGGTCCGCACGTTCTTGCCCCGGATGCCGAAGAGCAGAAGCGCGGTGGCGTCGGTGAAAATCTCCGGCCCCTCCTCGCCCTGAATGTCCGAGGACTTCTGCCAGACGATGTTGCTGGTGTACTTGAACCCCCAGGACCGCAGCAGGCTCATCCCCTCGGGCAGCCGCGCGTTGGGCACCCACAGATAGCAATGCGCGCGGTCGTCCATGTGCTCGGCCACCGGCAGCGCGCAGAGCTCCTCGAAGGCGCCCCCGCCAAGGCTCTCAGCCGGGCGATCCCGGAACGGATCGGCAAGGACGCATCCGAATTTCTGCCCTTCGAGGAAGGCGTTCAACTGGGTCGCGGGGCGCGCAGAGTCATCCATCGGTCATGTCCTTGTTTCGCAGCCCCGGTATCTTGGGATTGGCCCGGAAAGTCGACCCTTGATCCACCGCGACACCGCGTCCGGCGGGCACCGGCTGTCGGACTGCTGCAAGGAGGCTGCACCTGCGGCGCACGCGGTGCCGCGCAGGATGACGGGCGCCTGCCCCTGCGCAGCCTCGCCGACCCGATGGACGTATCGGGAGCCCCGGTGGCCGGGGCCCGGGGCCCAACGGTCACGCCGACCGGCGCCCGACGATCTCGAAGCCAAGGTCGATGACCGAGGCGCCGCCGTCCGCCCCCTGAAGCCGTGCCAGCATGGCCTGCGCGGCGGCCCGGCCAAAGGCCGCCATGTCGACGCGCACCGTGGTGATGCCCGGCTCGACCGTGGCGGCAAACTCCTGGTCGCCGAAGCCGATCACCGCGATCTGCCCCGGCACATCGAGCCCCTGTGCCTGCGCCTCGATCAGAACGCCGTGGGCGAGCAGATCCGACGAGCAGTGCACCACGCCGCCGGAGAAGCCCTGCTCGAGCAGTCCGCGCAGCCCGGCGCGTCCATTGGCCAGCGAGGCCTGCGCCTCGAAGAGCATCTTCGAGACCGGCGCGCCGCCTCTGCGCTCCCATTCGCGCGCGAAAGCCTCGCTGCGCCGCCGAGCGCGCTCGTCGCCCGCCGAGACCACGCCCGCCTGCGAATACCCCTTGCGGCGAGCGTATTCGGCGGCGGCCCGTCCGGTCTCGGCGTGGTTGAACCCAACGCAGAAATCGATCGGGCTGTCGGTGATGTCCCAGACCTCGGCCACCGGGATCTCGGCCCCGAGCAGCATCCGCCGGGCCTGCGCGCTGTGGTGGATGCCGGTCAGGAACATCGCGTCGGGCCGCCGCGACAGATGCGCGGCGATGAGCTTTTCTTCGTCCTCGGGGCCAAACCCCGTCTCGGACAGCAGGATCTGGTAGCCCGCTTCGCGCATCTCCTCGGAGAAGGCCTTGACCATCGAGGAATAGACGATGTTGGTGATCGAGGGCACCAGCGCCGAGATCAGCATCGACTTGCTGGAGGCCAGCGCCCCGGCCAGCGCGTTGGGCACGAAGCCGGTCTGGGCGATGGCTTCCTGGATCTTGGCCATGGTCGCGGGGGAGACCTTCGAGGGATCCGACAGCGCGCGCGACACCGTCACCTGGCTGACACCAGCCAGCCGTCCCACCGTCTCCATGGTGACGCCGCGGCCCTGGCCCTTGCGGGCGGCCCGCGGCTTTTTCGCTTGATCTTCGTTCATCGCGCGCATCTTCGGTCCAGCCGCTGGCGGGCGCAAGCCTCAGACGGGCTCTTCCGCGATCTGACGGTTCTTTTTCGCCATCAGCACGGCCCCGGCCACCGAGCCGATGATCAGCACCCACAGCAGCACCGCGATCCAGCTCTTGGTGAAGAAGATGGTGACATCGCCGAAGCTCTCGAGGCTCTTGACGAAATAGATCTCTGCCGAGGGCCCGAGGATGAAGCCGATGATGAAGGGCGCCACCTCGAGCCGCAGCTTGGTGAAAAGCCAGCCCAGCACCCCGAAGATCAGCAGCGTCCAGACGTCGAACATGATGCCGTAGTTGATCGTGTAAGCCCCGATCACGCACATCATCAGGATCACCGGGAACAGGATATGCTTGGGGATGGTCACCACCAGCGCGAAGTAGCGTATGGCGAAGTACATCATCGCGAACATGGCTAGATTGGCGATCAGCATGGCGATGATCATCGCGTCCCATGTGCCGGGGTTGTTGCCGATGAACAGCGGGCCGACCTGGATGCCCTGCAGGGTGAAGGCACCGATCAGCAGCGCCGTGGTGGAATCCCCCGGAATGCCCAGCGACAGCAGCGGCACCAGCGCGCCGCCGGTCAGACCGTTGTTGCCCGCCTCCGAGGCGATGATGCCGCCGGGCTCGCCCTTGCCGAAGCGCTCGGGAGTCTTCGAGAAGGTCTTGGCGTTGGTGTAGCTGATGATCGAGGCGGCCGACCCGCCGACGCCGGGCAAGATGCCGACGAAGGTGCCGATCAGCGACGAGCGCAGGAGGTTGATGCCCTGCCCCCGGAACACGCCAAAGGAAAAGCGCGCGTGTCTGCCGACGTTGATGTCCTTCGAAGAATGGCCTTTCGGCACGCCGATCTCGGCCTGTTCGAGGATCGCGGCAAGACCGAAGAGCCCGATCAGCACCGGCAGGAGGGAAAAGCCGCTCTCGAGCCAGTATTCGGTGCCCGGCGGCACGAGGCGCAGGTTGCCGTTGCCACCGTCCGAAATGTCGTAGGTGCCGATCAGCGCCACGAAGATCCCCAGCACCCCCGAGAAAATGCCAAGCAGCATGTCCGACGAGAGCGCCGCCATGACCGTGAGCGCGAAGAAGATGATCAGGAACTTCTCGACGTAGGAGAACTTGATGGCAAAATCCGCCAGCGTCGGCGCGAAGAGGTCGAGCACCAGCAGCGACACCAGCCCCCCGACCAGCGATGCGACGATGCCGATGCGCAGCGCCTTCTCTCCCTCGCCCTTCTGCGCCATGGGATAGCCGTCAAAGGTGGTGGTGATCGAGCTTGGCGTGCCGGGGATGCCCAGCAGGATGGCGGGCACCAGCCCGCCCGAAATGCCCCCGACGTAGAGCCCGAGCAGCAGCGCCAGCCCGTTCTCGAGGCCCAGCGAATAGGTCAGCGGCAGGCAGACGGCGACGGCCATGGTCGCGGTCATGCCGGGGATCGCGCCGAAGATGATGCCGACCAGCGTGCCGCCGACGATCAGCGACACGAAAAGAGGCGTGAGGATCTCGAACATGGCGGCTCCCTCAGGGCAGGGTCAGGAAGAGCGGATAGGTGAAGAGCCACCACACGAAGGTGGGCCCGACCAGCGCGACGATGAGCAGCGGCAGCACCTTGCGCGGCCCACGCTCGTGCATGAACAGCAGGCCGGTCGCCAGCAGATAGGGGATCGAGCACAGCAAGAAGCCCAGGCCGGTGTTGGGCCAGATGTCGCCCACCGGGACCATCAGCGAGAAGTAGAGCAGCGTCAGCGCCAGCGCGCCGAGGAACCGCGGCTTGTCCATGGCCCCCCAGGTGCGGCGCCAGGTGCCGCCCGCCGCCGCGATGCGCGCACGGTCGCGGATCACGATCGCCAGCCCGAGCAGCCCCAGAAGGAGGGCGATGAGCGTGGGGAAAATCAGGTGCGACGTGTCGAAGTCGATGGTCACACGGGTCAGGTCGCCCATTGGGTCCTCCCTATGGGTGGCAGGCTGCAGTGCGCCCGGCCGGACACCCCCGGCCGGGCGGTGAGATCCGCGGCGGTCAGGAGCCGGAGGAGATCTCGTCGATCACCTGCCTGTAGGTATCCCGCTTCTGGGTCAGGTGTTCGCGCGCTGCCTCGGAGGGCAGGAAGTCGGGAATGAAGAAAGCTTCCTTCTGCCGCTCCTGGATCTTGCCCTCGTCGTAGAGCTCGGTCAGCGCCGTATCGATCGCGGCGATGATCTCGGGATCCATGTCCTTGTTGTAGAGCAGGAAGAATTCCTTGTCGAAAGTAAAGTCCTCGCTGCCGTCGAGGGTCACGCTGGTCTCGGGGCTGGCATAGCCCAGCATGTCGGCGCGCGTCGTGTCTCCCATGCCGGCCTCGGGCGCCTGCTCCAGCGTCTCGGGGCGGGCGGTGATCCAGACGAAACGCATGGCCTTCTCGTCCGAGGGGTCAAGCTGGGTGAACTGCTCGTTGGCCTGGATCGAGCCGTTGATCACATCCGCCAGATCATCCCACATCGCCTGGTTCTTGTCGGACTGCGAGCCGGTGTTGACCGCGACGATATTCGCCTCGGACCCCGGCGCGCGCACCCGCGCGGCGTTCTTCATCGCGGTGAAGCCGATCTCGGAGACGCCGCCCGGCTGGATGGCGACGCGCACGCGCGTGCCCGACTCGGCGGCGGCAAAGATGTCCTCCATCGTCTGGTAGGGGCTGTCGGCCGGCACCAGATAGGCGTTGCCCGGGTTGATCGCCACGGTCGGGCCGACGGTGTAGTCGGCGAAGGGGTCGGCATAGCCGGTAACCCCGTAGAGGTTGCCGAGGAAGCTCTGGTCGTGGAACATCATGATCGTGGTGCCGCGCTTGTCGCGGGCCAGCGCCTTGAAGCCCTCCGAAGCGCCCACGGCATCGACCTTGATGTTGATCCCCAGCTTCTCCGCGAGCGCCTCGGCGACGATCGCGGAGTTCTGGTAAGTGTCGCGCCCGGTCGAGGTCGAGCCGATCACCATGCGCATGTTCCGCGGCAGGTTCTGCGCCTCGGCAGCCAGCGGCGCTGCGACCATGGCCGCGGCGGACACCGCGGCAAGAAGGGTTCTGCGGGTAAATGTCATCGTTTCCTCCCGATGGGCCGTCTTGCGGCCGGCTGTCTCGTGGCCGAGCGGTCTCCTGTCTCGCGCCCGGCCTGAATGGCCATACGCCATGTAAGCGCATACATAGCTGAAGACCACATCTGCAACATACCTGTCAAGGATTTCCAGCTTGCACGCAATTATCGAGCAAATGCCCTCCAATCGCTTGACGCTCGATTGTGTATACGCATACACCAACACCAAGATACCGCGATGAGACGGAGGTGAATCATGTCGCAAAAGCACCGCAAGACGCCCGAACAGCTGCGGTCCGCGCGCTGGTTCGCCCCGGATGACCTGCGCAGCTTCGGCCACCGCTCGCGGATGATGCAGCTCGGCTATTCCGAAGGCGAGTTCCGCGACAAGCCGATCATCGGCATCCTCAACACCTGGTCCGAGCTGAACTCCTGCCACAGCCACTTCCCCGAGCGGGTCAAGGACGTGAAGCGCGGTGTGCTGCAGGCGGGCGGCTTCCCCGTCGAGATGCCCGCGCTCTCGGTCGACGAGAGCTTCAACAAGCCGACCTCGATGCTCTACCGCAACATGCTGGCGATGGAGACCGAGGAACAGATCCGCGCCCACCCGCTCGACGGGGTGGTGCTGATGGGCGGCTGCGACAAGACCACGCCGGGGCTCATCATGGGCGCCATCTCGGCGGGGGTGCCCTTTCTCTTCCTGCCCGCGGGCCCGATGCTGCGCGGCAATTACGCGGGCAAAATCCTGGGCAGCGGCTCGGATGCCTGGAAGTACTGGGACGAGCGCCGCGCCGGCAATATCACCGACGAGGACTGGCTCGGCCTGCAGGGCGGCATCGCGCGCTCGGCGGGCACCTGCATGACCATGGGCACCGCCTCGACGATGACCGCGATCACCGACGCCATGGGGCTCAGCCTGACCGGCGCCTCTTCGATTCCCGCCTCGGATTCCGGTCACCAGCGCATGGGCGCCGACTGCGGTCGCCGCATCGTCGAGATGGTCTGGGAGGACATGACCCCCGAGCAGATCATCACCCCCGCCGCGGTGCAGAATGCCGCCAAGGTCGCCATGGCCACCGGCTGCTCGACCAATGCCGTCGTCCATCTCATCGCCATGGCGCGCCGCGCGGGCGTCGATCTGACGCTCGACCATCTCGACGCGCTCGGCCGGGTCACCCCGCTGATCGCCAACGTCCGCCCCTCGGGCAAGGATTACCTGATGGAGGATTTCTACTACGCCGGGGGGCTGCGTGCGCTGATGAAGCAGATGCAGGAGATGCTCGACCTCTCCTGCCTCACCGTCACCGGGCGCACACTCGGCGACGAAATCGCCACCGCCGAGGTCTACAATGACGACGTGATCCGCCCGCTCACGAACCCGGTCTACCACGAGGGCTCGCTGGCGCTGCTGCGCGGCAACCTCTGCCCCGACGGCGCGGTGATCAAGCCCGCCGCCTGCGATCCCAAGTTCCACGTGCACGAAGGCCCGGCGCTGGTCTTCGACAGCTACCCCGAGATGAAGGCGGCGGTCGACGACGAGACGCTCGACGTGACGCCCGACCACGTCATGGTGCTGCGCAACGCCGGCCCGCAGGGCGGCCCGGGCTTTCCCGAATGGGGCATGCTGCCGATCCCCAAGGCGCTGATCAAGCAGGGCCACCGCGACATGCTGCGCATCTCCGACGCCCGCATGTCCGGCACCTCCTACGGCGCCTGCGTGCTGCATGTCGCGCCCGAGAGCTTCGTCGGCGGTCCGCTGGCGCTGCTCAAGACCGGCGACATCGTGCGGCTCGACCTGCCGAACCGCAGCCTCGACATGCTGGTGGACGAGGAAGAGATCGCCCGCCGCAGGGCCGCATGGACGCCGCCGGAGCCGCGCTTCGAACGGGGCTGGGGCTACATGTTCTCGCGCCACGTCACCCAGGCCGACAAGGGCTGCGACTTCGACTACCTCGAGCGCGACTTCGGCCGCGCCGCCGGCGAGCCCGACATATTCTGAGCCCGACAGTTTCCGAGAAAGGACCCACATGCTCGATCTCGACAGCGCCCTCGCTGGCATCTCCGGCATCCTTGTCACCCCCTATGACGAGGCGGGCGAGATCGCCCCGGCCAAGCTCACCCCGATCCTCGACCGCGCGCTTGGCGCCGGGCTGCACATGCCCGTGGTCAACGGCAACACCGGCGAGTTCTACGCGCTGACCACCGACGAGGCCTGCGTGATGGCCCGCGAGGTCTGCGCCATGGTCGACGGCCGCGCCCCGGTGCTCGCGGGCATCGGGCGCGGCATCCGCGACGCCTGCGCGCTGGCCCGCGCCAGTGCCGAGGCCGGGGCCACCGCGCTGATGATCCACCAACCGCCAGACCCCTTTGTCGCGCCGCGCGGCACGGTCGATTACGTCAAGGCCATCGCCGATGCCTCGGGCGGGCTGCCGATGATGCTCTACCTGCGCAACGACGCGATCGGCACCGGCGCCATCGCCGATCTTTGCGCGGTGCCCGGGGTGAAGGGCGTGAAATGGGCCACCCCCAACCCGCAGAAGCTCGCCGCCGCCAAGGCCGCCTGCGATCCCGCGATCACCTGGGTCGGCGGTCTTGCCGAGGTCTGGGCGCCGACCTTCTACGCAGTGGGCGCGCGCGGCTTCACCTCGGGACTGATCAACGTCTGGCCCGAGCGCTCGCTGGCGATCCACGCGGCGCTCGAGGCATCGGATTACACCGAGGCGAACCGGCTGATCCACGAGATGCAGGCCTTCGAGGACATCCGCGCCGAAGAGCTGAACGGCACCAATGTCACCGGCGTGAAGGCCGCGCTCCAGGCCACCGGCTTTGACTGCGGCCCGACCCGCCCGCCCTCGGCCTGGCCGCTGACCCCTGCGCAAGAGGAGAAACTGCAGGTCTTCCTCAAGACCAACGGCCTGATCTGACACCCATCCGCCGGGCGCACCGAACCTTGCCCCGCCCGACACGCCCCCCCTGTCCTTCTGGAGGAGACCCCGATGAATCCCGAAACCCGCGCCATCTTGATGGATGTCTCCGTCGCAACGCTGGCCACTGCGCTCTTCAAGCGCGGCCTGCGCAGCCAGGTGATCCAGGGCGTGCACCCGGTCGGCTGGAAAGGCCGGAACATGGTCGGCCCGGCCTTCACCCTGCGCTACATGCCCGCCCGCGAGGACCGCAACCAGCTGTCGGAGTTCCGCAATCCCGGGCACCCGCAGCGCGTGGCGATCGAGACCTGCCCCGAGGGCCACGTGCTGGTCATGGACAGCCGCAAGCAGGCCAACGCCGCCTCGGCGGGGGACATCCTGATCACCCGGCTGATGATGCGCGGCGGTGCCGGCGTCGTCACCGATGGCGGCTTCCGCGACGCTGCGGTGATCGCCGAGCTCGACATGCCGGCCTATCACAGCCGCCCGTCGAGCCCGACCAACCTCACCAACAACGAGGCCATCGCGATCAACGAGCCGATTGGCTGCGGCGACGCCCCGGTGTTCCCCGGCGACATCATCGTCGGCGACGCGGATTGCGTCATCGTGATCCCGGCGCATATGGCCGACGAGGTCGCCGCCGAGGCCCGAGAGATGACCGCATACGAGGATTTCGTGGTCGAGCAGGTCAAGGCGGGCGCGCCGATCATCGGGCTCTATCCCCGCGTCAACGAAGAGAAATACGGCCCCCTCTTCGAAGCGTGGCGGGCCGAGAACGGGCGCTGACCGGCCCCGCCAACGTGCGCGTCGCATGTGGCGCTTACGTCACGCCGCATCTTGCGGCGGTTGATCTCCCGACCGGAGGCGCGAGGGTCGCCGAGCGCTGCTGCACGGCACCTGCGCGGGCTCAGTCGAGCCGCGCGGGCGTGTCCTTCACCCGCCGGATCGGGATCGAGGATTCCAGTGAGGCGACCCCGGGCAGCTTGGTCAGCCGCCCGGTGAGAAAACGCTCGTATTCCGTCAGATCCCGCACAGAGATCCGCAGCAGGTAGTCGAAACTGCCGGTCATCAGCCAGCAGTCGACGACCTCGGGACAGCGCCGAACCTCGGTCTCGAAGGCCTCCAGCCGGTCGTCGATCTGCCGGTCGAGCCGCACCGAGATGAACACGCTGAAGCCGAACCCCAGCTTTCCCTCGTCGATCCGGGCGCTGTAGCCGGTGATATAGCCCTCGGACTCGAGCCTGCGGATCCGCCGCGCGCAGGGCGAGGCCGAGAGCCCGATCCGCTCGCTCAGGTCCTGATGACTGGCGCGCGCATTTTTCTGCAGCTCGCGGAGAAGCTTTCGGTCGATCTCGTCGAGGTCCTGGCTCATGTGCGCTGATTTTCCCCATCGAATCCATCTCTCACGCTTATTTCCACTACACAAAGGCGCCATGGGCAATGGGAAAGGCGAGTTCCGCTTCGGCGAGTCATATACGCTCGCGCGGAAAGGGAGGGACTACATGACCGACGACGCGCAGCACCTCAAGATGATCGAGCAGCGACTGCTTTGGCTGTCGCACTGGATGATCCACAACGCCAATCATCTCCGGCCCAAGCAGGACGGCATCAAGATCGGCGGGCATCAGGCCTCCTCGGCCTCGATGGTGTCGATCATGACGGCGCTCTACTTCTCGGCGCTGCGCCCCGAGGACCGGGTGGCGGTCAAGCCCCATGCCTCGCCGATCTTCCACGCGATGCAGTACCTGATGGGCAACCAGACGCGCGAGAAGATGGAGAATTTTCGCGGCTACGGCGGCGTGCAGAGCTACCCGAGCCGCACCAAGGACATCGACGATGTGGATTTCTCCACCGGCTCGGTCGGGCTTGGCGTCGGCATCACCGCGCTGGCTTCGATGGTGCAGGACTTCATCCGCGCCAAGGACTGGGGGGCCGAGGTCGATGCCGGCCGGATGGTCGCACTGGTCGGCGATGCCGAGCTTGACGAGGGCAATGTCTACGAGGTGCTGCAGGAGGGCTGGAAGAACGACCTGCGCAACTGCTGGTGGGTGATCGACTACAACCGCCAGTCGCTCGACGGCATCGTCCGCGAGGGGCTCTTCGGGCGGGTCGAGAAGATCTTCGAGGCCTTCGGCTGGGACGTGGTGCGGGTGAAATACGGCGCCCTGCAGCGCGATGCCTTCGACGAGCCCGGCGGCGCGCGGCTGCGCGACTGGATCGACGCCTGCCCCAATGCCGAATACTCCGCCCTGACCTACCGCGGCGGCGCGGTCTGGCGCGAGCGGCTGATGGAGGATCTGGGCGATCAGGGCGATGTGACGGCGCTCCTCGAGCGGCGCAGCGATGCCGAGCTGGCGGCGCTGATGGAGAACCTCGGCGGCAACTGCGTGTCCACCATGGCCGAGGCCTTTGCCGCCGTGGACCACGACCGCCCCGTGTGTTTCCTCGCCTATACGATCAAGGGCTGGGGCACACCCATCGCCGGGCACAAGGACAACCACGGCGGGCTGATGACCAAGGCGCAGATGGCCGAATGGCAGGCGCATATGGGCGTCGCCGAGGGTCAGGAATGGGAGCCCTTCGCCACGGTGAAGGATGGCGCGGCGCTGAAGCAGTTCCTCGCCCGCGTGCCCTTCTTCGCGCGCGGCGCGCGGCGCTATTCCGATGCCCGCCTGCCCGTCCCTGCCGTCGCGGTGGACACCAGCCGCGAGATCTCGACGCAGATGGCCTTTGGCAAGATCCTCGACGATCTGGCGCGCGGTGACAGCGATCTGGCGGCGCGGATCATGACCACCTCGCCCGACGTGACCGGCACCACCGGCCTCGGCCCCTGGGTCAACCGGCGCAAGCTCTTTGCCCGCGCGGCGCAGAGCGATGCTTTCATCGAGCACCGCATCCCCTCGACCGCCAAGTGGAACTTCGCCCCCGAGGGGCAGCACCTCGAGCTTGGTATCGCCGAGATGAACCTCTTCCTGCTGCTTGGCGCGGCGGGGCTGTCGCACAGCCTCTTCGGCAAGCGGGTGATCCCCATCGGCACGGTTTACGACCCCTTCGTCGCGCGCGGGCTCGATGCGCTGAACTACGCCTGCTACCAGGACGCGCGTTTCATGATCGTCGGCACGCCCTCGGGCGTCACGCTCGCCCCCGAGGGCGGCGCGCACCAGTCGATCGGCACGCCGCTCATCGGCATGAGCCAGGACGGGCTCGCGGCCTTCGAGCCCGCCTTTGCCGACGAGCTGGCGGTGATCATGGAATGGGCCTTCGACTACCTGCAGCGCGATGGACACAAGGACGGCGGCGGAGACCCCGACGAGCGCACATGGCTGCGCGACGAGACCGGCGGCTCGGTCTACCTGCGGCTCACCACCAAGCCGCTCGAGCAGCCCGGCAAGCGCCATGACGACGCCTTCGTGCAGGGCGCCATCGACGGCGGCTACTGGCTGCGCAAGCCGGGGCCGAACTGCTCGGTGGTCATCGCCTATCAGGGCGCGGTGGCCGACGAGGCGATCGCCGCGGCGGGGATGATCGGCGAGCACCGGCGCGATGTGGGGGTTCTGGCGGTGACCTCGGCGGACCGGCTCAACGCCGGCTGGACCGCGGCGCAGCGGGATCGGGCGCGCGGCAATGCGCAGGCGCGCTCGCATGTGGAATCGCTGCTCGGCGAGCTGCCGCGCCACTGCACGCTGGTCACGGCAATCGACGGACACCCGGCAACACTGTCGTGGCTCGGCGCGGTCGCCGGGCACCGGGTGATCCCGCATGGGGTCGAGCACTTCGGCCAGACCGGGACAATCGGCGATCTCTACCGCCACTTCGGTCTGGATCGCGAGAGCCTCGCGCAGGCGGTGACCCATCTGACCGTCGGGGCGGCGGTCGCCTGACGCGGCGGCCCTCTGAAAATTCCACCGGTAAAAATCCCCCTGCGCGCTAGGGCGCCCAGGGGGCCAGCAGCAGCGCCAATGCCGCCCAGCAAGTCACTTCGGAGACAAGCTGTACCGCCCCGAGCACATCGCCGGTCACGCCGCCGATGCGGCGCCGGGCGAGCCACCCAAGCGTTCCGGCCACGCCGCAGCAGAGCAGCCCCAGCACGAGAGCTGCGCCGCCCGCCAGCGCCACCCCCACCAGCGCGAGGCCCAGCACCATCGCCCGCGCCGCCCGGCTGCGGCCCGCGGCGAGCCGCCCCAGCCCATCGGCGCGGGCGGGGGGCAGCAGCTCTTGCAGGCCCACCATCGCGGCGCGGCTGACCATACCGATCAGCACGAACCAGCCCGCCCCGGCGGCGGACCCCAACTCCGGCCCGAGTTGCGCCAGCCCCGCCCCCCAGAGCACGGTGGCAAGGATCAGCGCCATCACGCCGTAGCTGCCGATGCGGCTGTCGCGCATGATCTCGAGGCAATGCTCCCGGTCGCGCCCGCCACCGATCCCGTCGGCGAAATCCGCCAGCCCATCGACATGCAGCGCGCCGGTCGCCAGCACCTGCGCCGCCACCGCCAGCGCCGCCGCCAGCAGGGGCGCGCCCCCCAGCGCCAAGCCCGCCGCAAAGGCCGCCCAGCCGATCAGCCCGACCAGCGCGCCCACCAGCGGAAAGGCCCAGCGGGCGGCGGCGAGCGAGGGCGCATCCCCCGCGATCCGCCCGGCGGGCAGCCGTGTCAGCAGCATCACCGCCACCTGCAGCTCGCGCAGCCGGGCGCGAAGCGGGCTCATCCGCCCGAGACCCCGGCCTGTGCAAAGGTCGCCATGCCGTTGTGGCACTCCAAGGCCGCGCGCAGCACGCCGAGCGCAAGCGCCGCCCCCGAGCCCTCGCCAAGCGCCATGTCGAGCGCCAGCACCGGCGCCTTGTCCATGGCGTCGAGCAACCGGGCGTGGCCGGGCTCGCGGCTGACATGGCCGACGAGACAATGCTCCAGAAACCGCGGATTGGCGGCGAAGAGCGGCGCGGTCGCCGCGGTGCAGATGAACCCGTCGAGGATGACCGGGATACGCCGCGCCCGCGCCTCGATCAGCGCGCCGCAGATCGCCGCCTGCTCGCGCCCGCCGAGCGCCGCGAGAATGCCCAGCCCCTGCGCCCCGGCGTGGCGCGCGCAGGCGCGGCGCACCGCACCCGCCTTGCGTGCAAGGCCCGCCTCGTCCGAACCGGTGCCGCGACCGATCCAGCCCTCTGGATCTCCGCCGAAACCGGCGCAGGCGAGCGCCGCGGCAATGGTCGAGTTGCCGATTCCCATCTCGCCGAGGATCACCACCTGCGCGTCGCCCGCGACCGCCTCGGCGCCGCGCCGCATCGCGGCCAGCGTCTCGGCTTCGGTCATCGCGGGGGCTTCGGTAATGTCCGCCGTCGGCCGGTCGAGGTCGAGCGCCACCACCGACAGCTCGGCCCCCGCGGCGCGGCAGAGCTGGTTGATCGCTGCGCCCCCGGCCTCGAAAGTGGCCACCATCTGGGCGGTGACTTCCTGCGGGAAGGGGTTCACCCCCTGCGCGCAGACCCCGTGGTTGCCGGCAAAGACCAGCGCCTGCGCCTTGCCGAGCCGCGGGCGCTCGGCCCCCTGCCAACCGGCCATGAAGACCGCCAGATCCTCGAGCCGGCCCAGCGAGCCCGGCGGCTTGGACAGGCTCGCCTGCCGGTCCCGCGCGGCCTGCGCCGCGGCCGCGTCGGCCCCGGGCAGCGTCCCTGCCAAATCCGCGATGGCCGCAAGCGTGGGGATGTCAGAAAGAATGCTCATTCGGTTTCACCTTCACTGGGTAGCCCGCCACCGCCAGCCAGACCTCGTCGCAGGCCTCGGCCACGGCTTGGTTCATCCAGCCCGCGGCATCGCGGAAGCTGCGGGCGAGCCGGTTCTCCGGGACGATTCCCGCCCCGACTTCATTGGTCACGAAAATCACCGGGGCGCGCTGCCGCGCGATCTCCTGCACCAGCGCCTGCACCGCGCTGCGCCAGTCCGCCTCGGCCAGCAGCAGGTTCGTCAACCAGAGCGTCAGGCAATCGACAAGCCGAGGCAGATCGCCGTCGCTGGCGCGCAGCGCGGCGCCAAGATCGCGGGGCGCGTGCAGCTCCTGCCAGCAGGCGCCCCGCCGCGAACGGTGCTCTGCGATGCGCGCGGCCATTTCCTCATCACCCTCGTAAATCTCTGCGGTGGCGATATAAATCGCCCGTCCACAGGGGGCGAGCGCCCTGCGTTCGGCAAGCGTCGACTTGCCTGACCGTGCCCCGCCCGTGATGAGTATCGACCTTGTCATTTCCGCATGGGAAAGCATCAATGTCGCCAAAAGGGAAGAGGCAAGCAGGCCGTTGCAGCACAAAACACCCGGCTCCGGAGAGCTGATCCTGATCCGCCACGCACCGATTGCCGAGCCCGGCAGGCTCTGTGGCCGCACCGATCTTGCGGCGCGGATCGAGCCTGCGCGGATCGCGGCCCTGCGCGCCGCGCTGCCCGCGCCGGGCGCTCTCGTCAGCAGCCCCGCGCAGCGCTGCCAGCAGACCGCCAAGGCGCTCTGGCCCGAGCGCGCGGCGGTGCCCGATGCGGTGCTCTGGGAGCAGGATTTCGGCGCGCATGACGGGCGGCCCTACGCCGAGCTGCCCGATCTCGGCCCGATGGAGGGCCCTGCGCTGGCACAGTGGAGCCCACCGGGAGGCGAGAGCTTTGCAGGCCTCTGCGCCCGCGTCCGCCCGGCGCTGCTGTGCTATGGGCGGCAGGCGGCGCAGGACGCCGCGCCGGTGGTGCTGGTGGTCCACGCCGGTGTGATCCGCGCGGCGCTGTCGCAGGTGACCGGGTCCCAGCACGCGGGCCTCGCATTCGAGATCGCGCCTCTTTCGGTCACCCGCCTGCGCTGCGGTGCCGAGGGGCCTTTCTCGGTGATCGAGGCGGGCCGCGCATGAGCTGGACCCCGGTGTGCGTCGAGGGCCATTTCGGCGAGTGGATTCAGGGGCGCATGGGCAAGGGCGGCCCCGTCGCCCTGGTGACCGTCCGCTGCCCGGCCCTGACCGTCCGCGCCCCCGGAGAGGGCGCGCTGCCCTTCTCCCGGGGCCAGCTCGCAAGTTTCGCCGCGCAGCTCGGGATCGCGCCGTGCTTTCCCGGCACGGCGCGGACCGCCCCGCTCGGAGGCGGCGCCGGGGCCTCCACCGCGACGCTTGTCGCCCTGGCCCGCGCCGCGGGTGTCACTGTCAGCGCCGAGCGCCTCGCCGCGGCCTGCCTCGCGGTCGAGGGCGCCAGCGATCCGCTGATGTTCCCCCGGCCGGACGCCCTGCTCTGGGCCTCGCGAGAGGGGCGGATCCTGCGCCAGATGCCCGCGCCGCCCGCCTGCCACATCCTCGGAGGGTTCTGGGGCGCGCCGCATCGCACCGACCCCGGGGACGAGAATTTCGACGACATCGCCGATCTGGTCGACGCATGGGCAGCCGCCGTCACCCGGCGCGACCTGACCGCCTGTGCGCGCCTTGCCAGTGCCTCGGCGCGGCGGTGCACCGCGCGGCGCGGCCCCTCCCTTGCGCAGTCCGACCCGCTGCCCGAGCTGGCACGCGAGCTTGGCGCGCTCGGCTGGCTGCGCGCCCACACCGGCTCGGCGCGGGGGCTGATCTTTGCCCCCGGCACCCTGCCTGCACAGGGCGCCGCGGCATTGGCCGAGGCCGGGCTCACCGGCGTGCTGACCTTCGGGACGGGCGCGGCATGAGCTTTGCGCTGATGATGCTGGGGGGGATGGTGCTCGATCTGTTGCTAGGCTGGCCGGAGCGGCTCTACGTGCGGATCGGCCATCCGGTGACATGGCTGGGCAAGGCGATCTCGGCGCTGGAGCGGCGGCTCAACCGGGGTAGCCGGAGGCGCAGGCTCTGGCTCGGGGCGCTGACCACGCTGTCGACCGTCGCCCTTGCCGCGCTGCCCGCTGTTGCCGTGCAGGCGCTGCTGCCGGACAGCGTTGCGGGCAGCCTCCTCGGCGCGGTGCTCGCCTGGCCGTTGATCGCCCTGCGCGCGATGCACGCGCATGTTGCCGCCGTCGCCACGCCGCTGGCGCGGGGCGATCTCGGGGCCGCCCGCCACGCCGTCTCGATGATCGTGGGGCGCGACCCGGCACAGCTGGACCCCGCGGGGATCGCCCGCGCCGCGACAGAGAGCCTCGCCGAGAACAGCTCGGACGGCATCGTCGCGCCGCTCTTCTGGGGGGCGGTGGTGGGTCTGCCGGGGATCGCCGCCTACAAGGCCGTGAACACGCTCGATTCGATGATCGGCCATCGCAACGACCGCTACGAGGCCTTCGGCAAGGTCGCGGCCCGGCTCGACGACGTGGCCAACTGGCTCCCGGCGCGGCTCACCGGGGTGCTCTTCGCCCTCGCCAGCGGCCGCCGCCTGCCCGCGGCGCTGCGGGTGATGGGGCGCGATGCGCGCAAGCACTGCTCGCCCAACGCGGGATGGCCCGAGAGCGCCATGGCAGCGGCGCTGGATGTCCGTCTCTCGGGGCCGCGCGTCTATGGCGAACGGATCGCCGAGGAGCCCTGGCTCAACGCCGGCGCCCCCGATCCGACGCCGCAGGGTCTCAGCCGCGCGCTGCGCCTCTATCGCCGGGCCATGGCGCTCTGTGCCCTTGCGCTCGCCGCGCTGGTCCTGTTCGAGTGAGCGCCATGGACACCCTGCCCGACCCGCCCTTCGCCCCGCCCGCCGGCCCCTCCAGGGATCACGGCGGCAACCTCGATGCCGCCATGGCGCGCTTCGGCGGAGACCGCGCGAGCTGGCTGGATCTCTCGACCGGCATCAACCCCGACCCCTACCCGGTTCCGGAGATCCCGGCCGAGGCCTGGGCCGTGCTGCCGCGCCGCACCGAGATGGCGCGTCTGATCGCCGCGGCGCGCACCGCCTATGCCTGCCCGGCGCGCATCGTGCCGGTCAATGGCGCGCAAGGGGCGATCCAGCTGGTGCCATCACTGCGCGCGCCCGGACGGGCGGCGGTGCTGGGGCCGACCTACAACGAGCATGCGGCGGCGCTGCGCGCGGGCGGTTGGCAGGTGACCGAGACAACCCGCCTCGCGGCCCTTCACGGCGCCGATATCGCCGTGGTGGTAAACCCTAACAACCCCGACGGGCGGCACAGCGATCCCGAGACGCTTTGTGCGCTGGCAGCGCGGGTCGGGCTGCTGGTGGTGGACGAGAGTTTTGCCGATCCCGAGCCCGGGCGCTCCATCGCGCCGCGCCTCGACGGAGGCCTGCCGAACGTCATCGTGCTGCGCTCCTTCGGCAAGTTCTACGGGCTGGCCGGTCTGCGGCTGGGGTTCGCGCTGGCGCAAGGCGCGCTCGGCGACCGGCTGGCCGAGCTTGCCGGGCCCTGGCCGGTCTCGGGCCCGGCGATCGAGATCGCCTCGGCGGCGCTTGCCGACCGCCAGTGGCAGGCGGAGACCACCGCGCGCCTCACCAGCGACGCCGCGCGGCTCGACGCCCTGGCGCAGGGGACCGGCTGGGCCTTGGTCGGCAGCACGCCGCTTTTCCGCACCTACGCCGCCCCGGACGCGCTGGCGGCGCAGGACCGCCTTGCCCAGAGCCATGTCTGGACCCGCATCTTCCCCTATTCCGAGCGCTGGATCCGCCTCGGCCTGCCGCCCTCGGACCGCTGGGCACAGCTCGAGGCGGCCTTCGCCACGCTTTGAGCGCTCAGAATTCGACGCCCTGCTGCGCCTTGATCCCGTCGCGGAACGGGTGCTTGACCAGCGTCATCTCGGTCACCAGGTCCGCCGCCTCGATCAGCTCGGGCTTGGCGTTGCGCCCGGTCAGGCAGACGTGGGTCATCTCCGGTTTCCGTTCGAGCAGGAAGCCGACCACCTCGTCGATATCGAGATACCCGTAGCGCAGCGCGATGTTGATCTCGTCGAGCAGCACGAAGCGCACCTCGGGATCGAGGATCTGTTCCTGCGCGATCTGCCAGCCGCGCTGCGCCGCCGCGATGTCGCGCGCGCGGTCCTGCGTCTCCCAGGTGAAGCCCTCTCCCGAGACGAAGAAGCGGCACTCATCGGCAAATTTCTCGCGGATCATCTTCGCCTCGCCGGTGACCCAGTTGCCCTTGATGAACTGCACCACGGCGCAGGGCATGCCATGGGCGATGCAGCGCAGGATCATCCCGAAGCCCGACGACGACTTGCCCTTGCCGGGGCCGGTATGAACGAGAATGAGGCCCTTTTCAGCGGTTTTCCCGGCCATCATCCGGTCCCGCGCAGCCTTGATTTTCTTCATCTTTTCCGCGTGGCGGGTGTTGGTCTCATCGTTCATGCTGCTCTCTCCGGTCTTGACAGGGGTCGGATTTCCGGGCGATCTGACCCCACGCTGGTGCCCGTGTAAACGGGTGAAAAGGGAATGTGCAGCCGCGAGTGATCGCGGTCAGGCACAGCCGCCCCCGCGACCGTGAACGGAAAAGGGCGCTCGGAAAGCCACTGGCCATCGGGCTGGGAAGGCAGAGCGCCTGCTGGGCCAAACGCCCTGAATTCCGTGAGCCGGGAGACCTGCCAGCCATGACTTTTGAGACCGGACGGGGTGTGCCGGTGTCGGGGTGTTCCCATGCCCGGGATCCATTCCGCCGTTACCCCTGTGCGCCCAATGGATGAGGCGACACGAATGATGGACTGCGCGCACACGCGTCAGGAGAGTGACACCGAACTGCTGGTCTGCGTGACCTGCCGCCGGGCGGGGGTGACCCCAGAGGACGCGCGGCGCCCCGGTCAGGCGCTCTTTGACCAGATCACCGCGCTCGATCGGCCCGAAGGGGTGCGGATCACCGCCACCGACTGCCTGCAGAACTGCGATTTCGGCTGCACCGTCGCGCTGCGCGGCGGGGCGGAGAAGTGGACCTACGTCTTCGCCAACGTCGACGAGTCCGCGCATCCCGAGATGCTGCTCGCCGGCGCCGCGCAATACCACGCGGCGCCCGACGGGGTGATCCCCTGGCGCCAGCGCCCCGAGCATTTCAAGCGCAACTGCGTCGCCCGCATCCCCCCGCTTACCCCCGCGCCCAAGCAACAGGACCGCTGAACATGGCCGATCTTACGAAACTCCCCGTCACCGTGATCACCGGCTTTCTCGGCTCGGGCAAGACCACCCTCGTCAGCCACCTGATGCGCAACCCGGGCGGGCGGCGGCTCGCGGTGGTGGTTAACGAATTCGGCGACGTCGGCGTCGATGGCGAGATCCTGCGCGGCTGCGCGATCCCGGACTGCCCCGCCGAGAACGTGGTCGAGCTGGCCAACGGCTGCATCTGCTGCACCGTGGCCGACGATTTCATCCCCACCATCGAGGCGCTGCTGGCGCTCGAGCCGCGCCCCGACCACATCCTCATCGAGACCTCGGGCCTCGCGCTGCCGAAGCCGCTGCTGCAGGCCTTCGACTGGCCGCAGATCCGCGCCCGCATCACCGTCGACGGCGTCATCGCGCTCGCCGACGCCGAGGCGGTCGCAGCGGGCCGCTTCGCCCCCAACGTGGCGGCGGTGGACGCACAGCGCGCCGCCGACGAGAGCCTCGATCACGAGACGCCGCTGTCGGAGGTCTTCGAGGACCAGATCGCCTGCGCCGACATCGTGCTGCTGACCAAGCCCGATCTTGCCGGCGCCGAGGCCGTGGCCCGTGCCCGCGAGGTCATCGCCGCCGAGGCGCCGCGCCCGATGCCGGTGGTCGAAGTGGCAGAAGGCGTGGTCGACCCGCGGATCATCCTCGGGCTCGGTGCCGCCGCCGAGGACGATCTCGACGCCCGGCCCAGCCACCATGACACCCCGCACGACCACGACCACGAGGAGTTCGAGTCGATCACCGTCGACCTTCCCGAGCTCGCCGATCCCGCGCAGCTGGTCCACGCCATCGAGGGGCTCGCCCGCAGCCACAACATCCTGCGGGTGAAGGGCTATGCGGCGGTCTCGGGCAAGCCGATGCGCCTGCTTGTGCAGGCCGTGGGCGCGCGGGTGCGGCACCAGTTCGACCGTATGTGGCAGCCGGGCGAGGCCCGCGCCGGGCGGCTGGTGGTGATCGCCGAGCATGATGACATCCGCGAAGACGAGATCCGCGCCGCCCTGAGCCGCGCAGTGCTCGATCCGGCCCTCTAGGCCGCGCCGCAGATGCACGTCGTCTTCCGCGAAAGCCACGGGCTCGAGGACCTCGAGACCCCGACGGACCTGATGCAGGATCCGGCGGATCTCGTGGTGCTGTCCTTCTCCGACAGCGACCTCGGGGCCTTCGCGGAAGCCTGGCACCAGAGCGGCGGAAGCCTGCCCTCGCTGCGCCTCGCCAACCTCGCGCAGCTGCGCCATCCGCTGTCGGTCGACACCTACGTGGAGCGCACGCTTGCGGGCGCCAAGGGCATCCTCGTGCGGCTGATCGGCGGGCGGCCCTATTGGGACTACGGACTCTTGCAGCTGCAGGCGCTGGCGCAGCGGCAGGGGATCGCCCTTGCCGTGCTGCCCGCCGACGGCCGCCCCGACCCGCGGCTCGACGAGGTCTCGACTCTGCCGCTCTCGACCCTGCGCCAGCTTGCCCGGCTCTGCGACACCGGCGGCCCCGCCGCGGCGCAGGCGGCGCTGGCACAACTGGCGCTGGCCTCGGGCCTCGGCGCGCCCCCGGTGCGCGGCGCGCGCGCCCTGCCCGAGGTGGGCCTGTGGACACCCGAGACCGGGCCCGAGTCACTTGATGAGCCGAGGAGCGCCGCCCCTCGCGCTCCCCGGCGCATTTGGAACGAGAAGACGGGGCGACGGATTCTCGTCGTCTTCTACCGCGCCTACCTGGTGGCGGCGGACATGGCCCCCATCGCCGCACTCTTCGCGGCCTTCCGGGCCGAGGGCTGCGAGGTGGTCGGACTCTTCGCCCCCTCGCTGAAAGCGCCCGGCGCGGCGGAGGCGCTGCAAGAGGCCGTGGCCAGGCTCTGCCCCGACGCCATCGTCAGCGCCACCGCCTTCAGCGGGCGCGGCGCGGCGGGCTCGCCGCTCGACGCCGCGGGCGTGCCGGTCTTCCAGGTGGCCCTCGCAACCTCCACCGAAGAGGCCTGGGGCGCGGCGGACCGGGGGCTCTCGCCCGCCGATCTGGCCATGCACGTGGTGCTGCCCGAGGTCGACGGGCGGCTTCTGGCCGGGGTTGTCTCGTTCAAGGCGCACGGGGAGCGAGACCCGGAGCTGCAGTTCGCCCGCACCCTGCACCGCCCTCACGGTCCGGGGATCGCCGCCGCCGTTGCCCGGGTCATGGGCTGGCTGCGCCTGGCGGCACGGCCTGTGGCCGAGCGCCGGGTGGCGCTGATCCTCTCGACCTACCCCGGCAAGGACTGGAACCTCGGCCACGCGGTCGGCCTCGACGCCCCGGCCTCGGCGCGGGCCATCCTCGAGGACCTGCGCGCGGCGGGATACGCGGTGCCCGAGCCGGGTGCTGATCTGGAGGCGGCGCTGCAGGACCGCAGCCTGCGGCTGCCGCTGGCGGAGTACCGCGCGGCGCTGGCCCAGCTGCCGGAGCGCCTTCGGCAGCAGATCACCGCCACCTGGGGCGCGCCCGAGGCGGACGCGCAGATCGACGGCGACGCCTTCCGGGTCGCGGCGCTGGAACTTGGCCCCTGCCTCATCGCCCTGCAGCCCGAGCGCGGCACCCCGGCGGCGCGCGCGGGCGAGTACCACGATCTCGCGCGTGTGCCGCGCCATGCCTATGTCGCTTTCTACCTCTGGCTGCAGACCCGCGCCGACGCGCTGGTGCATATCGGCGCCCACGGCACGCTGGAATGGCTGCCCGGCAAGGCTGTCGCCCTCTCCGGGACCTGCTGGCCGCAGGTGCTGACCGGCGCGCTGCCGGTGCTCTATCCGTTCATCGTCAACGATCCCGGCGAGGCGGCGCAGGCCAAGCGGCGCATCGGCGCGCTCACCCTCGGCCACCTGCCGCCGCAGCTCGCCGCGAGCGAGATCCCCGACCGGCTGACCCACCTGGAAAGCCTGCTCGACGAGTTCTCCACCGCCGACGGGCTCGACCCGCGCCGCCGCGACCGGCTGCAGGCCGACATCCGCGCCGAGGCCCGCGCCCGCGGCGTCGAGGCCGACCTGGGGCTCGGCGAGGCCGCCTCCACCGCCGAGGCGATCCCCCGCATCGACCGCTTCGTCTGCGACATCAAGGAGAGCCGCTTCGGCGCGGGGCTGCACGTCTGGGGCCGCCCGCCGCCGGGCTGCACCGAGCCGGAGATCCGCGCCTCGGTGCAGGCCGAACGGGCCGCGCTCATCGCCGCGCTCGATGGTCGGCGGATCGAGGCGGGGCCCTCGGGGTCGCCCTGGCGCGGGCGGCGCGACGTGCTGCCGAGCGGGCGCAACCTCTACACCACCGACCCGCGCGCGGTGCCGAGCCGCGCCGCCCATGCGCAGGGGGTGCGGCTGGCCGAAGAGCTGATGCGCCGCCACCTGCAGGACCACGGTGACTGGCCGGGCGGGCTGGTCGTCGATCTCTGGGGGTCGGCCACCATGCGCACCGCCGGCGAGGAATTCGCCATGGCGCTGCACCTCTTGGGCGTGCGGCCGGTCTGGGACGAGGGCTCGGCGCGGGTCTGCGGCCTCGAGGTGCTGCCGATCGCCGAGCTCGACCGCCCGCGCATCGACGTCACGCTGCGGGTCTCGGGGCTGTTCCGCGATGTCTTCCCCACGCTCTCGGGGCTCTTCGCGACAGCGGTCGCCGCGCTGGCGGCGCGCGACGAGGCGCCGGAGTGGAACCCCTATGCCGGGACCGCGCCGGGCGCGCGGGTCTACGGCCCGGCGCCGGGCAGCTTCGGGCTGGGCATGGGCGCGGCATTGGACAGCTACGATGACGGGGCCCGACGCGCCGCCGGGGAGGCCTGGCTCGACGCCTCGTCCTGTGCGCTGGACGGCGCGGGCGCGACCCGCGACGAGGCCGGGATCCGCGCCCGCGTCGCGCAGGCCGAGGCCTTCGTGCACCTTCAGGACCTGCCCGAGACCGACCTGCTGCTCGCCGCCGACTACGCCGCGCATGAGGCGGGCTTTGCCGCCGCACAGGCCGCGACTGGCGGGCAGGCCGCACTCTACCATCTCGACAGCACCGACCCCGCGCGCCCCCGCGCCCGCGCCCTGCCCGAAGAGATCGCCCGCGTGGTGCAGGCCCGCGCCGCCAACCCGCGCTGGATCGCCGGAATGCGCGCCCATGGCTTCCGCGGCGCCGCCGAGATCGCCGCGACGCTCGAGCACATGGCCGCCTTCGCGCATCTGGCGGGGGCGGTCGGCGGGCATCTGTTCGACCTCTATCACGCGGCGACGCTCGGCGATCCCGAAACCGAGGCCTTCCTGCGCGGCGCCAACCCCGGCGCCCATGCGGCGATGCTCGAACGCTTCCGCGCACTGCGCGAGGCCGGGCTCTGGGACAGCCGCCGGAACTCGGTGATCGCCGCGCTGGAGGACCGGTCGTGAGCGCCCCGCTGGTCAAGGGCTGGTGCCCCGGCGCGCACCGCCCGATGCTCTCGGGCGACGGGCTGGTGGTGCGGGTGCGCCCGTTCCGCGCCGAGCTGAGCGCCGCGCAGGCGCTGGCGCTTTGCGATCTCGCGCGGACCCATGGCAACGGAACGCTGGAGCTGACTTCCCGCGCTAACCTGCAGATCCGCGGGGTGCCCGAGGCCGCCTTCCCCGCGCTGCTGGAGGGTTTGGACGCGCTAGGGCTGATCGACGCCGACCCGGCGGTCGAGGCGCGGCGCAATATCCTGATGCCCGCGGGCTGGCGCGCGGGCGATCTGACCGACCGGCTTCACGCGGCGCTTCTGGAGACCCTGCCCGCGCTGCCGCCCTTGCCCGCCAAGATGGGCTTTGCGCTCGACACCGGGCCGCAGGGGCAGCTTGCCCCGGGGTCTGCCGATTTCCGCTTCGAGCTGGACCCGGCGGGGGCGCTGCTGCTGCGCGCCGACGGGGCGGCAACGGGGTGTGCGGTTTCGGAAGCGGGCGCGATGGCGGCCCTTGCCGAGCTGGCCCGCTGGTTCGTCGCCACCGGCGGCCCCGAGGCGGGGCGCATGGCGCGGCATCTGCGGCAGGTCTCGCTTCCGCAGACATGGCGGGGCACCGCACCGCGCGCGGCGGGGGCCTGCCCTGAACCCGGTGGCATGGAGGGGGACCGGCTGCTTGGCGTGCCCTTTGGCAGCATGGAGGCCAGCGTGCTCGCGGAGCTTGTCGAAACCAGCGGCGCGCGGGCGGTGCGATTGATGACCGGCCGGCTCCTCTGCCTGCGCGGCGGCCACGCCGACACCGCCGCCCCCGGGTTCGTCACCGCCCCCGGCAGCGCGCTCCTGACCGCCCACGCCTGCCCGGGCGCCCCCTTCTGCCCGCAGGCGACCGTGCCCACCCGCGCGCTCGCGGCCCGGCTGGCACCAAAGGTCCGCGGCACGCTGCACGTCTCGGGCTGCGCCAAGGGCTGCGCCCTGCCGCGCGGCGCCGATGTCACGCTGGTGGGACGGCAGGGCGGCTTCGACCTCGTGGAACATGGCGCGCCCTGGGACACCCCCGCCCGCACCGGCATGTCTCCCGCACAACTCGACGATCTTCCCACCCTCCTATCGGGACAGCCCTGATGCCCTATGACTACGAAAAGGATGGCGCGGCCATCTACCGCCAGAGCTTCGCCACGATCCGCGCCGAGGCCGATCTCGCGCGGTTCTCGCGCGACGAGGAGCCCATCGCCGTGCGGATGATCCACGCGGCGGGGATGGTCGGGCTCGAGCGGCACATCCGCTTCTCCGAGGGCTTCGCCGCCGCCGCCCGCGCCGCGCTGGCGCGGGGCGCGCCGATCCTTTGCGATGCGCGGATGGTGTCCGAGGGCGTCACCCGCCCGCGCCTGCCCGCCGACAACCCGGTGCTCTGCACATTGCGCGACCCCAGCGTGCCCGACTTGGCCCGCGCCATGGGCACCACCCGCTCGGCGGCGGCGCTCGAGCTTTGGCGGCCCCAGCTCGCGGGTGCGCTGGTGGCCATCGGCAATGCCCCGACGGCGCTCTTTCACCTGCTGAACATGCTCGAGGATCCGGCCTGCCCGCGCCCGGCGGCGATCATCGGCTGCCCCGTCGGGTTCGTCGGCGCGGTGGAAAGCAAGGACGCGCTCTGGCAGGCGCAGCCCGTGCCGTGCGTCCTCGTCGAGGGGCGGCTTGGCGGCAGCGCGATCACCGTCGCGGCGATCAACGCCATCGCGAGCCGCGCCGAATGAACGCTCAGGGGGAAATCCGCGCAGAGGCCAGCGCAGAGGTAGGCGCGCGGGTGCAGGGCACGATCTGGGGCGTCGGCCTCGGCCCCGGCGATCCCGACCTCATGTCGGTGCGCGCCGACCGGCTGCTGCGCAAGGCCCGCCACGTGGCCTATTTCCGCAAGGCCGGGCGACCCGGACAGGCCCGGCGCATCGTCGAGGGGATGCTGCGCCCCGACGTGATCGAGATCGCCATGGAGTACCCGGTGACCACCGAGATCCCGCTCACCGATCCGCGCTACAACGCGCTGCTCTCGGCCTTCTACGAGGGCTGTACCGCGAAGCTCCGCGCCCTGTCGGAGGCGGGCCACGAGGTGCTGGTGCTCGCCGAGGGCGACCCGTTCTTCTACGGCTCCTTCATGCATCTCTTCACCCGGCTCAAGGGCCATGCGCCGCTGCAGGTGATCCCGGCGATCCCCGGCATGGCCGCCGCCTGGTGCGCCACCGGCCTGCCGATCACCTGGGGCGACGACGTGATGAGCACGCTCATGGGCACCCTGCCCGAGGCCGAGCTGGTGCGGCAGATGCGCAATGCCGACGCGCTGGTGATCATGAAAATCGGCCGCAACATCGACAAGGTCCGCCGCGCCCTGCGCGCCGCCGGGCGCTTCGAGGAGGCCTGGCTGGTGGAACATGCCGCGATGCCGGGCCAGTCCGTGCAGCGCCTGTCGGAGGCCGAGGGCCGGGTAACGCCCTATTTCTCCATCGTGCTGGTGCACGGACAGGGGCGGCGGCCATGAGCGGACGGCTGGTCATCGCCGGGCTCGGCCCCGGATCGGAGGCACTGGTCACCCCAGAGGTCACTGCCGCGCTGGCCGAGGCGACGGATGTGGTCGGCTATATCCCCTATGTCGCCCGCGTCACGCCGCGCCCCGGCCTGACGCTGCATGCCTCGGACAACCGGGTCGAGCTGGACCGCGCCCGCCACGCGCTCGAGATGGCCTGCGCCGGCCGCTCGGTCGTCGTGGTCTCTTCAGGCGATCCCGGGGTCTTTGCCATGGCGGCCGCGGTGTTCGAGGCGGTCGAGGCGGGCCCACCAGAGTGGCGCGCGCTCGACATCGCGGTGCTGCCCGGCATCACCGCGATGCTCGCCGCCGCCGCCCGCGCGGGCGCGCCGCTGGGGCATGATTTCTGCGCGATCAACCTCAGCGACAACCTCAAGCCCTGGTCGCTGATCGAAAAGCGCCTGCGTCTCGCCGTAGAGGCCGATTTCGCCATGGCCTTCTACAACCCGCGCTCCAAGGCCCGGCCCGAGGGCTTCGCGAAAGCCCTGGATGTCCTGCAGCAGGCCTGCGGCGATGCCCGCCCTGTGATCTTTGCCCGCGCCGTTTCGACCCCGGAAGAAGCGATCCGCGTGGTCCCTCTCGACCGCTGCACCCCCGAGATGGCCGACATGCGCACGGTGGTCATTGTCGGGGCCTCGACCACGCGGGTGATCCCCCGTGATGGCGCGGCCTTCGTCTACACCCCGAGGTCGGTGCCCGCATGATCCAGCCAGCGCAGCACCCCGTCCACCTCATGCGTCTCGCGCCGCGCCGGGATGGCGGGCCGGTCGATCATGATCACCGGCAGGCCCAGTTCGCGCGCCGCCGCGATCTTGGCAAAGGCCCCGCTGCCGCCGGAATTCTTCGAGACCACGAGGTCGATCCGGTGCTCCCGCATCAGCCTTCGGTCGGATTCGAGACCGAAGGGGCCGCGATCAACCACCACATGATGATCGGGAAAAACCAGAGGTGCCTCGGGCGGGTCAACGAGCCGCAGCAGGTAGACATGCTGCGCCTGTGCGGCGAAGTCCGCCAGATGCATGCGGCCCACGGCCAGCATCACGCGGCGCCGCGGACCGGCGAGCGCAGCGACAGCCCCAGCCATGTCCGGCACCCGGATCCAGCGGTCTGCGGCGGTCTCCTCCCAGGGCGCTCGGGTGAGCGCGATCAGCGGCACGCCCGCCGCCCGGCAGGCGGCGACGGCATTGGCGCTCATCTGCGCCGCGAAAGGGTGGGTCGCGTCGATCACATGGGTGATGCGCTCGGCTCGCAGGTGGCTTGCCAGCCCCTCTGCCCCGCCAAAACCGCCGATGCGCAGCGGCAGCGCCTGCGCCGCCGGACTGGCCACGCGCCCCGCCAGCGACACCGTGCCGCGCAAACCCGCCCCGGCCAGCGCCCGGCAGAGCCGCGCCGCCTCGGCGGTGCCGCCGAGCACCAGAAGGTTCGGCTCCATGTCTGAGGCTGTCACGTCCGAAGTCCCTTGGCTGTCGATCGTCGGGCTCGGCGAAGATGGCCCGGACGGGCTCTGCTCCGCAAGCCGTGCCGCGCTCGCGGCAGCCGACATCGTCATGGGACCCGAACGGCACCTGTCGCTGCTCCCCGAGGCGGGCGCAAGGCGGATCGCCTGGCCCGTGCCCTTTGCCGAGGGCATTCCGCAGCTCCTGGCGCTGCGCGGGCAGCGGGTTGCGGTGCTGGCTTCGGGCGATCCCTTCTGGTTCGGTGCCGGCGCGGTGCTGGCGCGGCAACTGGAGCGCGGCGACTGGCAGGCCTTTCCGGGCCGCTCGAGTTTCTCGCTCGCCGCCGCGCGGATGGGCTGGCCGCTGGAGAGCACCGAGTGCTTCGGCCTGCATGCCGCGCCGCTGTCGCGGCTGCGCCCGCGGCTTGCGCCGGGACGGCGGATGCTGGTGCTGCTGCGCGACGGCGCGGCGGTGCGGGCCCTGGCGAACTACCTTGCCGCCGAGGGCTTCGGCGCCTCCGGGATCACCGTTATGGAAGCGCTCGGCGGCCCCCGCGAGCGGCGCACCGAGGCGCGCGCCGAGGCCCTGCCCAAGCGCAGCTTCACCCACCCCGTCTGTGCCGCCGTCGCGGTGGCCGGAGAGGGCGCGGTGCTGCCCCTCGCCAGCGGCCGCCCCGACAGCTGGTTCGAGAGCGACGGCCAGATCACCAAGCGCCCCATCCGCGCGCTCACCCTCTCGGCCCTCGCCCCGCGCCCCTTCGAGCACCTGTGGGATATCGGCGGCGGCTCGGGCTCGATCGGCATCGAGTGGCTGCTCTGCGATCCCACTCTCGACGCCAGCACCGTCGAGCCGCGCCCGGAGCGCGCCGCCCGGATCGCCGCCAATGCCGCCCGGCTCGGCGCCGGGCGGCTGCGGGTGGTCGAAGGCTCTGCCCCCGCGGCGCTGGCGCAACTCGAACGCCCCGACGCGGTGTTCATCGGCGGCGGCCTGACGCGCGACCTGCTGGAGTGGCTGGACACGCATCTTCCCGGGAGCACAAGGATCGTCGCCAACGCGGTGACGCTGGAGTCCGAGGCGCTGCTGACCGAGGCGCAGGCGCGGCGCGGCGGCGCGCTGCTGCGCATCGAACTGTCGTCCGCCCAGCCCCTCGGCCCGAAACGCGGCTGGAAGGCGGCCTATCCCATCGTGCAATGGAGCCACGTCACATGATCGTCGCGGGCTTCGGATTCCGGCAGGGCGCGGGCGCCTCCAGCCTGCGCGACGCCTATGACCGGGCCCGCGCCGGGCGGGAGGCGGGCTGTCTCGCCACGGCCAAGGACAAGGCAGACGCCCCCGCCCTGCGTGCCCTGGCCGGATCTCTCGGCCTGCCGGTCGCTGGCGTCCCGGCCTGCCAGCTCTCCGCGCAGGGCACGGCAACCGACTCCCCCCGCGTGCGCGCCGAACGCGCCACCGGCTCGGTCGCCGAGGCCGCCGCCCTCGCCGCCGCCGGGCCGGGCGCACGTCTGCTTGGCGCGCGCGTCATTTCCTCTGACCGCATGGCCAGCTGCGCGCTGGCAGAAGGACCCGATCCATGACCGTTCACTTCATCGGCGCCGGCCCCGGCGCGCCCGACCTGCTGACCCTGCGCGGCCGCGACATCATCGCGCGCTGCCCGGTCTGCCTCTACGCCGGCTCGCTGGTCCCCGAGGCGATCCTTGGCCATTGCCCCCCCGGCGCGCGGATCGTCAACACCGCGCCGCTGGACCTCGACCAGATCATCGCCGAGATCCGCCTCGCCCATGACGCGGGCCACGACGTGGCGCGGCTGCATTCGGGGGATCTCTCGGTCTGGTCAGCGATGGGCGAGCAGATGCGCCGGCTGAAGGCGCTCGGCATCCCGGTCTCGGTCACCCCCGGCGTGCCTGCCTTCGCCGCCGCCGCAGCCGCGCTCGGCGCCGAGCTGACCCTGCCGGGCCTCGCGCAATCGGTGGTGCTGACCCGCACGCCGGGCCGGGCCTCGTCGATGCCCGAGGGCGAGACGCTGGCCAATTTCGCCGCCACCGGCGCGACGCTCGCGATCCACCTGTCGATCCAGAACATCGCGCGGGTGGTTGCCGATCTCTCCCCCGCCTATGGCGCGGACTGCCCCGTCGCCGTGGTCTACCGCGCCAGTTGGCCGGACGAGGTGATCCTGCGCGGCACGCTGTCGGACATCGAGGACAAGCTCGGCGCGGGCATCACCCGCACCGCGCTCATCCTTGTCGGACCGGCGCTGGCGGGCGAGGGCTTTGAAGAGAGCTGCCTCTATGCGGTGGACTACGACCGCCGCCACCGCCCGCAAAGCGCCGAGAGCCCGTGGAGTGGCTGGACCCCCGAGCAGGAGGCGCAGATCGATGGCTGAGGTTCCCGGACTTCTGGTCTCGGCGCCCTCGTCGGGCACCGGCAAGACCACGGTGATGCTGGGCCTGCTGCGGGCGCTGGCCGAGGACGGCTTGGCGGTTCAGCCCTTCAAGTCCGGCCCCGACTACATCGACCCGGCCTTCCACCGCGCTGCCAGCGGGCGGCTAAGCTTCAACCTCGACGGCTGGGCCATGGGACCACACCTCTGGCAGGCGATCGCGGCGCAGGCGGCGGGGGCGGACATCTGCCTCGCCGAGGGCTCGATGGGGCTCTACGACGGGGTCGCGACGCGCGGCCAGCAGGGCTTTGGCAGCAGCGCCGAGACGGCGCGGGCGATGGGCTGGCCGGTTGTGCTGGTGCTCGACGTGGGCGGGCAGGCGCAATCCGCCGCCGCAACGGCGCTGGGGTTCCGGCAGTACATGCCCGATCTGCCCTTCGCCGGGGTGATTCTCAACCGCGTCGCCTCGCCCCGCCACGAGCGGCTCACGCGGCTCGGCATGGAGCGCGCCGGGCTGCCGGTGCTCGGCGTGCTGCCCCGGCGCGGCGACCTGACCCTGCCGGAGCGGCACCTCGGGCTCATCCAGGCCGTGGAGCATCCGGACCTCGAAGCCGCCATCGCCGGGTACGCCGCCTTCCTGCGCGAGCATGTCGACCTTGCCGCGCTCCGCACCGCTGCTGCGGGCGGGCCGTTGCCCGGCGCAACGCCGGCCCTGCCCAGGCCCCCGGCGCAGCGCATCGCGCTGGCGCAGGACGCGGCCTTTTCCTTCACCTATCCGCACCTTCTCGAAGGCTGGCGCGCCGCCGGGGCCGAGGTCCTGCCGTTCTCTCCGATCGCCGATGAGCCGCCCGCCGCCGGGGCCGATCTGGTCTGGCTGCCCGGAGGCTACCCCGAACTGCACGCCGGGCGGCTCGCCGCCGCCGAGACCTTCCGCGCCGGGTTGCGCCGCCATGCCGAGACGCGCCCGGTCCACGGCGAGTGCGGCGGCTACATGGCCCTTGGCGCGGGGCTGATCGACAAAGGCGGCACGCGGCACGAAATGGCGGGCCTGCTGGGCCTCGTCACCAGCTATGAGACCCGCAAGTTCCACTTGGGCTATCGCCGCGCGGTGCTGCGCGCGCCGATGCCGGGCTTCGACGCCGGGGCGGCGCTGCGCGGCCATGAGTTCCATTACTCCACCATCTTGCAGCAACCCGACCCGCCGCTGGCCGAGGTCGCCGATGCCGATGGCGCCCCGGTGGCCGAGACCGGCTCGCGGCGCGGGCAGGTCACGGGAACCTTCTTTCACCTGATCTCGGCGGAGGAGCCGTCTGCCCCCCGCGCACAAGCCGAAGAGGAGGCGCGCATCCAGACCAAAGCCCGGCGCTGAGCCGACCCCGCATGGTGTCCCGCACGGGACGCAAGGGAACCGGGTGAGAGGCCCGGACTGCCCCCGCAACTGTAAGCGAGGAGCGCCGAGGAAGATCCACTGGCAGGCATGCCGGGAAGGGCCGAGGCGCGACGATCTGCGAGTCAGGAGACCTGCCATGCGACCCCCTTTCCCGCCCTCATGGGCAATTTCGCTGCCGGTGGGGCAGCCACACGTAAAGGAAATATCATGCATATCGAACCCGGCGTCGTCGACGGCGCCAAACTGGCCTTTGCCGCCGTCACCGCGGCAGGCGCCGCCGGCTATACCGCCAAGCTCGCCGCAGAGGACGCGGCGCGCAGCAACCTCGTTTCGCTTGCCGCGCGCACGCTGATGGCCGCCGTGGGCACCTTCGTCTTCTTCGAGGTGCTGCCGCACTTCCCGGTGGGTGTCTCTGAGGTGCATTTCATCCTCGGCTCGACGCTCTTCCTGCTGCTCGGCGCCGCACCCGCCGCGATGGGTCTGGCGCTGGGTCTGCTTGTTCAGGGGCTGTTCTTCGCGCCCAGCGACCTGCCGATGTACTTCGTCAATGTCACCACGCTTCTGGTGCCGCTCTTCGCAACCGCGGCGCTCGCCCGTCGTGTGGTGCCCGCGGACACGGCCTATGTGGACCTGCGCTATGCCGACGTGCTGAAGCTCTCGGGTGTGTTCCAGGCCGGGGTCGTCGCCTGGGTCACCTTCTGGGTCTTCTACGGCCAGGGTATCTCGGCCGAGACCTTCGGCGCGGTGCTGACCTTCGGCGGCGCCTACATGCTGGTGCTGCTGATCGAGCCGCTGGCCGATCTCGCCGCGCTCGCCGCCGCGAAATCGCTGCGCGACACCGGGCTCGGCCGGCTCTTCGCGCCAAGGCTCTATACCGCCTGACCAGGCGCCCGGTCCCCAGAACGGGGCCGGGCACCCACCGCAAGGAAAGCTCCATGATCCAGGACCTCTGGCTTGTCGGCATCGGCACCGGCAGCCCCGGCCATGTGACCCTCGAGGGGGTACAGGCGCTGCGCGACGCGGCCGTCATCCTGCTGCCGCTGAAGGGCGAGGCGAAAGACGACCTCCGGGCGCTGCGCCAGGTGATCCTCGAGGCCGCGGGCACAAACGCCGAGATCCGCACCTTCACCTACCCCGTGCGCGATCCGACGCTCCCCTATGCCGAGCGCGTCGCCGCCTGGCACGACGAGATCGCCCGGCGCTGGATCGCGGCGCTGCACGGCGCGCCGGAGGGGCCGGTCGCCTTGCTGGTCTGGGGGGATCCGGCTCTCTACGACAGCACGCTGCGCATCGCCGGGCGCCTCCAGCCGCCCCCAAGGCTGCGGGTGGTCCCCGGCATCACCGCGATCCAGGCGCTGACCGCCGCCCATGCGATCCCGCTCAACAGCGTGAACGGCGCGGTGAAACTCACCACCGGGCGGCGCCTCCGCGCGCGGGGCTGGCCCGCGGGCGAGGAGACCGTGGTGGTGATGCTCGACGGGGAATGCAGCTTCGCGGGGCTCCCTGCCGAGGGACTGCACATCTGGTGGGGCGCCTACCTCGGCAGCCCGGCGCAGATCCTCCGCTCCGGCCCGCTGGCCGAGGTCGCGCAGGAGATCATCGCCCTGCGGCAGACGGCGCGGGCCAAGCATGGCTGGATCATGGACACCTACCTGCTGCGCCGTGCCTCCACGGACGGCGCAGACTGACGCCTGCGTGTCCGACGACCGGATCCCGGCCCTTCGTCCCCGGAAGCCCGAAACGAAAAGCCTTGGTGCCGGAAAGCACCAAGGCGAAAGGTTCTCAAATGAGCTGCGGCGCCACCACTCACGGATACTCGTCAAAAAGGCACTCTTGACCTAACGCCACGTCGGTTGCGTAGCACGGAGCTCACCTGACTCCAAGAGATTATCAAATTGATAAAGTTAACTGGGCGGCGACCTGTGACATTTCTTGACCCCATGGCCGCGCTGCGCAAAGACTTGCTGCCATGAACAAACTCAGCTCCATCCTTCAGCTTCGCGAGATGCTGCGCCAGCTCGAACGCGATGTCGGTCTCGAAGATCTCAGCCGCCTGGAACGCGACGTGCTCCTTGCCGCGCATGGACTTTGCGAGCGGCCCGGCGACGTGATCAGCTCCGAGCAGATCCGCGACCATGCGCTGGTCCGCTCCTCCGCGCAGGCGACCTTCTACCGGGCCATCCGCACCCTTCTCGACCGCGGGCTCCTGGAACGGGCGGCGGACACCAAGGCGCGGGCCTACGTCGTGCGGAGCGACCTTGTCGGCGCGCCGCTGCCGCTGAGCTGAGCCCCTGCCCCGCGCGCGCCCGACATGACGGTCCTGCAGAACTTCTCCGTGGTGATCCTGGCCTATGTCCTCGCACACGGCCTGACCGCGCTTCTGATCACCCCGATGCAGTCGCGGCTCATGCCGGAGCTCACCATCTTTGCCAGCCTGGCCTACCTGCCGCATGGCGTGCGGGTGCTCTCGACCTGGCTGCTCGGCAAGCGGGCCTTCTTGCCGCTGTTTCTGGGCGCCTTCCTGTCGGAGGCCCTCTTCACGCCGGCGGAGATCAGCACCCCGACCCAGCCGCTGATCCTGCTGTCCATCGCCGTGGGGGCGGCCTCGGCGCCCCTCGCCTTCGAGGCCATGGCGCTGGCCGGGCGGCGCGTCTACGCCGGTCAGCGGGCGCAAATTCACTGGAAGTGGCTGCTGCTGGCAGGGGCGCTGGCCTCGGTGATCAACTCCGCGGGCCAGTCGCTGGTGTTCTCGGGGCATATCCTGCCCGACGACTCGGTGGCGGTCGTGGCGATCTACGCGGTGGGCGACTTGATCGGGCTGATCGCCACCACGCTGGCGCTGATGCTGGTCTTCCGCTGGATCCGCCTGTTCCTGAACCGCGCGCGTTAGACCCGCAGCGCCGGAAGGCCCACCCCGGTCGACTGGAAGCCGCCGTCCGAGGCAATAGTCTGCCCGGTCACGTAGCTCGCCTTGTCCGAGCAGAGGAAGACGATCACCGAGGCGATCTCATCCTCCGAGCCATAGCGATTGAGCGGGATGGCGTCGTGATAGGCCGCGATGATCTCGGGCGAATGCACCGCCATGGCCAGCTTGGTGCGCACCGGACCCGGCGCCACGCAGTTGGCGCGGATGCCGTATTCGCCCAGCTCCGCCGCCTGCTGCTGGGTGAGCTGGATCACCCCGGCCTTCGAGGTGCCATAGGCCACCCGCAGCGTCGAGGCACGCAGGCCCGAGATCGACGCGATGTTGACGATGGCGCCCTGCACCTGCTTGAGGTGCGGGATCGCCGCCTGCGAGCAGAGGAAGACGCCGTCGAGATTGGTCGCCATGACGGTACGCCAGCGCTCAAAGGTGGTCTCTTCGATGGGGCCGAAATCCGCGACCCCGGCGTTGTTCACCAGCGCGTCGATGCGGCCGAAAGCTTCGGCCACCTCGGCGATCATCGCCGCCACCTGGTCCGGCTGCGAGACGTCGCAGACCACCGGCAGCACGTTGTCGAGCTGCCCGGCCTCCGCCATCAGCACCTCGGCGTCCCGGTCGATCATCGCCACGCGGCGACCCTCGGAAAGGAATTGCTTGGTGGTCGCAAGCCCGATGCCGCGCGCGGCGCCGGTGACGATGGCTGTCTTCTGGGTCATAAAGGACTCCTCAGTTGGCGGGGCCGAGCAGGCCGAGGGAAAGCTGCGGGAAGGCACCGATCACCGCCAGCCCGATCAGGCACACCAGCAGGAAGGGCATGGCGCCGCGAGCGACGCGCTCGATCGGCAGGCGGGTGACATTGGCGGCCACATAGAGGTTGATGCCGACCGGCGGGGTGATCAGCCCGATGGCGAGGTTCACCATCACCAGCACGCCGAACCAGACCGGATCCCAGCCCAGCTCGCGCACCACCGGCATGAAGATCGGCAGGCAGATGAACATCACCGTCACCGCATCCATGAACATGCCGGCGATCAGCAGGATCAGCATGATGACCAGCAGGATCACCCCCTCGTTGCCGGAAAGGCCGAGCAGGGCGCCCGAGTAGCTGCCGACCAGATCCTCGACCGTCACCACCCAGCCGAAAAGGCTGGCATAGGCGACCACGAGCATCACCGTGGCCGAAGAGGCGGCGGCGTTGGACAGCGAATTGTAGAGCCCGTCTAGGGTGAGCGTGCGGTAGATCAGCCCGCCCACCAGCAGCGCGTAGACCGTGGCGACCAGCGCGGCCTCGGTGGGGGTGAAGACGCCCGAGTAGATGCCGCCGAGGATGACGACGGGGGTCATCAGCCCCCAGAAGCTGTCCTTGAACGACAGCCACAGGCGCTGCCCATAGGGCTTGTCCGCATGCGGCATCGGGCTCAGCTTTTCCAGCGCGGCGGCGCGACCGGATTGCGGCTTGGCGAAGGGCAGCGTGAGCAGCATCATCACGCCCATGAACAGCCCGGGCAGGATGGCGGCGAGGAAGAGATGCGAGATCGAGGTCTCGGCGATCACCCCGTAGATGACCAGCCCGATCGACGGCGGGATGACGATCGACAACGCCGCGCCGGTGCAGACCAGACCCGCGGCATAGGCCTTGGGATAACCGTCTTCTTCCATGCCCTTGATGATCATCGGCCCGATCGCGGCGACCGAGGCCGGGCCGGAGCCGCTCACCGCGCCCCAGAAGAGGCACACGGTTGTGCCGACGACACTCATGCCGCCTGGGGTTGCACCGATCAGCACGCGGAAGAAGCGGATCATCCGCTCCGCGATGCCAAGCGAGCCCATCAGCGTACCGGCAAGGATGAAGAACGGAATGGCCAGCAGCGAGAACTTGGTGATGCCGGTGGCAATGAGATCGCCCGCCAGCTCCAGCCCGAAACCGATCTGCCACATGGCGTAGATCGCCGACAGGCCCAGCGAGAAGGCCACCGGCACGCGCAGCGCCAGCAGGAGGAAGAACAGGATCACCATCTCGGTGCCCGCGGGCAGGCCGGGGAAGAGATCATACATCGGGGATCACCTCGTTGTCCTCGCCGGTGCGCCAGACCACCCAGGCGTGTTGCAGGTAGCGGATCAGCACCAGCGCGAAGCCGAAGGGCACCGCGGCCTGATAGTACCACGCCGGGATCTGCAGCCCGTAGGAGCGCATGCCATTGTCCATGAGGTTGGCCACCGCCTGCCACGAGAACCACGCCGAGAGCACCAGCAGCAGCGCCGAGGCCAGCACCGAGAACGCGAACACGACCCGCCGCGCCGGGCGCGGCAGCATGTCGTGCACCAGCCCCACCGCCAGATGCTCGCCGCGCCGCGCGGCGATGGCCGCGCCGAAGATGGTCAGCAGCAGGAAGCCGTTGGTCAGCAGCTCTTCGGTGGCGGCCAGCGAGTAATGCGTGCCGTAGCGCACCACCACATTGGCAAAGCCGAGAAAGGTCATGGCCAGGAAGAGCACCGCGCAGATGATCTTCTCGGCCTCGCGCAGGATGAAGGCCATTGCCCCTCCCTTGTCAGCAGGCGTGGGTCAGGACGAAAGGCGTGTCCCCGCGGGGACACGCCGTTTTCGGAGGGTTACTTCGCGCCGTCGATGGCGGTCTGGAAGCTTTGCACCAGCTCGGGGCCGACCTTGGCCGCCCATTCGTCGAAGGCGGGCTGGGTGGCTTCCTTGAAGGCCGCGAGTTCCTCGGCGGAGGGCTCGTAGACCTCCATGCCCTTCTCGCGCAGGAAGTCGATGCCCGAGGCGGTGGCCTCGCGGCTGATCTCGCGCTGGTAGCTCATCGCCTCTTCGGCGGCGCTCTTCAGCTTGGCCTGGGTGTCTGCATCGTAGCTGTCCCACTTCTTCTGGCTGATGCCGATGAAGATCGGATCATAGGAATAGTGCCAGGTGGTCAGATACTTCTGCACTTCGTAGACCTGCTGCGGGATGATCACCGCACCGATCGGGTTTTCCTGCCCGTCGACCACGCCCTGCTGCAGCGCGGTCAGGGTCTCGCCCCACTGCATCTGCTGCGGGTTGGCGCCGAGCGCATTCATCACGTCGATGTACATCGGGCCGGCGACCCGCATGTTGAGGCCCTTCATGTCCTCGGGGGACTTCACCGGACGGGTGTTGTTGGTCACCTCGCGGAAGCCGTTCTCGCCCCAGGCCAGCACGACGATGCCCTTGCCCTTGAGGATCTCGGCCAACTTGGCGCCGGGCTCGCCCTGGGTGGTCGCATCGACCTGGTCGTAATCGGCATAGAGGTAGGGCAGCGAGAAGGCCGCCATCTCCGGCACCAGCGGGGTCACGTTGATCGCCGAGGTCACCACGAGATCGAGCGCCCCGCGGCCGACCATCTCGGCCTGGCGCATCTGGTCGCCGCCGGCGAGCTGGGCGTTCGGGAAGACGCGCACGGTGATGTCGCCATCGGTGGCTTCCGAGAGCAGCTCGGCGAACTTGTCGGCGCCCTTCTGCCAGGTGGTGGTGTCGCCGGTGTTGTGCGACAGGCGCAGGGTCTCGGCGGCAGCGGCGCCGACCATCAGTGCGCCGGCGAGCACGGTTGCGAGGGCGGTGGTGCCCAGTTTCGCGAAAGTCATTCTGTCCTCCCAGGAGTCTCGGGCCGCCCTCGGCCCCGCCCTGCGCGACCTCCCTGCCCCGCACGACGATCCACATCATGGAACAGTTTCATTGCCACGGACAAGAACAACTTGCAATATTCTGAAAGGATCAAAATATTACGGGGCAACTTTTCTAAGTCCCGCGGGAGGAGATGGACCTAGATGGTCCATATTATGGAACACACAAGGGACGGCAGCACCCCCGGCAGTCTCGCCGGCAGCCAGAGCGTCGACCGCGCGCTGGCGCTTCTCGGCATGGTCGGACGCCGCCCGCTCGAGGGCGCAAGCCTGGGTGAGCTGGTCGCGGAGTCGGGGCTCAACAAACCCACCGTGCGGCGGCTGATGCTGGCGCTGATCCGCAACGGCATGGTCGAGCAGAACGAGGCGACGCGGCGCTATTTCCTGGGCGAGGAATCCTACATTCTCGGGACTTTCGCGGCGCATCGGCACGGGCTGCTGGAACTCTCCTTCGAACCCCTGTCGCGACTGGCGCAGCAGACCGGGGACGCCGCCTTCCTGTCGGTCCGGCGCGGCTTCTCGGCGCTCTGCCTGCACCGCGAGGAGGGCACCTACCCGATCCGCACATACGCGCTGATGACCGGGCGGCTGCACCCGCTGGGGGTCGGCGCGGGGTCGCTGGCGATGCTCTCGGCCCTGCCCGACGCCGAGGTCGAGGCGGCGCTGGCCGCCAATGCCGCGCGACTCGAGGCCGACTACCCCGGCCTGCCGCCCGCGCAGATTCGTGCCCGCGTCGCCGAGACCCGGGCGCAGGGCTACGCGCTGAACCCGGGTCTGGTGTTTCCCGACTCGTGGGGACTTGGCGTGGCGCTGCGTCGTCCGGACGGTGCGCTGGCCGGCGCGCTGTCGCTGGCCGCCATCGAAAGCCGCATGCAGCAGCCGCGCCGCGAGGAGCTCGTGGCACAGCTGCAGGCCGCGGCGCAGGAGATCGAACAGACACTCGCGCAGCTCTACGCCGCGCGCACCCGCATTTGAGGAGGACATGATGCAAGACCCACAGATCGTCGGCTGGGGCCACACACCCTTTGGCAAGTCCGAGCACCCGGACACTGAAAGCTTGATGGCCGCCGCCGTGAGCGAGGCGCTGGAGCACGCCGGGATCACCCCCGAGGATGTCGACGGGCTCTTCGTCGGAGTGTTCAACAACGGGTTCTCGCAGCAGGATTTCCAGGGCGCGCTGGTCGCCATGGGCGATGAACGCTTTGCCCACACCCCCGCCACGCGCTATGAGAACGCCTGCGCCACCGGCTCGGCCGCCCTGCACGGCGCGATGGATTTCATCGCCGCCGGACGCGGCCGCATCGCGCTGGTGGTGGGCGCCGAGAAGATGACCGCGACCCCGACGGCCGAGGTCGGCGACATCCTCCTTGGCGCCAGCTACTGCAAGGAAGAGGCGGACATCAGCGGCGGGTTCGCCGGGCTCTTCGGGCAGATCGCCGGCAGCTACTTCCAGCGCTACGGCGACAAGAGCGAAGAGCTGGCGATGATCGCCGCCAAGAACCACGCCAACGGCATGGCCAACCCGCTGGCGCACATGCGCAAGGATTTCGGCACCGCCTTTTGCAACACCGTCTCCGAGAAGAACCCGATCGTCGCGGGGCCGCTGCGGCGCACCGATTGCTCGCTGGTCTCGGACGGGGCGGCGGTGCTGGTGCTGGCCGATGCCGACACCGCGGCCGGGATGCAGCGCGCCATCGCCTTCCGCGCGCGCAGCCACGTCAACGAGATCATGGCGCTGTCGCGCCGCGACGTGCTGGAATTCGCCGGGGCCCGCCGGGCGTGGCAGCAGGCCTTCGAGACCTCGGGGCTGAGCCTCGACGATCTGTCGCTGGTCGAGACCCACGACTGTTTCACCATCGCCGAGATGCTGGAATACGAGGCCATGGGCCTTGCCGAGCGCGGCCAGGGCGGGCGGGTGATCCGCGAGGGGATCACCGCCAAGGACGGCAGGCTGCCGGTCAACGCCTCGGGGGGGCTCAAGTCCAAGGGCCACCCGATCGGCGCCACCGGCGTGTCGCTGCACGTCATGGCGGCGATGCAGCTTGCCGGCGAGGCGGGCGAGATGCAGATCCCCGGCGCAGAGATCGCGGGCGTGTTCAACATGGGCGGCGCAGCGGTGACCAACTACGTGTCGATCCTGGAGCGGGTGAAATGACCATCGACCTCTCCGGTGGCCTGCCCCCCGTGTCCACGCGGGTGATGAACCTTGCCAACTTCCTCACCGAGAGCGCCCGCCGCCACCCCGATGAGATCGGCTTCGTCTGGGGCGAGCGGACCTGGACCTGGGCCGAGATGGAGGCGCGCTCCGCCGCCTTTGCCGCCGCGCTGCAGGGCCGGTTCGGTCTGCAGAAGGGCGACCGGCTGCTGGTGCAATCGGCCAACAACAACCAGATGTTCGAGGCGATGTTCGCCTGCTGGCGCATCGGCGCGGTCTGGGTGCCCGCCAACTTCCGCCAGTCGCCCGAGGACATTGCCTTTCTGGCTCAAAGCTCGCAGGCCAAGGGCATGCTCTGCGAGGCCGCCTTCCCCGAGCATGCCGCCGCCTGCGACGGCCTCGGCTTCGTGATCGGCATCGGCGAGGGTCTGGGGGAGAGCTACGAGGCGCTGGTGGCCGCCCACCTCGGCCAGCGCCCGCCGCAGGCGGCGGTCCAGCGCGACGATCCCTGCTGGTTCTTCTTCACCTCCGGCACCACGGGGCGGCCCAAGGCGGCGGTGCTGACCCATGGGCAGATGGCCTTTGTCGTCACCAACCACCTGTGCGACCTGATGCCCGGTACCGGGCCGGAGGACGCCTCGATCGTCGTCGCGCCGCTGTCGCATGGTGCGGGCATCCACCAGCTGGCGCAGGTGGCGCATGGGGTGAAAACGATCCTGCCCGCCGGGGCCAAGTTCGACCCTGACGAGATCTGGGGACTGGTGGCCAAGTGGAAGGTCACGAACCTTTTCACCGTGCCCACCATCGTCAAGTTGCTGGTCGAACACCCCTCGGTCGCCGAGCACGATCATGCGAGCCTGCGCTACATGATCTATGCCGGCGCTCCGATGTACCGCGCCGACCAGATCCGCGCGCTGCAGGTGCTGGGGCCGAAGCTGGTGCAGTACTTCGGCCTCGGCGAGGTCACCGGCAATATCACCGTGCTGCCGCCCGCGCATCACTCGGCGGAGGATGGCGCGATGCGCATCGGCTCCTGCGGCTTTGCCCGGACCGGCATGCAGGTGCAGATCCAGGACGCCGAGGGGAATGAGGTCGTTCCGGGCGAGACCGGCGAGATCGCGGTGATCGGCCCCGCCGTCTTTGCCGGCTATTTCGACAACCCCGAGGCCAATGCCAAGAGCTTCCGGGGTGGATGGTTCCTCACCGGCGATCTGGGGCACATGGACGCCGAGGGGTTCGTCTACCTGACAGGGCGCGCCTCGGACATGTACATCTCGGGCGGCTCGAACATCTACCCGCGCGAACTCGAGGAGAAGATCCTGCTCCATCCCGAGATCTCGGAGGTCGCCGTGCTGGGCATGCCCGACCCGGTCTGGGGCGAGATCGGCGTCGCGGTCTGCGTGGGGCGCGGCGCGGGGTTGACCCCCGAGGCGCTGCTGGGCTGGCTGACCCCGAAGATCGCCCGCTACAAGCTGCCCCGCCACGTGGTCTTCTGGGAGGAGATGCCGAAAAGCGCCTATGGCAAGATCACCAAGAAGATGATCCGCGAGGCGCTGGTCGCGCGCGGCGACCTGCCGACGGCGGGGGCGGGCGCCCCGGAGCGGAACCCGGAGAGGAGCCCGGCGCCATGACCCTCCGGCAGCAGCTCGCGCACCCGGGCCCCCGGGCGTCCGGGCGCTTCACCGCCCTGCCCTGCCGTGCCCAGAAGCTGGAGCTGCGCCTCGCCGCGGGGCTCACCGTCGAGCAGGCGGTGGTGCAGGCGCTTGCCGAGGCGGGTTTCTCGGCCGGTTACCTGCGGCTGACCGAGGCCGCCTTCGCGCGGCTCGCCTATGTCATCCCTGCCCCCGCCCCCGGAGACGGGCGCGCCGCCTGGTACAGCAAGACCCATGTGCTCGACGGCGCCCTGCTCAGCGAGGCCGGGCTGCACCTGGGGGTGAAGGACGGCGCGCCCTTCGTGCATTGCCACGGGCTCTGGTCCGGCCAGGACGGGCAGCCGCGGATGGGCCACCTCCTGGCGCAGCAGTCGACCCTTGCCGAAGACGTGCTGGTGCACGGCTGGGGCCTCACCGGTGCCACGCTGAGCGTCGCGGCGGACCCGGAGACCGGCTTCGATCTCTTTTCCCCCACGGCGGTGGGCGCGCCCGGAGAGGGGCGTCCCGCCCTGCTCTGCACCCTGCGCCCGAACGAGGACCCCCACGCGCTGCTGCCGCAGGCTGGTGCCCCGCTTGGCCAGGCCCGGATCGAGGGCATCGGCAGCCTCGTGCACAGCCGCTTCGAACACGATGAGCTCGAGAGCTACGCCACCGAGGTGCTGCTGCGCGCCGGGCGGCTGACCGGCGACAGCGTGATCCTCAACGTCGCCTCGGTCGGCTTTGACGGCAGGCCGGTGTCCGGCGTCCTGCGCCCGCATGACAACCAGATCTGCATCACCGCGGAACTCCTGCTGATCGGGGAATAGCCGGGCTGCGGGCGGGGGCCCGCGCCGGGCCCCGCGCGACTTTCCAAATACGCCTGCCCAGACGCAAACGCCCGCGCCGCCGGTCGGGCAGCGCGGGCGCGTCTCGGGTGCGGCGCGGCTTACGTCAGATCGCCGGGCAGCAGCGCGTCGGGCAGGTTCTGGTAGCTCACCGGGCGCAGGAAGCGGCGGATCGAGAGGGTGCCCACCGAGGTGGCGCCGAAGTTGGTCGAGGCCGGGTAAGGCCCGCCGTGGACCATCGCGTCGCAGACCTCGACGCCGGTCGGGAACCCGTTGACCAGCAGCCGGCCGGC